>MDJM01000016.1 GCA_001994995.1 Candidatus Parepulonipiscium sp. PG-Nuni2H_MBin01 | reverse complement strand
AGTGCCCAGCAAGGAACTAAGACAGTATACATTTGACGTAGAAATGGAAACAGGTACAGGAAAAACGTACGTATACTTAAGAACTATATTTGAACTTAATCAGCAGTATAGTTTTGCTTAAAACTGATTTGATGTGGGAATACTATATATGACAAAGGTTTGCCACCGAAGGCGTTATATAACTCTAGAAGTAATAATATAATGGATGTATAAGCGTAATTTCTTAAAGGTGGTAATACTACAGTTGCAAAGTAGAAAGGAGATTTCTCAATGGATAATAATTTATTTTATTGTGATGTGGATAGAACGGGTCTATTAGCTGAGTTTATAAATTCGTTAGAGCAATATTCCAAGAATCAATCCGAACCAATTTATATAATCAAGACTGCCTTAGGGGTAGAGGAGAGTAAGTACGATGGTATATATGATTTTGTCATAACAATATTAATACCTAATCACAAAATAGTAACGCTTAATTATGGTAATGTACCAGATGACTTCGAGGATTTTTATGATGACTGGAAAGATGTATTAAGTTATTTGGTAAAAACATTTAAATATAATGAAATACTAGGCAGAAAAAAAGATTGGCAATCGAGCTGTTTAGAGGTAGCTGAGTACTCTGAAGATTTAATGAATGTAGAAAAATTTTTAAATAATATTAAACTAACAGATAATACTATTGCCAAACAAGCTAACTTATTAATATCACTATTAACGGGCAGTATTAACGATGTTGAGCGAGTAGGGGCAAATATTCCGCAGACTTTATTAGATAGAGTTAAGCAAAAGATTATACTATTTGATGGGATGCAAAGTAGATTTATTTATGGTGAAGTGGATAAAGACTTGGTGAAAATACAAGGGTTGGCGGGCACTGGTAAAACGGAATTGTTACTTCATAAACTTAAAGAAACTTATGTAAATAAGAAAGACAGTAAAATTGCGTTTACATGTCATAATAGAATTCTTGCTACAGATTTAAAGACTAGAGTACCGAAGTTTTTTGATTTTATGAAAGTTCAAGAACAAATCGAGTGGGAAAATCGTTTATGGGTATTTAATAGTTGGGGTTCTAGAAGAGACGAAAATTCTGGGTTATATAGTTATATTTGTAGCTATTATGGATTAACCTTTAACCGCTATATGGACACGGGTCCCTCGTTTGAATCTTTGTGTGGTACTGCAATTGAAGAGTTAGAGCAAATCGAAAATATTAGTCCTTGTTTTGACTATATATTTGTGGATGAGGGGCAGGACTTCGGGGTAAATTTTATTAATCTATGCAAAAAAGTGGCCAGTAATAAAGTATATTTAGCAGGGGACATTTTCCAAAATATTTTTGATAACATAAATGAACAACAAATTGATTGCGATTATTTACTGGACAAATGTTACCGCACTGATCCAAAAACGTTAATGTTTGCACATGCAGTGGGCATGGGACTATATGAAAGGCCTGTAATCAGATGGTTAGAAGATGAGGGATGGTCAGCATGTGGGTATAAATTTAGTAGGAATGGCAACAACATTACTTTTAGTAGAAATAATATTAGAAGGTTTGATGAGGATAATTCTGAAGACATAAATAGTATGGAGCTTATAGCGTCGCCGCGAACTCAAATAGGGGATAATATAATGGCATGTATTAAGAAAATCAAACAGAATAACCCTACAGTTAAACCGGAAGATATTGCTATAATATTTAATAGAACTTCAGATATTATTTATAACTTAGCTAATCAAGTAGAATATTTTTTAGCCCAAGAATATCAATGGAATGTATGTAAGGGTTATGATGTAAAGACGAGGGAGAAAGATGCTATATTTATCAGTAATATAAATAATGTTAAAGGTTTAGAATTTCCTTTTGTAATAGGTGTTGAGGTAAGCAAGATTAATAGGGATATTACGCAACGAAATGCAATTTATATGATGCTAACTCGTTCGTTTTTAACTTCGTATCTGGTAGTTAATGATATTAATACCGACTTTATAGGCAGATACCAAAATGCTATTAATTTTATTAATACTAACGGGTTTATTCATGTGCAAGAACCTAGTAAGCAAGAAAAGCAAGCTCTTTATGATAACATTAAAATCCAAGCCAATCAGCAACACCGTTCTTTGGAAGATGTTATAAATGAAGTATTTTCGAAATATCCAACTTTAGATCCAAAGGAAAGAGAGGCTATCCAAGGTTACGTTACTATCAAATTTAAAGAGCCTGATAAAGAGGAAAATGAGATTAAGGCTTATACAGAAGACGCCATTGAAAAACACTTGGAAAGGAATTGATATATGAAACAATATTATTTACCCTTAAGTAAATGTTTGTATGATAAATTTCCAGCTATTAGAACTAAAGAGGACGTAATTTGGGTCCTCTTAGAAGTTATGCGTTATTCTTTTAACTTTACTTTAACCCCTTCCACAGACTCGGAACAAGCAAATATTATAATCTATATAGATAAAATGAGTAGGATTATTTATGGAGAAAAGGAAAAAATTCATTCATTCCAATTACCTTTCTATGTGTATGAGAAAGATGAAAAAGTTTATTTTAGTTATAATGGGCAAAATATTGATAGCAAAACAATAGCAGTTTTATCAAGTATATTGAGTAATATCAAGGATATCTATAATTCAATAGAAGATTTGATAGATATTTTTATGGATGCTATGAGTGATTTTGAAATAGAAGAAGAGATGTCTAGTTACTGGAACATACTATTATTTTTGCTGACGTTTGAGAGTGGATATATAAGATATGATTATGACCCTCTACGAGAAAATGTTGAGATGCATCCATTACATCATTTGGATATAGGTTATTCTAGCAATGTAACTTTTAAAATTGGCTTAAAATATCAGTTTGTTCCACAGGATTTAATTAAATTACTGGATATTAATGCTAACTGTCATTACTTAGATAAATTAAGGAAGGTGAATAATGAAAATAAAATTTGATGCTACGTTGCAATATCAGAAAGAAGCAATAAAAGCAGTAACAGATTTATTCAAAGGACAAGCACATAAGAGGGCGCTATTTACAGTAGCAATTGAAAACATAGGGGAAGGCAAAACAATGTCAATAGGGGTAGGGAACAAGCTGGAGTTAGACAACGAGGAAATTTTAGAGAATTTGAGGGAAGTGCAGGAGCGTAATAAAATAGTGCCCAGCAAGGAACTAAGACAGTATACATTTGACGTAGAAATGGAAACAGGTACAGGAAAAACGTACGTATACTTAAGAACTATATTT
>MDJM01000015.1 GCA_001994995.1 Candidatus Parepulonipiscium sp. PG-Nuni2H_MBin01 | reverse complement strand
GGGCTAACTAGCATAGAGGCTCTTAAAACAGCATACTCTGAGGACATAATTAAAGTAGCCCAAGATATGGCTACTATGTAACTGCTATGTACGAAAAAAAGAAAGGTGTCGTGTTTCATTACATCCTTTCTTCATTACTATATTTATGGGATTGCGTTGTCGGCTCTATTATTTTGCCCCCCTAGCTTTATTAAGCAAAAATAATGCTACTATTAAAAAGAATACCTCTCCAAATAGAAAAAATTGCAAAAAGAAATTATTTGGAAATCCGTCTAACAATATACTGCTTAGGCGACCCAAAATCGCTCCACCAACAAAGAAACATTCTACTACTAGACCCCATATAAATTGTTTACTAATTGCTGTGTATATCCAAAATATTCCTAATCCTAAATAAACTCCGCATAATGTCCTAAATATATAAACCATATTACCTACCACTTGCAATCCATATAATTCGAGTGCATAGACTTCTGGATTAATGCCATACGATATTCCTATTATAATAATTGTAAGAGCAAACATAATTAGTTGGGATTTTTGTATTTTCTCCATATCTTCACCCCCCTATCTAAAATGTTAATACGGTTGCATTTAATAAGTCATCATAAGCAATTAGCGTCCCGCTAGAACCACTAAATTCTATATCTATTAACGAAAAATTATTCGTTATAACATCAACCAATTCTGACCCATTATATATTTCCACTTTGATAACTTCTGATCCCACATTTAAGGTAGCCTTTAGCTTACCATCTTCTACAATTACTGATTTTAGTTCAGCCTTTGGAGCGTTATAGTTAGCATAAAATACGCCATCTGGAATTTTGAAAACTGTACCTAGTAGACCACTTGGTGTTGGAAATGGTTTTTTGATTTGGTCTACACGAATATTTCCTTTCACTATTATGCGGGTTAGGTCAGTTGTGCCAATTCCTTTGTCTGCAAGGGATTTCATGTACAACATAGAACGTGGATTTACCCCAACAATTAAAGCTCCTATCGTATCATTTGCAATTATATCTTTTGATGCCATCATTAGTCGCATATTCATCTTAGCCGCATTATAACTTGGTGCCCCTTGGCAAGCAGGTCCATATGCAAGCCCAGACAACCCGTCTACAAATACAAAATCAGCTGGCTTTAATGCATAATAGTCATGCATAAAGTTACCTAGTGCATAAAACTCATGAGAAATAGCCATCCCTCTATTTACTGTACCATTTTTAAAACTCCTATAAATTTGTTGTGGCATAACCCCTATTGCAATGTTTTTAATGCCACCTGTAAACCCTGCATTCTGGTGATTTTTTAGACACGTTAGAGAGATAACTACATCAGACTCATAGTACTTTTTATCAAAGTAGTATTTATTATTCATCCAACTAGCAAGCTTTTTATATTTCTGGTCTTTAGGGGCATCTATCCCAACTATATCAGAAGCATTGACATTCCTATAAGTATCTCCTGTATAATCTAGTGAAATTATTTCATCTACTTGAGGAAAATTTGCCTTAACATAACCCATAAGCTCTAAGTTTTTAGTGGTTGAGCCATCTCCACTAGACTCCATAATATAAAGTTTACCACTTGGATTAACTTCTCTAATCATAGTTGCAAGCTCCATCGCAATCCTATAATCTGATGTGATACCGTTTGCTTCTTTGGGAATAATCTTACTATCATCTTTATACGCATCTGCATATGGCATAGCCATTCTCATTGGGGCAATTTGACCTGTTATCGCCCTAGTTGAAATAAGATTTGGTTTTAAGACCACCGTTTGCCCATCTTTGATAAAGGATAATCCCCCTGCAAGTTTTACGGTTTCTCTTACCATATTCTTGACTTCTTCTGTAGTTATATCATCCGATTGCTTCTTTTGCGATTGTACTAAAGCTACTGTTGCAAATTTATTTTCCATAATTACCTCCATAAATTACTAATATAATTTGTACTTTTTGAAAATTTATACTACCATAATTCACGCCACATTTTGCATTAATCGTACTATTCTATAGTAATCACGCCACAGATTATTTTTTAGACACTGTAGATTTTTTTAGCTCACTAATACTCATGCCTGTCCATGACTTAAAAGCTCTTGCTAATACCTTAGGTTCTGCATAATTTACTAAAAAGGTAATATCCTCTACGCTCATTCCTAAATTCAGATAATTTCTAACCATTAATTCTCTTGTATGATTAAGTTGTTTATTAAAAGTTGTATTTTCATTACTTAACCGTCTTTGAAGTGTTCTTTTACTAACTCCTAGCTCAGTAGCAATTTTATCAGCATCACATATACCTTTTGGCAAAGATTCTATCAAAATCTTACGCACTAGTGATGAAAAACTTTTATCTGTGTCTAATTCACGTAATCGCTCATTTAATTCTTTTTCTAAGTAACACCACATCATATTGTTTTTCGATAAAAATGGTATCATAAGGTCATCCTTACTAAATGTAATCTGATTTATACCTTCCACAATATGGGGTGTTTCCCCTAAATATTCACTAATGCTCTTTGAAACTTTATCTGCACAGATTACCTTAATTGGATTTATGTTATTTTTGCCTGTAGCCATACGAATAATAGATAAAATACATATTTGAACATGGAGGTACATTCCCTTTGGAATTACTTCCCCCTCTTCATATCCACACATAATACTCACACTTTCTTTATCTTCTAATACCGTTAATTTCACTGGTGCAATGATTTTTTTATACTTGGCTATTCTTCTTATACACTCAAGTCCATTCTCAGCACAATATCCTACAAATAGCTCTGGATTAAATTTTGTAGCGTCAGATGTTTTTGAAAATCCTAATATAAAGTCATCATCCATATATTTATCTAAAATGCTGATAATATCTCTAAACTGTTTTTCGCTTATTTGAAAATGATTAGATTCTAAATCTTGTCTATATATGCCTACTCTCCTAAGTATAGTTTCCAACTCTATATCTAGCATATTGAACAGCTTTAGATGCTCTGGCTCCAGATTTATATTATAAAACATAACCATTCCCCCTTGTATTATAAACCAACTATTTTATAAGTCAGCTTAACTAATTCATTTGCTTTTTTCTCATCTGTGGCATTTGGATTTGGTGATTTTAGTGGCCACCCTCCATCTTTACAATATTTATCACTATATAAAACTGAACTCTGACTAAAGAAACTTCCTGAATATCTACATGCTTCATCAGAAATTAGGCAATAGAGAGAAGTTTGTGCAGATTCTTCATTTGAATCAGTCATAGAGCGAATAAATGGTGCCATAACAGGACTTAACACTCGCATAAAAGTATTGCCTTTTCCAAAATTAGACCTTGCCCAGCCTGGGTGAACTGAATACGCAGTAACATTTGTATCTTTTAGTCTATTAGCCAACTCTACCACATATAGAACACTGGCCACTTTGGCCTCACAATATGCATTCATGGCATTATACTTTCTCAATTTATAGTTCATATCATCAAAATGTACATAAGGACGATTTTTTTCGTTCCCAGCATGCACACAGGATGATAACATCACAATTCTCCCATCTATACTTTGCTTTAATATATCAAGTAATAACTCTACTAATAAAAAATGTCCAAAATAAGATATTGCCATTGTCATTTCCAAGTCATCTACTGTATATATTGCTTTAGTACCCATAATTACAGCCCCTGCATTACAATCGATCCCATCTAACTTATCATACTTCGACAAAAATTCTTTCACAAATGTTCTTACCGAGTTTAAGTCGGATAAATCCAGTTTTAACACACTGGCCTTACCTTTTAAATTACTAAAACTCTCAGCCACTTGTTTTCCAGCATCTACTCTACGGCATGCCATAATTACAGTAGCTCCTTGTTTAATAAGTTGTCTTGTAGTTTCCAGTCCAACTCCTGAGTTTGCACCTGTTACAATATAAATTTTTCCACTTAAGTCTTTATTCTTAGTTTTCTCTTCAAGCAATAATTTATTTCTCCCCATAATGTTACTCCTTATATTTAATTTATTTATATAATATTATACCTATAAATCTTCACATAACAAACTACAATACGTGTCAATATATGCATTAAAGGTGACAGGTCTATTTCACTTAATTTGATAAAACTTTAATTATAGTCTAAGCCTATTGTAATTGCTATGTACGCAAAAAAGAAAGGGAGTCGTGTTTCATGACCCTCTTTCTCCGTTATTATTTCTATTTGTTTTCTCCCGTCGTCTAGTGACACAAAGAGTATGTCTAAGATTTTTTCTTTCTGTTCATAACTTTTGCACCTATTTTTAGAACTGCTCTAATAGGCTTGTTGTTAAGATTTTTATGTGCCTCACTAAGTTTAGTTGGTATAGCAATATCTTGTGGACAATGTTTCATACATTTTTTGCAATTCACGCATAAATCTGCCCCAGCTTTGCCCCCACCTACCATGCCTTCAGCTCTTGCCATGTACTGAAATTTATAAAATAGCGGGCTATTAAAAAAATATATGCTATTATATTCACTAAATGTTGTTGGAATGTCCACTCCAAACGGACATGGCATACAATAATTACAACCTGTACATGGGACTTTCATAAGGTCAGCATATACTTTCTTTACCTGATTAATTATATCATGCTCTTCCTTGCTCATCGAATTTATAGATGTATGAGATGCCACATCAATATTGTCCTTAATATGCTCTATAACATTCATTCCACTTAAAACAGTTCCTACTCCTTGATGGTTCATTACAAAACGCAGCCCCCAATATGCTGCACTTCGTTGCTGCTTATAGGACTTAAAAATCTCCTTTACCTTATCTGGGGCTTTTGCAGCTAACGAGCCACCTCTTAAAGGTTCCATAACCACTACACCTATTCCTAGTGCTTCGGCTCTTTTAAGTCCAGCTTTGCCAGCTTGATTGTTTTCATCCAAATAATTATATTGAATTTGACAAAACTCCCAAGGATAATCCTCTAATATCTTAATAAATTCATCGGGCTTCCCATGAAAGGAAAATCCAATATGCTTAATCTGTCCATTCTTCTTCTTTTTATCTATGAATTCTAATATACCTAATGATTTTAACTTCTCCCAGTCTGAGATACTTGTTAACATATGCATTAGATAATAATCTATATAAGTTGTATCTAGTCTTTTTAGCTGTGTATCAAAATATTTATTGATTTGCTCAGCTTTAGTTACCAAAAAAGTTGGTAATTTATCAGCAATAAATATTTTATCACGAATGTTGTATTTCTTTATAAATTCACCTAATATAACTTCACTTTTTCCAGCATGATACGGATAGGCTGTATCATAATAATTAACTCCGTTATCAAATGCTAATTTCATTTGTGAAAATGCTAGTTCTTTGTCTATGCCCCTGCCTTTAGTTGGAAAACGCATGCACCCATATCCTAATAATGATACTTCTGCACCTTCTTTTGCTATTTTTCTATATTCCATACCTACTCCTCCCTTTGAGTATGCGTCAATTATTGGATTTAATAATCTCTGCTAACGTAATATGGCTATTTCTAAACCTACTATCATCTCGTTCAGTTTTTATATGAATAGCATTTGATGGACAATTTTGTATACAGGCATAACAACTAAAACATTTATTTTCAAAGGATATTTCACCACTCTCCTTGTCAAGGTTGATGTTATTTACAGCACAAACCTTTGTACACACTCCACATTTAGTACAAGACTCCTCAATTCTAACAACTTTTTTAATACCTTTATCGCCCGTTTTATCTTTTTGCTTTTCCTCTCTCTTAACCATGCCTTGGGTCATTTTTCTTCTGACAGCTGCCTCTGTAATAACAAACTCTTTACTATTTTCTATATCTTTTCTTACAGCTGCAATTTGCTCCTCGATATTCTTCTTGTGTTCATTCTCGATTTCTTTTTTCATACTAAATGTTGGCAAAAAGTTGTCTACCATTTTAATTTTATTGATATAGGAAAATTTATAACCATGCTCTTCTCCTAATTGTTCTACATGAGATGCTACACCTCCTGCAAAAATTCCATATGTTGCAATGGCAAACAAATAATCAGTATGAAAGGTTGCTTTTTTCAGAAATTCTGCAACATACGAACATACAGACCATTCATATAGAGGAAAAACAACCCCTATTTTATCATCATTAAACTCGTATCTTCCTTCTTTTATCATTTGTGGAATAGAAAGTAACTCTCCACCTAAAGATTTTGCTACATATAAACTGTTACCTGTAGCGGTAAAATATAATATCTTCATAACTATTCACCTTTCTTCTTCATCTATACAACATGTGTTGCTTTATTTTCACATATATAGTATAATTCAAGTGTTAGACTAATTTCAAGCATCAATATTTTTTTAATGTAATATAATCAACACTACTATGATATGTGTTGCATAGGAGGCAATTATCATGGCATCTGATAGACGAATTCAGTATACTAAACAAATTATTAAGGAATCATTTTTTAAACTATTACATCAATCTCATATAGAGGAAATAAGTGTAAAGGCATTATGTGCTGAGGCAGATATAAACAGAGCAACTTTTTATAGGCACTACAAAGATATATATGATTTATTTGAAACTATAGAAAGAGAACTATGTGCTGAAATTGAAGCTGATGTTATAAGAGATATGATTGATATTAGGGCATTAACTAAAGTTTATGAGTACCAAGTATTTTATAGAGAGTTTTTTCATACTAACTTACTTCTAAGTTTAATAAAAGAACGTAATCAGTTTCAATATGAAGAAGAGTTGAGCAAAGCTCAGCAAAAAGATGGATTTGATGCTATACAGTTCAAATATTCATTTGACTTCTTGGTATATGGTTTACATGGGCTATTAAAAGATTGGGTGGAAAATGGTTGTCCAGAAACGCCTGAAGAATTTGCTAAAATATTAAAAGACATAGTTCTATAATAGTAATTTATGACTTTCTTTAGCATAGGAAAGAGTAAGTCTTTCCTATGCTAAAATCTGTTGTATCGCCATATTGTTTTTATGGTATTCCGTTGTCTGTTCTATTATTTTTTAGTTGTTTACTACACAATGAATAAATGCACCTTTCAGTACGACCCTCCTCCCCCGGTCTCCAAGGAGCGTCAAGGTCATGCATTGCAACTAGCCTATCTTGAATGTTAGTTCCAGCCCCACATTTTGAGGTACTTCCTAATAATAAACGTACATCTCCATTTCTAACTTTAGCAAATAATTCTTTCTTCTGGACTTCTGTTTTAGCATCATGTATGAAAGCAATTTCCTTTTCTGGAACTCCTTTTTCAATTAGTTTTGTTTTAATGTCATCATACACATTAAAGGGTTTTTCTGTATTCTCATTAAGTGCAATAGCATTTTCTAGTGCGTTTATGTCTACACCATTTATACCTACATTTGATGATTTGGAAATCTTCGCAGTTTCATTTGTCTTTCCTTTTGGAGTAGACAAATCACAAAAGAGTAGTTGGGTTAATTTATCTTCTTGAGTTTTTTCCCAAATATTAAAAATATTATCAACACACAAATTAACTTTGCTTGAGTCCTCATCTGGTAGCATTGGATTAATTGTTCTTTGGTCTAAGCCTAACTTTCTACCGTCATTAGTTATCTTTAACATATTGTCAACGGAGGGGTCTACTTTTCCATTTTGTACCTCGGCTGCACGCTTTGATAGTTCCTCAACTATTTCTTTTTGGATTTCTGTTGGTTTAGCTGCCACAGTTTCGTAAATAATCTCTGGAGTAGGTAGGTTAAGTTGGTCTGAAGTCTTTATGTCTGCAACTTCCTTAAACATATTCATTAGTTCTGGAAGATTGAAAAACTTAGAGAACCTATTTCTCATTCTATAGCCTGTACCCTCTGGAGCAAGCTCTATTGATGTTTGAGTTTCACCAAAAGTAGATGCCCAAGAATCAAAATGGAGTAGACCTGTTTCCTTTAAGGTGTTGTATTGTAGGTATCTTTGCATTACGTACATCTCAGTCATTGAGTTACTAATAGGCGTTCCAGTTGCAAATACAATGCCTTTTCCACCTGTTATTTCATCTAAATATCTACATTTCATATACATGTCTGCTGATTTCTGGCTCTCACTAGACCCAAGCCCTGCAACATTTCTCATCTTAGTAAATACAAAGCCATTTTTGTAGGAGTGGGCTTCATCAACAATAAGTTTATCTACCCCAAGTTGCTCAAAATTGACTACATTATCTTTACGTTCTAGCCCTCTAAGATTTTCTAGTCTTTTTTCTAGCCCCTTTCTAGTGCGTTCTAATTGCTTCACCGTAAATTGTTCACCACCACTAGATTTTATCTCTTTAATGCCATTTGTAATTTCGTCTATTTGCTCAGCTAGTAGCCTTTCTTGCCTTTCTAATGATACTGGTATTTTCTCAAATTGGGAATGTCCCATAATAATGCAATCATAGTCACCTGTAGCAATTCTTGCACAAAACTTCTTACGGTTTCTAGTTTCAAAGTCTTTTTTAGTAGCTACAAGGATATTGGCAGCTGGGTATAATCTTAGAAATTCACTTGCCATTTGTTCTGTGAGGTGGTTTGGAACTGCCATAAGTGGCTTATTACAAAGCCCTAACCTTTTACTTTCCATTGCCCCTGCAATCATCTCAAATGACTTTCCTGCACCAACTTCATGTGCTAGTAGTACATTATTTCCATACAAAATATGTGCTATAGCATTAACTTGATGTTCTCTTAGTTTTATCTCTGGGTTTATTCCACCAAAAGTGATATGACTTCCATCATACTCACGAGGTCTTGTAGCATTAAATTTGTCATTATATAACCTTACAAGTTTTTGTCGTCTTTCTGGGTCATCAAATATCCATTCCTTGAACTCATCTTTAATCATTTGTTGCTTTTGCTGTGCAAGTGTAGTTTCATTTTTATTTAGAACTCTCTTTTCTTTGCCATCTATATCATTTATAGTGTCATAGATACGAACATCTCTAAGATTTAGACTATCTTCTAAAATCTTGTATGCATTGGCTCTAGTAGTCCCGTACGTAGAAGTTGATGTAACATCATTGTAGCCAGCTGCATTTTTGCTAGTGACACTCCATTCACCTGTATAATTGGCAAATTTAACACTAATACCATAATTAGATTGTAACCTATACGGCGTTTGGAATTTTTCGTACATAAATTGCTCAATGTATTCTTTACTAATCCAAGTAGCTCCAAGTCTTACTTCTATTTCACTTGCGTCTAAATCTTTGGGTTGTGCCTTTTCTAATGCCTCAACATTAATAGTATATTGAGTAGGGTGTAGTTGCTCGGTACGCCTTGCCCACTCTAGCTTTTCTCGTACATTACCACTTAAATATTCGTCAGCTGTAATATATTTAGGCTCACTATCTTTGTTGTAGCTATGCATAGGATTAAGAAATATCACACCTTGCAATGTTTCATATATTTCCTGTTCAGATTTTCCTGTAAGTTGTGACATTAAATCCATATCAATACTAGCTTTTTCTGAAATGGATACAGCTAGTGCTTCTGATGGAGTATCGACTGATGTTATCTGTGTTACTTGCTTAATCGTTCTTTTAGTAAACATATCAGCCTTTGCTTTTAGTGTACCATCCTCATTTACATCTTCAAGAGAGCATAGTAAATAGTAGGCGTTGTCATTACTAAACGCTAGTGAGTTAGCCCTACTATTTATCAACCCATATTTGGCTGTAAATGTGTCATATAAAGCATTTAATTTGTCTTGTTCACCTTTTATAACATCTTCGGGAAAATCATCTAATTGATAGCGTATAAGGTCATTAACACTATTTCTGATTTTCACCATACCTTTAATACGCTCTAATGCTGTTTGGTTCATTTCTGGCTTAATCATACGAGAATTTTCCCTGTAGTAGACCTCATTATCTACCAATGTATAAGAAAAGTTTTTGACACTTGGGTCGGCAGGAAATACATTGTCTTGTGCTGTTGCTTGTTCTGTAAACTCTATTTCGGGTATTTTACCATTAATTTTTTTTATCGCCATCTGTAGTTGTTCCTCTAAAGTTCCCTCCTCATGTGGTATGCAAGCTGATTCTTGTCCAAATCTGCCACTTTGCATGGTCATTGTGCCTAGCATCATATCTGGATTTTCAACAAAATAGCTATTCATTGAAATCTCGTTATCATCTAAACCTAAATGAACCCAATCAACGTCTAGGTCGATTGGGTTCTCTCTTTTTTGCAAAAAGATAATATCTGAAGTTACTTCTGTTCCAGCATTTGCCTTAAATGCTGTGTTAGGAAGTCTTATAGCTCCTAACAAATCAGCTCTTTGTGCGAGATATTTTCTTACACTACAATTTTGTTTGTCCATAGTCCCTTTAGAGGTTACAAAAGCTACAACACCATTTGGGCGTACCTTGTCTAGTGCTTTGGCGAAAAAGTGGTCATGTATCTTAAAATGTTGGTTATCATATCTTTTTTCAGATAAACTATAATCGCCAAACGGTACATTACCTATTGCAACATCAAAAAAGCTATCTGGATAATTTATTTTCTCAAAGCCTATAATATCAATATTTGCATTAGGGTATAACTTACTTGCAATTCTTCCAGTTATGGAATCTAATTCAACTCCATAGAGATTAGATTTTTCCATACTTTCTGGTAGCAATCCAAAGAAATTCCCCACACCACAACTAGGTTCAAGTATATTTCCAGTAGTAAAGCCCATATTGGCGATTGTTTCATAAATGGCTTTAATGATAGTAGGGGAAGTATAATGGGCGTTTAAGACACTAGACCTAGCGTTGACATACTCATCTTTATCTAACAATATTTTTAGTTGCTGATAACCTACATGCTTTTCTTCAAATACTTCTGGAAGTCCACCCCAACCAACGTATTTAGAAAGTATTTCTTTTTCTTCATTGGTTGCTTCCCTATTTTCTTTCTCCAGTAGTTGTAGTGTTTTAATGGCATTGATATTGTTCTTGTATTTTTCACTTTTAGTACCTACTCCTAATTCATCATTAGTTATACGGAAGTTTTCTTTTATCTCAACATGTTGATTAGAAATGTCTAAGTCTGTTAGGTTTTCTTCTACTACTTCAGATAGAGTAGTTTTTTGACTAATACCTTTTGAGATAAACTCCTTTGCATTGCCCCATTGTAGTGAATAACAAGCGTTTATAAATTTATCAGTAGGAGTTAATCCCAAGTTTAGTATTTGTTCTTTTAATTCTAAAAGATTATAGGCTGCTGTAGTAGCGATAGTTCGTAAAGTCTTATCAACTTTACTTTGATTACACGTCCATTCTATAGTATCTGGAAACTGTATCTGGCTGAAAAGTTGCTCAACGTGTGTTGCATTATTAAATGCTTTAGGGGCGTTGTATTCTTCGCTTTTAGCATCTACTTCTAATTCATCATTGGTTGTAGTGAAGTTTTCTTTTATTTCCATTTGTGGGGTAGAGGGTTCTTCTTGTAATGTTTCTGGTTCTTGTACATCAACCTCAACTATAGTTTCTGTGTTATTAAATGTGTCTGAAACAATACCTACTGTAGCACGTTGTTCTTCCTCATATACTAACTTTTCTTGTTCGGTCAAGTAGTTATTGTTATTGATTAACGCTCTAATATCTTTTTCCACTTGCCCCCAAGACAATGTAAACCTTTCATCTACGCCAAATACCCCAACATTGATACCTTTTGAGGCTGAGTAAGATACCATTCCTGTTTGCCCATCTAAAAATTTATGACTGCCTCCACCTGTGCCATACTCATTTTTTAAAGCACTTATTATTTCATCAGAAGATAGCTCTTGGTTATACAAGTGATAAATTCGTAATCTACTATTTTGAACTACACTTCCTCTTTGAAGTATATGGTCAATCTCATTTTGTGGCAATAAAAAAGCAGATGGACTTTGTGATATTTCACTTTGCCTATCTGCTATATTTTTTATTTGTTCTTCTTCTGATGGAAATAACTTTATTTGCGTTATGTTTTCTGTTACCCGTATATCAGCTCCGTCAGCACTATTTCCTCTGCCTGTGCTTGTATCTGATTCTGATATGCTACCCATTCCATTTGCTGTGTCATTTTGTCTGGTGCTTTCTGTTTCTCTTGCAATTCCCTCATCAGTTGCTCCATTCGGCTGTTGGCTTTCTGGTCTATCTCCAGTATGTGAGAGTGGAGTTTGTCGCTCAGAAATAAATGGTTGAACAGTGGCTTGTGGCGTGCCATTAAATACGCCTTTCTCATTCTCCCATATTTCCCGATGGGTGTATCGGCTTTCTTGCTCAGTTGTATGTTCGGCACTAGATAATCGCCCTCTTGTCTGTAAGTTAATTCGCTCATTTTCTAATCCCCTTTCTGTTTTTACAATCTCTTTACCTATATCTCTAAAAATTTGTTCTGTTTGCTCACTAAGTGCAGTACATAATGAGGTGATAATTGATGGGCTATTGATTTCCATTACTGGAAAAAAATCTTCTGGTTCAAATTGTTCCGATACGTCTAGCCCCATTCTTTTCATTAGTGTGTATGACATACTAACAGATAATGCACTTTCAAGTATTAGGCGTATGTTATCCTCATCTAAATCTTCTAAGTAAGTACCTTCTATTAGATATTGGAGTGAATAGCTGTTATCATTATAATACTCCTTTGAGAGTTTATTTGCAATACTATCAATGACTGATTCTAAACTATCTCCCGTCACCTCATATCTATCTTTTAACATATCTAAAATGTTGTCGTGATGATGGTCTTGCATTTCCCAAAGATACGGGGTCTTGGCATCATGCTTACCATCAGTATCAGCCACATCAAATACATATTTAATATTTCCCTTATCAGAATATGGGTCTATAAGTGCAATTCCTTTTGAGCCTCTTTTAACGTATCTGTTCATTCTTGTATTCCACAAACCATACTCGGCACAAGCTGTTGCTGTAGGATTTTGTGCGTATATCATTAGTTGCTCGTGGTATGGGTACTTGTATACGTTCCCCATAACAGTTAGGAAGTTAGTCCAGTCCTCAACACTTTTTGTTAGTCCTATTGTTGTTTCTTCATATAATTTTGAAAGTTGTGCGTACTTCTCATTTTTCATTAAATTCCCCCTTGTTGGTAATTCTAGTATACTTAACGTGATTTATCCATGGTCTTTGTTGGTGTTTTTGGTACTGATTGTTTTGTAGGCTCTCTAATATGAGATTTAAGTTCAGCTAAAACAG
>MDJM01000014.1 GCA_001994995.1 Candidatus Parepulonipiscium sp. PG-Nuni2H_MBin01 | reverse complement strand
GGTGGCTGGGGAAGAAGTAGAAGTTTATGATATTGATGATTTTCGGGCTGGCCAAGCACTTCCGACTACTAGAGAAGAAGTATATTCTGCAATGATAACTTTAGGTTTTTTAACTTACTATCAGGGTTTGCTTAGTATTCCTAATAAAGAATTAATGCAAGAATTTGAAAAGGCATTGAAGTCCCCTTGTTTTGGAGAAGTAGCTGTATTAGTAAAAAAATCTCAGGAATTAATTAGGGCAACTTTAAATTATGATACTGATAAAGTGGCTCAGATAATTCAAGAGGTGCATAATTTACGAGTGGATTTATAACCAAGTTAAGGATGGAATACCCCTAAATACAGTACTCAAGGCTCTGAAAATAGCCTAGTAGTTGAGTATACCCAAATTTAGGGGCATTATGGCTAGATGGAAAATTTATTTCAGTAAAAATGCACATTGACAGTGTATAGTCGGTTGTCTATCTTTTTTACAGCTAGTTAAAAACAGATATTCTGGTAACTATAATGGATATCATGCATAAGGTACGACGCACGTAACGCCCTTTATAAAATGATTTGATGAGATATCCATAATCATCATATACATTGACCTGACAATGCAACCGTAGTTTTTTTAGAGCAAATCTAAGTATACCAGTAATCTCCTCCATACTTAACCCTGAAAAGTAAGGTGCTATAACAAAGACCTCGGTATTACCATATATAATTTTAAAGTTATCACTTTTGCCACGCTCAAATTTTAGGTTTATATTAAATATATTTTTATCGCTCATTAGAGTATGGGTAAGTGTTTTAAATCCATTCTTAATCAAAAACTCCTCAAAGATGAAATAATTTCTGCTTCTACGCTTCCCATGATACATATAAAAATCACGACTATAATTTTTTGGTGTAGTACTCACCTTTCTGTCTGGAACCACCTTTATTCTTATAAACAACCTCACTTCTTACATATAAAGTATATACAAATTTTAATATTATTAAGGGTATTTACCATCAAATGCACCTGACAAGATATTTTTTAAATGATGCAGTATTTGTAGAATTTTTTGTATTTATGGAAGATAAGGTAAAATTGTTATGTTTAGAGAGAATACAAGAGAGCTGGTTTAGGAGATATACATGTCTAGAGAAACGAAAGACTGATATTGGTATATAACAGTAGACATCAAAAGTTGAATGGTTTATAATTTATGGATAAATATACTTTAACAAGATTAAGTTTATATGGGAGAAAATAATGATTAACGTAAAAAATAGTAAAATATTAAAAGGCAAGAAATTTATAGATTTATTTGCGGGGCTTGGCGGATTTAGGATTGCATTGGAATCCCTTGGTGCTGAATGTATTTATTCAAGCGAAATTGATACAATAGTAGCACAAGTGTACTATAATAATTTTGGGGATTATCCAGATGGAGATATAACAAAAGTAGATGCAAAATCTATCCCAGACCACGATATATTATGTGCAGGATTTCCGTGTCAAGCATTTTCTATCAGTGGAAAAAAGTTAGGATTTGAGGATAGCAGGGGAACTTCATTTTTTGAGGTTGCAAGAATTGTAAAGGATAAGAAACCTTCTATAGTGTTTATGGAAAATGTTAAGAACTTTGTAACGCATGACAGTGGAAAAACTTTACAGGTGGTAAAATCAATAATAGAGGATTTGGGGTATACTTTCTTTTATAAAGTTTTAAATGCAACTCATTATGGAATTCCACAAAAACGAGAGCGAATATATATGGTTTGTTTTAGAAAAGATTTAGGCATTGATAATTTTGATTTTCCTACGCCATTTAAATTGGATCATTATGTTGAAGATTTTCTTATGCCTGAGGATGCTATTCCAAGCAATTTATATGTTAATCGTTCAGATATTTTTATAACTGATAAAGAAGATAATACCTATCGAAATAAGGCTATACGATTAGGAACAGTAAATAAAGGAGGACAAGGTGAACGAATATATAGTACTAAAGGAGTAGCAATAACCATTTCGGCACAAGGGGGTGGTATATTTGCTAAAACTGGTGGATATATGATAAATGGAAAATATCGTAGATTGCACCCTATAGAATGTGCGAGACTTATGGGATTTCCAGATACTTATAAAATATGTGGAAATAGAAATCAAGCATATCAACAATTTGGGAACTCTGTTGTTATAGATATTATACAATATATAGCCATACAATTCGCACATATCATAACTTCGCCTCCTGAAAAGTACGAACAATCTCGAATTTTTCCTATTTAATCATTTAGATATAACTCCTTAGTATACCTGCTATAGATTTTGTTTTAATGCATTAATCAGTATGCCGGCTCTTTCTTGCTCATGGATAATATGGTTTAATACACCATCAAATAATGGAGGTAAATCTTTTTTTATTGAATTAGGTACAAACTTACTGTCATCTACTTTGAAATTATTTAACATTATTAAAAAGCTGTCATTCAATTGTAAGAAATTGTCAACTACACTAATAAAGCCATCAGCAATTTTATCTATATTTGATAATGCATAATTAACATGGTTAAATGCTGATCTAAGTTTAGTTAATAAATCAGTAGTAATAACTGGCAAATTGGATTCTATAGGAGACACATTTGCAATAATAGAAGTATGTTCTGCACTAATTAAGCTCCAGAAGTAGGTGGCACCGATTAAGCTTGTTACATTAGTATTAAGTGTTGTAGAGAACATATTTTGTTTTTGAATCTTTATTGGCCCTAATATAAAATCAAGAGTAAATAATTGTTCTTCATACATTTTTGCATATCCTTTGCTTAGAACTTGGATAGCATATAGTTGTTCATAAATAAAATGTTGTACTGTTTCAAATAATACTGGATAACCATTGTATCCATCAAATTTTAGATTTTCTAATAATTCTATAAAAACTTGATTATTATCCATAAATAATTGATATAGATTATCTAAATTTGTTGGTATCTTGTCATTATCTATTTGACTGTCGATATTTTTAAAAGCATTAAAAAGTATTTGTAGTTCTTGTTGAAAAGATGGTTGTAAAGTAGCCCCTACTGTTTTATAAGCATTTTGTAGCACTTCAATATGTTCATAACTATTGTTTGCCCAAAATTTTAATGTACTAACTAATTCCATAATATAGTATCAACTCCACTAATGTTATTTTATATTATTCTATTCTAATCTACATAAAATGACACTTTTATTTTTAGTATTTTAACTTGTGCCGCAATTATCCCTTACTTCTATTATGTTAAGATAAGCTTTTTTTCTTCTATCAGCTACAAATACTAGATCCGTTTTGTTTAGTCTAAGTGCTTTAAAATAATATCTTTAAAATGTAATTACATTAGCTTAAAATGCGATTTATTATGCTAATTTCACTTAATTTAGCTACATTAATAAAATAAAATATAAAATATTAATAAAATATGCATTATTTATAAAAAATTAAAATAAAAATTATACAAAAAGTACTTGTGTTTATAAAAATTATATGTTATTATAAATACTAACTAAACAAGTTTAGTGTAATTTAGTAAATATTTACTTACTTGTTTAATAATAAGAAAGGATGAGTGTAATAATGAAAAAGATTATAAACGAACCAGTAGATTATGTAAAAGAGATGTTAGAGGGCTTATATATTGCTCATAAGGACCAAATTACTTATACAAATGACGATGTACATTGTCTAATTACTACAAATAAGAAAGATGGCAAAGTGGGCATTGCAACTGGAGGTGGCTCAGGGCATTTACCGCTATTTTTAGGGTATGTAGGAGATGGAATGTTAGATGGATGCTCTGTAGGAGATGTATTCCAATCGCCTAGTGCAGAACAAATGTTAGAAGTTACTAAAGCTATTGATGCTGGTGCGGGTGTATTATATATTTATGGAAATTACAATGGAGATATATTCAATTTTGATATGGCTGCAGAGATGGCAGATATGGAAGAAGATATTAAAGTTGAAAGTGTAGTTGCTGGTGATGACGTGGCATCTGCAGATGATACTGCTGCCACAAACACTAGAAGAGGTGTGGCTGGAATTGTACTTGTATATAAATGTGCAGGAGCAGCGGCAGATAAGATGATGAATTTAGACGAAGTTAAGCGTGTTGCAGAAAAAGCAGCTGGTAATGTTAGAACTATGGGTGTTGCATTAACTCCTTGTATCGTTCCTAGAGTTGGCAAAGCTGGTTTTAGCATTGCTGAGGATGAAATGGAAATTGGAATGGGTATCCATGGAGAAAAAGGAATTAGAACAGGTAAACTTGCTAAAGCAGATGAAATTGTAGATGAAGTGCTTGAAAAGATATTAGGTGATTTACCTCATGCAAAGGGTGATGAAGTTGTTGTATTGGTAAACGGACTAGGTGCAACTTCTTTAGATGAGCAGTATATTGTAACACGCAGAATTAATCAACATCTAGCTGAAAAAGGCTTAGCAGTGCATAAATATTATGTTGGAGAATATGCTACAGCTCTTGAAATGGCAGGTTTTTCAATATCTGTATTAAAGCTAGATGATGAATTGAAACAACTTATTGATGCTCCAGCAAACACGCCATTCTTTAAACAAATATAATTTATAAATATAGGTCATTCCGATAATTTTCATGGCTATATACGTATTAATTTAAGTCAATAAAGGATAGAGTTTATAAAAAATAAGGGGGAATTTGGAATGACCATAAGAGAGATAGCAGAAATTGCAAAGGTCTCACCAGCAACAGTATCCCTAGTGCTAAATAATAAAAAAGGAGTATCAAATGATACTAGAGAAAAAGTACTAGACCTTGTAGAAAAGTACAATTACGTATCTACAAATAGTATTAAAAATAAACCTATAAGTAACAACATTTTATTTTTAAAGTATGTAAAAAGTGGCATGATAGTTGAAGAAAACGTAGGATTTATTTCAACTATCATGGAGTCTATAGAAATAAATTGCAGAAAAAAAGGGTTTAATTTAATAGTGGTACATTCAATAAATAAGCTTGCACAAACTTTATCCGAATTAGATTATGACCAGTTTAGTGGAGCCATTGTTTTAGGAACAGAAATATTAGCCCAAGATTTAGAATTACTTAATTATATTACTATACCATATGTAGTATTAGATAACGATTTAGGCATGTTTAAAGCAAATGCAGTTGTTATGGATAACAATGCATTAGTATATGAAGTAGTAAAATATTTTAGTTCTATGGGATTTGATAACATAGGATATTTTAGAAGTAGTGTAAAATGCCAAAATTTTATTGCACGTCATAATGCATTTAAAAGTGCTATACAAGAAATGAATTTAAAACAAGACAGTGAAATTTTAATACCCCCAACTTTATTAGGTGCTTATAAAGCGATGAAACAATACTTAGATAATGATATAACATTACCTAGATGTGCATTTGCAGATAACGACATAATTGCTCTAGGCGTAATAAAGGCGTTACGAGAAGTTGGTGTGAAAATACCTGAAGAAATTTCGATAGTAGGGTTTGATAATATTGCATTTTCCATAATATCGTCACCGCCTTTGTCGACTATGGATATACCAAAAAAGACAGTTGGAGAAGTGGCATTAAATTTATTATTGCAATCTATGGAAAACCGCAACATAGTTAATGTTAAAATTTACGTAGGCGGAGAAATGATTATAAGAGAAAGTTAGAGCAAGGAGGAGAGCAAAGTGGATTTTATAAAAGAATTATTTAAGCAACTGCAAGATATTATGCAAGAAAATAAAGACTATTTAATTGATTTAGACAGCGTTGTAGGAGATGGAGATTTAGGGCTTACAATGAGTGATGGATTTACTGCTGCTTATAAAAAAATAAAGGATACTACAGAAGCGGATATAGGTAAAACTATATACCAAGCGGGCAAGGCCATGTCAACAGCAGTACCTTCTACTATGGGAACATTAATGGCATCAGGACTTATGGAAGCTGGAAAAAACCTAAAAGGTAAAACAGAACTAGATAATAGCGATATAGCATTATTATTTAAGAGCTATTTTGATGGAGTAGCAAAAAGAGGTAAGGCAAAATTAGGTGACAAAACTTTCCTAGATGGATTAGGCCCAGCAGTAGATTCGATGAATACATCAGTTAGTGCAGGGGATGATTTGAAAACTATGGCTACTAAAGCATTTGAAGCGGCTACCAAAGGCTTTGATGATACTACTAAAATGAAGGCAGTACATGGCAGAGCAGCTATTCGTGGAGAGGAGTCTAGAAGTTTACAAGACCCTGGAGCAGCTGTGGCTACTTTAATAATAAAAGCGTTATGTAACAGTGTTGAGTAATGTAATGGTAAAAGGGAGGAACTCAAAATGAATAAGATGGCAAAAAAATTATTAGCTATGATGACCTGCGGGGTAGTATTAACAACTGGACTAACAGGTTGTGGAACTACTCAAGACAGTGGTTCAAGTAGTAGTTCAAGTAGTAGTTCAAGTGGTAGTTCAAGTAGTAGTTCAAGCTCATCTAGCAGTGACTCAGGAAGTAGTAGCAACGATACAACTACAGATAGCGGAGATTATACAATTGCTGTAGTACCTAAGCTAACAAGTATTGCATGGTTTCAAAGAATGGAGCAAGGTGTTATAGAGTATGCAAACGAAACAGGTATAGATGCATTTTATACAGGACCAGTAGATGGTGATGGGGCATTGCAAGCTCAGTTTATTGAAGACTTAATTGCACAAAAAGTAGACGCTATTTGCGTAGTACCATTCTCAACTGAATCATTGGAGCCTGTTCTTAAAAAAGCACGTGATGCGGGAATATTAGTTATAACTCACGAGGCTAGTGGTATGACAAATATCGACTATGATATTGAAGCTTTTGATAATGCAGCATATGGTGAGCACTTTATGGAAAGATTAGGTGTGCTTACTGGTGGGCAAGGAGAATATATCGTTGAGGTAGGAGCATTAACTTCTGAATCTCATAATATTTGGGTAGATTCAGCAATTGCACTGCAACAAGAAAAATTCCCTGATATGTCTTTATATGGTGATAAAATTGAAACAGCAGATAGCCAAGAAACTTCTTATAATAAAGTAAAAGAAGTATTGACTGCTAATCCAAATATTGTTGGAGTGCAAGGCTCAGCGATGCCGGATATTGTAGGTGCTGCATTAGCGGTAGAAGAATTAGGGTTACAAGGTAAAGTTCACCTAGTAGGAACTTCACTAGTATCTGATGCAGGAAAGTATATTAAGAGTGGTACAATAGATACAATTTCTTTCTGGGATCCAGCTCTTGCGGGTAAAGCTATGATTGAGCTTGCGGTAAGAATATTAGATGGAGAAGAAGTTGGCGATGGTATTGATCTAGGAATTCCTGGATATGATAATTTAATGTTAGATGGAAAAGTATTTATGGGAGAAGCTTGGATTGATGTTACAATAGATAATGTTGATGACCCTGCATACGATTTCTAAAAAATTAAATATTACACGAAATTAAATAAAATGATAACAGAAGATGTAAGATATGTTAGGCTATATCTTTATGTTATCATTTATTTTTTTGATATTTTGCAGTGCAGTTGATGCTTATATCAATATAATGAATTATGTTTATTTTGTTTAGTAAACATAACGTGATTAGTGAGACTTTTAGAAACGAGGTGTAATCTATGAGTGAAGTATTTTTGAAATTAGATAATATTAAAAAATCCTTTGGCGGAGTACATGCATTAAAAGGGGTAAATCTTGAGGTTAAATTAGGTGAGGTACATTGTTTAGCAGGTGAAAACGGTTGCGGAAAATCAACCTTAATAAAAGTTATATCTGGTGTACATGATCCAACTTCTGGTGATATATATATAGAAGGTAAAAAGATTACTAAACTTACGCCGATAGAAGCGATTAAAATGGGTATACAAGTTATATATCAGGATTTTGCCATTTTTCCAAACTTAACAGTGGCTGAAAATATTGCTATGAATAATGCTCTAATGACTGGCACAAAAACTATGAACTGGAAAAAAGCACGAAAAATAGCATTAGAAGCTATGAGTAGAATAGGAGTATCCATAGACCCAGACCTTTTAGTAGAAAGACTTTCTGTTGCTAATAAGCAAATTGTGGCAATTTGCAGAGCTATTATTAATGATGCAAAGATGGTAATACTCGATGAACCTACAACCGCTCTAACTTCTAAAGAAGTAGACAGATTAAACGAAATTATTTTTAACTTACGGGATAAAAACATAGCAGTTGTAATTGTTAATCATAAGTTAGATGAGATTTACCAAGTTGCCAAGCAATTAACTATTTTACGTAATGGAGAAAACGTGGCAACGGGTGGCATAGAAGAGTTTGATAGAGGACGGTTTATAAACTGCTTAACTGGTAGAGATATTCAAGAAGACTTCTATCGTCCAGAACCTAGCGACCAAGAAGTGTTGAAAGTAGAAAATTACACTAAAAAAGGTATGTTTGAAAATATAAGCTTTACTCTTAATAAGGGAGATGTATTGGGCATAACTGGTTTGTTAGGGTCGGGCAGAAGCGAAATAGGAGATGCATTATTTGGATTAATAGCTGTAGAATCTGGTAATATTACACTTAATGATAATCCGATAACAATTAATTCAATTCAAGAAGCGATTAAAAATAAAATTGCCTATGTACCAGAAGATCGTCTAACGCAAGGACTATTTTTAAAACGTTCTATAGAAGATAATACAATTGCCGCTTCTATAGGTAAATACTTAAAAAATTTTAAACTAGATCAACATGCTATGACAGAAGTTACTAATATGTGGATTAAAAAAATAGGTTGTGTTGCTGCATCATCACAAGTACCCATTAATACATTATCTGGTGGTAATGCACAAAAAATAGTTATAGCTAAATGGTTAAATACTAATCCTAGCTTGATTATCTTAAATGGACCTACAGTAGGGGTGGATATTGGGGCAAAAGCTGATATTCATAAAATATTACATGATTTAGCAGCAGAAGGAGTAGGCGTAATAGTAATTTCAGATGATTTATCAGAGATTATACAAAATTGTAATAAAATTATAGTAATGGAAGATGGAAAGATAATATCCAATACAGATAGTAGTGAGTTAGATGAAGAAAAATTAGCAAAACTTTTAACTGGTACAGTAATGGCAGAAGGAGGCGTTGCCAATGAATAATGATAAAGTAAAACAAATACTTACATCTAATGAAATGATTGTAGCTTGTATTATTATAGGACTTTGTATTATCATAGGAATTGTAAATCCGATGTTTGTAGGTCAACATACAGCTATTAATTTATCAAGAGCTATGTTAGTAACGCTAATCTTTGCAATTGCAGAGATGATAGTCATAGTATCTGGAGGAATTGACGTATCTTTTCCAGCCGTTGCGTGTATATCTTTGTATGCAACTATAAAGTTTATGAATGCTAATAGTATAGATAGTGTATTGTTTGCATTTGCAATGTCTGGAGGTATAGGAATTGTATGTGGACTTTTAAATGCTATATTAGTAAGTAAAATAAAAATCCCACCACTTATTGCTACATTAGGCGTAAGTAGTTTATTAAACGGAATAACCTTAGCATATCTAGGTGCAGCTAATATCTCAAAAATCCCCGATAATGTAGATAGTCTTTCTCAACAATTTATTTATACTTATACAAATGAAGCAGGTATTAAGTATGCATTAACTGTACTAATATTAATTCCCATAGTCTTATATATACTAGCTTATGTGGTTTTAAAATACACCATGTTAGGCCGAGGCATATATGCTATAGGCGGGGATAAGAATGCAGCTAGAATAGCCGGGTTTAATATCATAAAAATCCAATTTATAGTATATATGACAGCAGGATTTTTAGCTGGGATTGGTGGGATGACGTATACTATATTGATGAGGCAAGCAGGCCCGCAAAGTTTGATGGGTGCAGAAATGATGGTTATTGCCGCCATAGTAATAGGAGGAACACGTATTACGGGTGGCCATGGCAGTGTAATAGGTACGCTCTTAGGAGTAACTCTTATAGCATTAGTACAAAATAACTTGATTATGTTAGGTGTGCCAACACATTTTCAGACATTTATAGTTGGATTTATTATTGTAGTTGGAACAGTTATTACTTCTATAAGAGTAAGATATATAGATGCTAAGCCTAAGGTGTAGGGAAAGGAGTTGAACATTGTGGACAAAGTAAAAGGACTAGTTAAAGAAGCAGATAAGAATATTTTGGGGCTTCTCATAATTTCAATATGTATAATAATAGTAATGGGAATTATTGCTCCAAATACATTTTTAAGTGTTGCCAACTTTCAAAGTATGGGAAGTCAGTTTCCGGAATTTGGGATATTAGCTTTTGGCATGATGCTAGCTATGATGTCTGGTGGAATTGACCTGTCGCTAGTAGGTATTGCAAATCTCTCAGGCATAATATGTGCAGTTACTATGCTGGCAATGGATGGTAGTGTGGTTGGAATGGCAGCTGGTATTGTAGTAGCTATTATTGTAGGGATGTTATGTGGTGCAACTAACGGATTTTTGATAGGATATTTAAAAATTCCGCCTATGCTAGTAACTTTATGTGGGTTACAGTTATATACCGGTATAGGAGTTATAATTACTAAAGGTCCTGCAATTACTGGTTTACCAGAGTCATTTGCACTTATAACAAATGGTACACTAGCATTTATTCCAATTCCAGTAATTATATTTATTATAGTAGTAGCAGTGTTATGGTTTATAATGAAATCTACTACGTATGGAAAAGAATTAGTATTTATGGGCAGCAATAGTACAGCATCAAAATATGCAGGTATAGATAATCTTAAAGTGACTATGACAACCTATATTCTTTCAGGCATCTTAGGGTCTATTGGGGGAATATTAATTGTATCTCACTATAATTCTGCAAAGTCAGATTACGGCACAAGTTATACATTGCTTACGCTATTAATCGCTGTTTTAGGAGGAACTCACCCAGAAGGTGGGAAAGGAAAAGTTATGGGTGTAGCACTTGCAATTATAGCACTACAACTAGTATCTAGTGCATTGAACATATTAAAAGTTAGTGCTTTTATCAAAACTGCAGCTTGGGGCTTTATCCTAATTGCAGTAATTGTAACCACACAATTAATCGAAAGTAAGAAAACAACACGTTAAATATTTTGAATGAGCCTCAATTTATTTAATAAAATTTAATCTGTATATAGAAAAAGACTAATTTCTAACTTGAGTAGGAATTAGTCTTTTTAATTTAAAATCTATTTTATACTAATAATATGTTGTCTCCCAACTATTATTTTGTTACGGCAAATTTCTAGGTTATCCATTGTTCAAAGCATAGAAAATGTAGAATAAAATAATAATAAAGCTTTATTCGATATGGATTAATATGATATAATGTTTGTTAAAAGAAAATTATTTCACATTAGTTACGCATAAAATAAAGGAGAGTACAAATGCAAAAACTTATTAGGTTCGACTGGGCTATCAAAACCGTACTACGTAAAAAAGATAATTTTGATATACTAGAAGCATTTATATCAGATTTGACAAATATAGATGTTAAAATCCAAGAAATACTTGAAAGTGAAAGCAACCAGCATGAGTCAGACGATAAATTTAATAGAGTTGATATTTTAGTAAAAGATAAAAATGACAATAGATATATAATTGAGATACAAAACAACGAAGAAAAAGACTATTTAAAAAGAATGCTATATGGGACAAGTAAAAATATTGTAGAAAATATAAGTCTAGGTAAAAAATACCACAACATTGTAAAGGTTATTTCTATCAATATAATATACTTTGAGCTAGGCAAGGGAGAAGACAGTGTCTACCACGGAAAGATAGAATTTACAGGGCTTAAAACAAATACGAAGCTTAACGAAAATAGACAAATGACACTACCAGTATATGAACTAGAGCTTGAATATGACCCGAAAGTATTTCCAGAGTATTATATAATAATGCCAAACCGTTTTCGAGGTGAAACAAAGGATAAGTTTGATGAGTGGTTATATCTACTTAAAAATAGTGAGATATCAAATACAGCAACATCACAAGTTATGCACCGGGTAGATGAACAACTAAATATGTTAAAAATGAGTAAAGTAGAACGAAAAACGTATGAAAGATTTATAGAAAATCAAGTTATATATGATACCCAACTAGAAACTGCCGTAAACAAAGGGGTAAAACAAGGCATGAAAAAAGGGATTGAAAAAGGGAGAAAAGAAGGTATAAAAGAAGGGAGACAAGAAGGCATAAAAGAAGGGAGAAAAGAAGGACTTGAGCAAGGAATAGCACAAACAAAATTACAATTAGCAATAGCTTTGTTAGATATACTAGATGACGAAATGATTTCGGTTAAAACAGGACTTACTATAGAAGAAGTGGCAAAGTTACGCATAAAATAAATTATATTAATTAAATGTAGAGAAACAAAAAAGGTCAAGTCCTATCCTAGAACTTGGCCTTAACAGTAGTTATTTTAACTTTTATCAGATGTATTGGGGGGCCTTTATAATATTGAAATCTATAAACTACGCTAATAATAAAAAACAAAAAAGTAGCAACAAGCAGTTTGACGACAATATGGAATAAGAACTATATATTGTGCCAATATATGAACTTATATCTAATTAATTTGTCCAGCTTGCTCTTTGTATAACTGTGGCAATATAGATGCTAAGTTATTGTATTCTATTAAACTGTGTATACAATTATTTTTCGCTAATGCACTTACTACTTGTATAGGCAACGGAATTTTACTTACAGAAATTTTATTATTTTTTATAGTATAATTTAGCCAATAATGACTTCTAAATTCCACTCCACCATTCACAAGTCTAACCGCATGAAAAAAAATATTTATAGGAATTGGCGGAATTTTATTACTACAAGTGGCTATTTGAAAAGCTTTCATGGATGAATTTTTGACCATATCTGGAGTAATGCCTAAGATTTGTGGTGACCTGAATTTAATTTCTATATTCGTAGAACCTTCGACATTAAACCCCTCTTCTGGATAATGAGTTGTACCTATATTGCGAATCTTTAAAGGTACATATGTGTTATCTAAGTGTTTATTAGGTTCTTTTGCACTTATATCAGTATGCCCTACAGGACACCAAATCATATATCTGAGCCCTTCTAAAGGATGCCAATTAAACCACCAATTTATCATTTTAGGAGTAACATTAGGCATAAATACCTTTGTTGCTGCAAATCCTGTTCTATTTGGCATTACACAATATCCCGTTTCAGCTTCTAAATATCCATCTTTTAATATTTCTTTTGCTTCATAAATACTCAATGCTTTTTTCGACGATATTGGTCCAGCATTAATAATATCTAAATCTGCTTGAGGTATCTTAGCCATGTCTTTATAGTAATATTTTGAATATGGTCTAGCTTTTTGCTCCGCTGTAAGTTTCTTACGGGGCATAGAATTAATAAAGTCGTTTGTTAACTCATCAGGAAAAATATCTTCTAATTTGCTTATAATTTTTAGTATATTCATAGTATCTCCTCTAATTTTTACTATCTCTTATAGTAATATTATACTTTATATTATTTAAATACTAGGGAGATAATTAATAATTTAGACTAATCAAAAAATTATTAGGAGATAATTATAATTATCTCCTAATAAGTACTTGCATTTACCTGAAGTTTGATGTACTATTTAAGTAGAAGTTATTTATTATATTTCTTTATACAATATAATTAATAACTCAAAATTAAAGGTATAAAGGAGAACTATTATAACATGGAAAAAATTGTAGTAATTGGATCAAATCATGCGGGGATAGCAACAATTAATACTATACTAGATAATCACAAAGATTGTGAATTAACAGTATTTGAAAGAAATTCTAATATCAGCTTTTTAGGATGTGGGATGGCTTTATGGATAGCTGATAGAGTTAAAAGTAAAGAAAGCATGTTTTATACTTGTAAGGAAGACCTTGAAAAAAAAGGTGCTAAATTTTATGGCAGCACTGAAGTATCAAATATAGATTTTGATAAAAAAGTAGTTTATGCAGAATCTACAACTGGTGAGAAGTATGAAGCAAGTTATGATAAATTAGTTTTGGCTACAGGTTCAACACCGATCATACCAAAATTAGAAGGCAGTGACTTAGAAAATATTCAAAGAGTTAAATTATTCCAAGATGCAGAAGATGTTATCAAAAAATTAGATAATGATGACATTAAAGATGTAACTGTAATTGGAGCAGGTTATATTGGAATTGAATTAATAGAAGCGTTTAAATTAAAGGGTAAAAACGTAACCCTTATTGATATAGCAGATACTTGTTTACCAACTTACTATGATAAAAAGTTTACTGATATGATGAAAGAAAATTTAAAGGAAAATGGCATTAACCTTAAATTCAATCAACAAGTAAGTAAATTTGAAGGAAGCGGCAAAGTTGAATACGTTGTAACTGATAAAGAAAAGATAGCAACTGATATGGTTGTATGGGCTGTTGGATTTAGACCAAACACTGAACTTGCTAAAGATCAACTAGCTACATTTAAAAATGGAGCATACCTAGTAAATGAGCGTCAAGAAACAAGTATAAAAGATGTTTATGCAGTGGGAGACTGTGCGACTCTTAAATTTAATGCTATTAAAGATACAAGTTATATTGCTTTAGCGACTAATGCTGTTACCGAGGCGAATTTCTCATATCCTCCATCAAAATATCCCCATGTCTCTTTTCTAATATCCCCATGTGTAATCAAGGATCCTACTTCTGCCG
>MDJM01000013.1 GCA_001994995.1 Candidatus Parepulonipiscium sp. PG-Nuni2H_MBin01 | reverse complement strand
TGTCAAGATAATTTTTGCTATCATATGAGGTGCTATTTACTATTGTGGCAAAGTTTCTTGCTATTCTTACAATAAGGGTTCTTTTACTATGCTTGGTGTTTAAGCTGCCTTTTTGAATTTCCATAGTCATGGTGTCTTTGGGTTCAATATCAATGCGAATGTCAGGGTATATTGTTTGTGCATGCTGTTTTTGCTCGTTAAAGTCTTTTTGAAATATATTTTTCACGCTATCAAATGGATATTCACTCGGACTAATCCTATATCTACCATAAAGAGTGCTTTCTATGTTTAGAGCTATTAAGTTTTTCTTCTTTATTTTTCCACCTTATTATTAACATCTTACTTTACATTAAAGGTGCAAAAACTCTTAAAATAGTATCAGTAACTAACCCAATACCATTTAGTTCTAAATCCGCCAAACGTATCTGTTTACTTTTTAAAATAGTGTATATCGTATCTACATATAAATCATCTACAGCTTGCGTCCCATACATATATACTCCACATTCAAAATTTAAATATAAACTTCTATAATCCAAATTTATTGTTCCAATCATAGCAACCTGTTGGTCAACCACAATAGATTTTGCATGTATAAAACCAGCTGTGTATTCAAAAATACGCACACCAGCCTTAATTAATGAAATATAGTTGCTACGTGTAATTCTATACACTGTTTTTTTATCTGGCATACCTGGTGTTAGAATATTCACTTGCACCCCACGAGTGGTAGCTAAAATTATTGCATTTTGGGTCATTTCATCAAGTATTAAATATGGTGTCATTATATATATACTTTCATTAGCTTGATTTATCATATCAATATAAACATTTTGCCCGACTTCTATTTCTGCAAGTGGGTTATCACCAAATGGTTGCACAAAACCTTTACAAATAATATCATGCGAATTATATTTATACTCAAGTGGACTTAATTTTTCGTCGTTATTAGCATTCCACATTTCTAAAAACAAACAGGTTAACCCCCATACTCCAGACCCCTCAAGCCTAATTCCAATATCTTTCCAATGTCCATACTTCACCTTTTTATTAATATATTCATCTGCGATATTAATTCCGCCTGTAAAGCCAACTTTCCCATCTATCACAAGAATTTTTCGATGGTCACGATTATTTACTACCACATCATCAAATAATTTCACTCTGTTAAAAACTACGCATCTAATATTTGTGTGAAGTTCCTCCAAGTGGTGCCTATATTCCCAACTCAGAGTTTGAAAACAGCCTATATCATCATATATAATTCTAATTTGAACACCTGAATGTGCCTTTTCTACTAGTATTTTTAAGATTTCTCCCCACATCTCACCTTCTTCAATAATAAAATATTCCATAAATATAAATTTTTTTGCTTGGCACAAATCATTTAGGATACCTTCAAAATAATCTTCCCCAAGAACTTCCAAAATAAAAAACAAAATAAAGCTATTCTAAGCAAAGCCACTATTCCAATAAATAGAAATCTACTTATCACTCTTTTTTTTGTTACAACGGTATCCATAAGTCTCATCTTCACTATGCCTCCTATCAAATTTGTGACGCTTTACTACACAGAGTGTTTTATCCTAAAAAATGGGGCGGTTACACTCACTTAGTATAACAGCCCAGTAAATAATCCTTTAATCTATCAAATCAGTAGGCAAATAATCATCTTTAGCCATAATTATTCTTACTGTATTTATCCTTTTATTATCTGTCACTTCCACAACAAAAGTAATATTTCCAACAGTTATCGCCTCACCCGTATCAGGAAATCTATCCAATAATCCAATAACATATCCGCCAATAGAGTCAAACTCCTTAGAAACAAGGTGTAATCCTGTTTTCTCATTTACATCGGAAATTCTATATGCCCCTGTCATCAAATATTCACTGTTACCAATTTTGGCAAAGTCTTCATTGTGTAGGTCATATTCATCATCAATGTCGCCTACAATTTCTTCTATCAAGTCTTCAACAGTAATAAGTCCAGAAGTCCCTCCATATTCATCAACTACAAATGCCATACCCGTTTTTTTCAGTCTAAGTTCGTTAAATAATTTATCTATCATGCTATATTCGTGTATGAAATATGCTTCTCTAAGAATAGACGATATTTTAAATGCATCAGGATCAATTGTATTCATAAGTAAATCTTTAATGTGTAGCAATCCAACTATATTGTCATACGAGTCTTCATATACTGGCATACGTGAAAATTGGTGTTCCTTAAATAAATCTATAACATCCGAATACGTGGCCTCTATATCAATAGCTATCATATCCGTTCTAGGAATCATTACATCTTTTGCATAAGAATCTCCAAAGTTAAATACATTGTGAATCATCTCTTTTTCTTCTTTTTCTATTATACCTTCCTCATGACTGACCGTAACAATAGTTTTTAATTTTTCAGCAGTAATAAATGCCTGATTTGCATCCGATTCTCCCCCTAAAAGTCTAATCAAAACATTCGCTATAGCCATAAGAATCTTTACTATAGGCGAAACAATTATTACAACTAAATATATCGGTTTAGATACCCAAAGGGAAACTTTTTGAGGGTTTTTGGTGGCAATAGATTTTGGTGTAAGTTCACCAAAGATAAGTACAAATAATGTCATAAGCCCTGTTGCAATACCAACTCCAGCACTTCCAAATATATTGGTTGCAACCACTGTAGCAAAAGATGACGCACCGATATTTACCAAGTTATTTCCTACCAATATAGAGCCTAACAATTTAGATGGATCATCTATCAATTTTTCTAGCAACTTTGCCCCCTTAACATTTTGTGATACCATATGCCTTACATCTATTTTTGTAATAGACATAAGTGCTGTTTCTGACATAGAAAAAAATGCTGACCCACCAATCATTAACATCAAAATAACCAATTGTATACCTAGTTCCGAATCCATTTTATAATCACTCCTCTAAATTTTTATTATATTATTAATCTACTGCCTTGCTGTCTACTTTAGATATATATAAATATTTTCGTATTATAAATAATAAAGTTACAGCAATAATTATCAACAGCCCATTTAATGGACTAACATGCTCAACTACCATCTGAAATATAATTCCTATTCCACCTACTATACATGCCATAAGAACTAATACCCCAACTATAACCTCTACAAATGATGAGCCTTTATAAAGCTCTCCTTGAATTCTCTTTTTCATGTACTTCCCCCTACCAATAATTTCTAAATTGTCTATTTTCTACCCAATAAATCCTTTTATCATTTTCTTTTGTATATTCAAATCTTTTATAGAAAAATGGCTATGTTGTGAATGTTTGAGTACCACTATTTTATGTTTAGCCATTTTTAGCTTTTTAGCAAAATAGTAGATACTTCTATAACTTACAGTATCATCCTCTTTTGATTGAAAGATGAGGGCAGGAGTTTTTAAGCTAGATAGCATACGCTTAGTATCAGATTTTATCTTCCTAACTCCTAAAGCTGATGGCAACCCCGATACATATTCATACCATTTGCCATCATCAATGCCGTATACTGATTTTTCACGTTCTTCACCAAAGATATCTCCCATTGATTTTTTTGTTAGCATTACTTCTAAACACTTAGCATATTTTCCTAATGATGGACTAATTTTCATTGGAGTATTAATTAGTATTATTCCATCTACTTGCATTTCATCGGCAAATTCTATACAAAAAAGTCCACCCATAGAATGCCCGATTAAATATACCTTTTCATAATGTTCTTTCATCCAACTAATTTCATTTTTAGCATGTTCTTTCCAATGTTTATAATTGCTGTTTCCAAAATCCTTACAACTTCCACCATGTCCTGGCAAAAGAATAGCCTTACAATCATATCCAAATGACTCTATTATTTCTCCTAATGCATTAAATTGATTTGGACTTCCAAATAGTCCATGTATACATAATATTCCTATATTGCTACCTGTCTTATGATAAAATGGCGAGTGTAATTCTTGATGTGTCATATCTCCATTCCTCCCTTTCTTTGTTATTATGAAACAATCTCACTACTATTTTCAAATACCACTTTTCCTATTTTTTATAAAAGAATATCCATATATTGTAGAACCTGCTAATATTAACGAACTGACTATCATCGTATATTTTTTTTGTTGCGTATTACACTTTAATGGACTTCCTAAGCCATCGCACCTTTCATCTGATTTTGTATATCTTTGATAAAGAGTGGCTATATTGTCTGTAAATATAGCTTTTGAATATGCCCCTACTGTGGTTTTAGCTTCAATCATCATATCTTCCTTATCCTTTCTAGTTATAAAATTGTCCAATTTAGCTAAAAATTCTGTTTTATCCTCAAATGAATATCCATTCTTTCCCTCTAATAATACCCCGTCCAAGCAATCATCTTTTCTACACAAAATCGGAGTGCCACTTGCCAATGCCTCAATATATGTCAAGCCTTGTGTTTCACTGGTAGAGGCTGAAACAAATAAGTCAGCCATTTGGTAATATACGGGCACTTGTTGGGGTGTTATCATTCCTGTAAACTTTATATTGTCCTCTAAATCATACAAACTAACTAAGTCTTCTAGCTCTTCTTTATAAGGTCCATCCCCTACAATAACAAGTGATATTTTTTTATCTCTCAATGACTTCATATACCCAATCAGTTCATCTATATTTTTCTCTTTTCCTATGCGACTTACTGACAGCAATATTAAGTTGTCTTGTGGTAGATTAAGTTGAGTTTTAAGGTTAATTATTTCTTGTTGTGGTATGTTAGTTTCAAATTTTTCAAGTGAAATACCACTGGGTATAACTTCTATAGGGCAATCCACACCGTATGTGGTTAAGACATTGTAAATTTTATTAGTTGGTGCTACCATAGCTGATACATGGTTAGCAACATGGTTAGTAATAGCTGTAACTGCCTTTTTCCCCATCTTTTTATTTGGTGAAAAATAATGTGTGTAATCTTCATACATTGTGTGATACGTATGAATAATTGGAATAGACAGTTTCTTAGCAATCTGTTTTGCAAGTAAGAATGTATTAAATTCACTTTGAGTGTGTATAATATCTGGTTTCCAATTTAAGATGTGTATTAATTCTTTCTTGCCTTGCTTAATTTTTATTTTAGCATCTGGGTAAAGTTCGCTCACATCATACGCTCCTATATAATAGATATCGCTATCTATATAGGACTGGTCTGTACTAGAAAGTGTTAGGATTCTCACCTCGTGTCCTAGCGTCTGTAAACCCGATTGTAAATTTATAATTGATGTAACAACCCCATTTATTGTTGGCTTATAAGTATCTGTAGCAATCAGTATTTTCATTTAATAACTCCCTTTCTTGGACTTTCCTTAACTCATTTTCTATAATTACATTATATGATTTAAAGTAAAAAATCCTTTTAGCTTTCATTAAAGAAAGCTAAAAGGATTTTGAAAGAAAGTTAAAAGATTTTTCTAAAATATTATTTGTCCTATAAAATTAATTATAGTTCCTATTAACATAGCAGTTGTAAAAGTCCCTACACCTATCATAACAGCAATCTTTGTACCTAATTCTTTAGATATAACACCAAAAACAGATACACAGGGAAGATATAATAATGAAACCACACCCCCTACAAATATTTGCAACATCGTTAACTCCATAGATAGTAATGGAATAACTGCCATCTCACGTCTAATAATACCTAGTAATAAAAAGATAACAGCTTCTTTTGGTAATCCTAATAAACCCGATAAAAGTGGCTCAAGAGCGTTAGCCATAATATCTAGTAGCCCTGTTTCTTTAAATATCGCTGCAATCACGATTGCAATTATCATAGGTCCTTCAGCCTCTACCAAAAATTCCTTTAACCTAATTAATAATTTTTTAAAATATGCCTTCTTTTCAGGTATAAGTAAGTTTGGTACTTCAATAATAATAGGCTCAACTTTACCTTCTATAAGTCTTCCAGTAACTAATCCTACTATATAAATAACCAAAAAGGATAGTAAAAACATAGCAATCAACAAAATGATTGATTGACTTGCAAGTAGTGAAATTAATGCTGCTGACTGTGAAATACAAGGCACAGCAAAACATACCATTGCTGTAATGATGATACGCTCTTTACGAGTTGTTGCATTTCTAGTACCAATTATTGCAGGTACTGCACAACCATACCCCATCATTAAACTTATTAAACTCCCACCTTGCACACCCATTTTACTCATAATGCCATCAAATAAGATTGCCATACGAGGCATCACTCCACAATCTTCTAAAAAGGTAAATACAATATAAAACAGCATGACATATGGAAGTAATAATGCAAATGGCCACTCAAACCCTATTACAAAAATTCCGTATTCTCCAATTAAAATATTATTTATTAGTTCTGGCAAACCAAAACCACTTATAATATTTACAAAAAACGGTACAATCAGTCCATTAACTAAAGGTAAGAAAAATACAGTTCTTAACGCCTTGCCACCACCCACAATTAATCCTAAAGAAACTATTATAATTAATAATGCAATAGGAATTCCTGGCATAGGGTTAACCATCTTTTGCCCTAATTTATCAATAAATTTCAGATTTTCATCAGAGCTAGTTACACATTTTTTTGTAATTTGCTCAGACTTTTGCCAAATCTCTTTTTGAGATTTTTGTAGTTCTACGTGTTGTGTTTTACAATCAGCACATTTTCTGGCACAACTTTCTGGGTTTGCTTTAGATTCAATAATCCCTGTAAGCTTATCCTTTAATTCCTCTAACCCCTCACCCTTAACGGCTACTGTATTTATTACGGGTGCTCCTAGTTCTTTTTCTAACACTTTTTGATTTATTATCATACCTTTACGTTTGGCTATATCTATAAGATTTAACGCAAATACTACTGGAATATTATATGCCATAATTTCAAACGCAAGATTCAAATTACGTGTTAAATTGGTTGCATCTAATACACAAATTACAGCCTTTGCACCTGAATTCATAAAACTTGAGGCTACTATTTCAGCCTCTGATGTAGGGGTAAGAGAGTACGTTCCAGGTACATCTATTAATTGATACTCTTGTACCCCTAATTTAATTTTTGCTTTGGTATAGCTAACAGTTGTTCCAGCATAATTAGAACTCATAACATGTACTCCTGTTAACGCTGAAAAAATTACTGATTTCCCCACATTTGGATTACCCATTAATAAAATTTTGTTGGGTAAATCGTATACTTTTTTATCCTCTACTATATTACAATGACCACTCATCAACCACTCACCCTTTCTAACTTTATTAACATAGCTAAATCTTTTCCTATTGCGACTTCCCTTGAATTAATATTTACTAAAGCGGGACCACCCCATTTGTAAGTAGTTTTTTTATAATTATATTATACTAACGAAAATAAAAAATCCCTTTAGCTTTCAGGTAAGAAAGATAAAAGGATTTTGAAAGAAAGTTAAAAGAAATCTAAGATTTAACTAGATTGATTGTGGCTGTAAACATATCCCCCTTACATGCCAATTTCAACCTACCTTTCATAGTTTTTAGCAGTTCTATTACAATAGATAAGCCAAGCCCCGATGAGCCATTAGTCCTATCTTCACGTGCTGTATAAAGTCTGGTTGTCAATTTATCTACTTTATTCTCCAGATTGTCATGGGTTAGATTTTGAATTTCTATAACAACCTCATCATTGTTTTCTCCTATACTCATTGTGATTAGCTCGTCCTTAACCCCATATTTTGAGGCATTACTAATCAAATTATCTATAATTCGGTGAAATTTTTCTGGGTCAACATTTGCTAATAAATTGGTATCCACTTCCTTTAAGATAATATTTTCCGTTCTTATTTCTAGTATTTGCTTCAACATCACGTTTATGTTTATACTTTGTATATTGACTACAATATCTTTACTAATCAACTTGCTATATAAAAATAAGTCGGCAATTAGTTTTTCTAGCCGTAATCCATTTTTTTTTGCTGTAATGATAAGAGGATATACTTCATGGTCTTTTGATAATTTGCTCTCAATAACATCAATATATCCTATCATAGATGTTAGTGGCGTTTTTAAGTCGTGGGACATATTGGTTATTAACAACCTCCCGGCAATTTCATTTTCCCGCTCCTGTTCAATTTTGCTAGAAAGCATATCGCCCATATCATTTATACTACTTGCTAGGCGGGTCAATTCGTTATTTCCCTCCATAGGGATTTTATACAATATATCTTCATGTGAAATGTTATAAATTCCTTTTTCTATTACCTTTATATAGTCTAATTTTTTAAATATTAAATATATAGACATCACAAAAAATAAAATAATGCCTGCTACAAATGAAAGTAGTATAAGTAGGTCTGTAAGGGATTCTATTTTATCCGAATATACTACCATAAATCCGTTCCCATCCATAAAATCAAGTTCAAAATAATAACCTTGCCTAAACATTTCAAGTTCATATAAATAATCTATCTCATCAAAAATATCACTATACGTTGTAAAAAAGTTTATACGACAATCGGTGGGGAATGATATTTCCAAAAATCTATTATCTTTTGCCTGTTTAAATGTCATGTTATTGGCGTGAATTGATGTTTCTATTTGTTCTACTAACAGTTCTATTTCTCTGGAATTATCTCTCCAAAACTCCATATTTTTTCTAAGGCTATATTGATTTGTTACAACTAATAATAAAACAGTCAACACACAACCTATAACAACAGACATGGTCATTCTTAACACAATAGAGGCATATAACGAATTAAACAATTTTTTAATCCACACGATATCCACACCCCCAAACTGTTTTAATATATTTAGGTTCTCTAATATCATCTTCAATTTTATTTCTCAAGTTTCTAATATGAACGGATACAGTGCTCTCAGCATTCAAAACAGATTCCTCACCCCACACAGCCCCATAAATTTGGTCTAGGCTAAAAACCTGTTTCCTATGAGTTAAAAATAACTCCAAAATAGAAAATTCAATCTTTGTTAGCTTGATAAATTCATTATTTTTATGCAGAGTTTTTCCAGCAAGATTGATTACTAAGTCACCTAATATAATCTCGCCTACATTTTGTTTTACTTCGTTATAAGTTCTATACCTTCTAATGTGAGCCTTGACACGAGAAGTTAAATCAATCGGATTAAATGGTTTTATAATATAGTCATCTCCCCCTGATGTAAACCCTGTATATTTGTCCATATCCTCTCCTTTTGCTGTCAAAAATATAATAGGGGTGTTATATTTTTTCCTAATTTCAGCACAAGCTTGTAGCCCGTTCATCCTAGGCATCATTATATCCAGCAAAATTAAATCTATACTATCATCTAATTTATCTACAGCATCTAACCCGTCTACCGCTTCAACCAATTCATAGTGCTCATTTTCTAGGTATAATTTAACTAATCCCCTTATATCTGCCTCGTCATCAACAATAAGTATTTTCATACTCTCAACCTCCTAATTCTTATACCATATTATATTGTAAATAATGAATACTTACAAGTTATCCTTATTTTGTATTTCAAGCTTTGGTACTATGTAGATAGATTACTACATTTCCTCAGCAGTTTTATAATTATATTATATCCTCTATTTTGAAAAAATTTTTTAGGTAAGTTGAAAGAAAATTGAAAGAATTTATTAGACCAATAATAAGCCTTACATGATATTTATCTACAAATTATTAAAGTATTGAACTGTACTGATGTCAATAACATTAAATACTTGTGGCAAGTAGGGCAATATCATGGTCCAGAGGGGTCAGCAACTATGGCAATTATTGCACCTATATGGAATGTAATTTTTATTTATGCAGTTTTTATCAGCTATGTTACGAAATGATAATAATCCTACTTTGTCAACAAAGGCAGTAATAGTCGGAGGAATTTTTAATATTGTTGGAGATATTTTATTTGTTTTTGTACTAGATATAGGTATTATGGGAGCGGGTCTAGCAACTTGTTTGGGAGCAACTATTTCAGTATTAGTTATGCTAACACATTTTAAGAGCAAAATTAATACATTACATTTGATTAAACCACGTAGAATATTGTATTCCTGCTAAACAAATTTTTATAATAGGATTTTCACCTTTTTTGTAGATATTGCTATGGGACTACTTACTATGTTGTTTAATATTCAGATTATGAAATATCTAGGTAGTAATTCACTTGCAGTCTATGGAATAATTGTTAATATTTCAACATTTGTACAGTGTTGTGCATATGGAATAGGTCAAGCGTCACAACCCTTATTATCAACAAATTTTAGTGTGAATAGTTGGCAACGTATTAAAGAATTATTTAGGTACAATATAATATCTGTTGCGGTTTTGAGTTTATTATGGGTTATTGTTACAGTGTCTATTCCTAATGTTTTCGTTTATGCTTTTATGACACCCACTATAGAAGTATTAGAAATAGCACCAAGTATTATAAGGACATACTGTATATCATTTTTATTATTACCATTTAATATTTATGCAACCTATTATTTTCAGTCTATAATGAAGCCTAATATTGCATTTATAATTGCTGTTTTACGTGGATTGCTAATTAGTGGAATATTAATACTAATTTTACCTACAATATTTAGTTCAGAAGTGATATGGTTAGCAATGCCATTAACAGAAGTTATAGTATTTTTGTACTCTTCATATTTGATTGCTTTGTTCGTTTGAAGCCCCTCCAGTATTGCTTTAATTTCTTTAGATGATGGCACTGCCCCATGCTCTTTTTTATAGGCATTAAGATACTTCTTAGATGTTTCATGTAACATTACTTGCCCCTCAGCCCCATAGTTTTCTCTAATAAATTTATCCTTTTTTTGTGAAACATGTTCTACGTGGAACATCCCTTTTTTCTGTGGAACATGTTCTACGTGGAACATCCTTTTTTCTGTGTAGATATAATTTGTTACTAGTAGTCATACCATTTTGACACAATTGATTTTTAATATTTTATAGCATCCATTATGGGCTTATATTCATATTGATGGGGCGGAGCCTCTCCTTTAAATTGCCATACTGGTATTAGGTAACCTGTATCATTAATATATTCATACCTCAAATAAGCACTTTCTACTATAACTATAGGCAATCTTTTATCAAGTCCCACTTCTTGAAGTTTGTGCATAGCCTCATCTACGCTAATTAGTGCAACTTCGTCCACTATCTCATATTCTCTTACATTATTGTCTACCGCTACAACATTACCATTTGAATCAAAGCTGACATTTAAATTCCCATATAATAATGCGTCATCTATAAGTTTATCAATACTTACTTCTACTTCTTTACCATACATCGTCTTGTCTACCATTTGCATTAAATCAATATCATAATTATATCCTAAATCAAATTTGTCAAGAGTTACTAAGGCTATCTCTTTTAGTGCTTCGTTTGACTGAGTTTCATTTTCTGGATATTCATAATCTATATTACCATCTTTATCTATAACCTTAGTAACATTATCTTCAAAGTTATATTGAATTCTCCATGTACCATCTTCATGTATTCTGATATAGTCTCCAATATAGGGCTGGTTTTTTATATGCTCATCATAGTAATGAAATATTGGTATTCCAATAAACTCTTCTTTGTAGAGAACTTCTTCAAAGCCTGTAATTTTTTCTAGTTTAGCCAATAACTCGCTTACTTTATTTTCCGATAAAATAGTATTTTTTGAAGTTCCTATAACTCCAGTGGTTTCATTAGTTGATGTAAAATTATCTGCTAATATAAGTTCTTCGCCTCTAAGATGTCCATAATATATTTGTCCATACGGAGCCTCTACTGAATTTATAATAACATATGGTACAACTGTAATTATTACAATACATACACCTATTATTAACTGTAAATTAAAGTTATTAAATTTTAGTCGTTTATCTTCCTTGGAATTTGTAATAAATGATACCATCAAATATAAGGCGTAACCTACTAATCCTCCCAAAGTGTTTAAAATTAAATCATCTATATCCATACCACGCTTAGTAAAAAACTGCAATATTTCTGTACTAAGTGAAAATAAAAAGGAAGTTATAAAAATATATTTAAACCCTCTAAACTTTTCAAAAACAAATGGTAGGCAAAATCCAAGAGGTACAAACATAATAGTATTTAAGATATATTGTCCTAAAAATGTTGCATTTCTACTTCCATATTCAAGCCCTACTTTAAATTCTTGTAATGGAACAAAATTTGTTACTCCTATATTCATTCCTCCAAACCCAAAGAATGT
>MDJM01000012.1:32862-82397 GCA_001994995.1 Candidatus Parepulonipiscium sp. PG-Nuni2H_MBin01 | reverse complement strand
CACTATCAAAAATGTAGACAATACAGCTGAGAACTTACAAACAGCAGAGTCTAACATTAGAGATACGGATATGGCAGACGAGATGGTAACGTTAACTAAGTATAACATCTTAGCACAAGCTTCACAATCAATGCTTGCGCAAGCTAATCAAGTGCCACAACAAGTACTACAATTGTTATAAGAATTTAGCTAGTTTTTAGCACGGATTAGAGGGGTGCCTCTAGTTCGTGTTGCTAGCAAAAATTCCTATTTGCTAGTATGCAGTTTTGTTTTGAGCAGACATCCCAAGTCTGCTTACTCCTTTTATTGCACAGATGCACTTAATATATTGCAAGGAAGCATTATATACTTGGCGGACATAATTGTCCGCACTTTTTTTTGTCAAAAAATTACAGGAAGTTTCTGGAATTATTACAAATCTATTGCAAATGATGTCGCGTTGTAATATAATGTATTTATGCAATACACTTATACACATGAAAAGGAGGGGCTACTTATTCTGTAGTCTTTTTCTATACAGTTTACTACGGATAAAATAAGTAGCATAATACACAATGGTAATTAACAATAACTTAATGGCGGATAACGCTAACAGATTTTTAGCAATTAATTCAAATAACCAAGCGAGTTCTATGGAAAAGCTATCATCGGGGCTTAGGATTAACCGAGCTGGCGATGATGCTGCGGGGCTTGCTATTTCGGAAAAGATGAGAAACCAAATTAATGGATTAGACCAGGCGAGCCGTAATGCTCAGGATGGTATTTCGCTAATCCAGACTGCAGAAGGCGCGCTTGCTGAGTCGCAGCAGATGCTTCAGCGTATGAGAGAGCTTTCTATTCAGTCTATGAATGATACATATACTGACTCTGATAGAGAGAAAATTGATTTAGAGGTTCAGCAGTTGCTGCAAGAGATTGATGGTGTTGCGGATAAGACTGAATTTAATGAGCAAAAGCTACTAGCTGGTGATAAGGCTGATAGTAGTAGTGCTACAACAGCTAGCGCGGATGCTAATGATGGTTTGGCTGTTGCATCTATGGATGGTGTAGCTAGAACTGCGGCGGCTCCAGTTAGCACTGCTGGTGATACTGAGTTTGCGGCGATTACTGCGTGGTTTGATGATACTAGAGATGCTGTTGTTAGCGCGATGAATAATGTGTTTAGCGGTATGGGGGATACGTATAGTGGCTCTTTTGATGACGTGAAAGCTGCTTTAACTGAGATGAGAAATAATCCAGATGACTATAGCGATGATTATTATACAAAGTCTATAGAGGAGCAATTAGCGGAGTATGATTCCGTTAATCAGACTGCTATAAGATCTAAGTATGAGGATGGTATTAAGGACCTTCAATCTGAGCCACTTATTGAGAGTAGTATAGTTGATATAACAGCATTGGAAACAGCTATATCAAACTATGGTACAGCAATGGCTAATAGTAGTAGTGGCGATAGTGGCAATACTGGTGGAACCGGCGGAACTGACAGTAGCACTGACAGCACCACAGGAACGACTCAGACTACACAGCAGAAGATTGAAGCATTAATCACTGAGCAAAAGGACTTAATTAGCGATAAGATTTCGGAGCTTGAAGACATCAAAGCTGATACTAGTAAGACTACTGAGGAGATTGCATTAGCTAGCAATTTATTGAATGCATGGACTACGCTTCAAAATGCATTAAACGAAATGGATAGTTGGACAGACTTGCCAGATAACTACAATTCTATGACGTTAGAACAAAAGGCGCAGTACTATGATGACGTTAAAGCTGATTCGGTAGCTGGAAGAAATTATGATCCAACTAATACTACTGCAGTATATGCGCTTTCATATATTAATGCAAATAGCCCAAATGATGAGACTGTTGCATCATTTAATTCTATTGCACAAACAATAGAGGCATTAGAAGGTGCAGAATTTGACCAAGAAATTGAAGGAACACGAACGTTTGAATTCCATGTTGGTGCTAATCAAAATCAAAAAATTAGCGTGGACATTACTGCGATGGGCGTGGTGGCGCTTGGGTTAGAAGAAGTGAATATGAGCACTAAAGAAGCAGCGAGTGCTTCTCTTGCATCGATTGACTCAGCTATCGAGCAAATTTCTGAGCAACGCGCAATTTTAGGTGCGGTGCAAAATAGGTTGGAGCATACTATTAAAAATGTAGATAATACTGCGGAGAATTTGCAAACCGCTGAGTCTAACATTCGCGATACGGATATGGCTGATGAGATGGTGGATTTAACTAAGTATAATATTTTATCTCAAGCATCTCAGTCTATGCTGGCGCAGGCTAATCAAGTGCCTTTGCAAGTGCTTCAATTGTTATAATAAACGTCTCCCTCATTATGAGGGAGGCTTTTTTTTGCCTAGCGCCACGAAATGCATAATGGTTATGCCAAAATGCAAGGGGATATATATGTACTAAGATAAATAAATAGCTTTTTTTTTTTTTTGTAATACAAATAAATAAACTGATGGTAGATAATGGAATATGTTACAAAACTATTGTAATTTATGTCAGAATATAATATAATAGAAATATCCAAAAGGAACCTACATACAAGAAATTTTACTAACTAAAACACATATGAGAAAAGGAGGGGCTACTTATAATGTAGTCTAACTTAAAATTACATACTACTAAATAAGTAGCGAACACAAAATGGTAATTAACAATAACTTAATGGCGGATAACGCTAACAGATTTTTTGCAATAAATTCAACTAACCAAGCGAGTTCAATGGAGAAGTTATCATCTGGGATGAGGATAAATAGAGCAGGAGATGACGCAGCAGGACTTGCGATTTCTGAGAAGATGAGAAATCAAATTAATGGATTGGACCAGGCTAGTCGCAATGCTCAAGATGGCGTTTCGCTTATTCAGACTGCTGAGGGAGCGCTTGCCGAGACTCATGAGATGCTACAGCGTATGAGAGAGCTTTCGATTCAGTCTATGAATGATACATATACTGATTCTGATAGAGAGAAGATTGACCTTGAAGTGCAGCAGTTGCTTCAGGAGATTGATGGTGTTGCGGATAAGACTGAGTTTAATGAGCAAAAGCTTTTAGCAGGCGATGGCTCTGTAGCTTTTTCTACGGGTGCATCTGGCGTTAGTAATGCTTATACTGATGGATATTCTAGAACAGAGCTAAAGACTATGATTGCTGAGGCTGAGGCTGAAATTTATGCTGATCTTGATGCTGAAATAGCTATTGCTAATCCAACGTTTGGTGGGTTTGGTACTAGTTCGTTTGAGGATATTAAATCGGCATTGCAAGATATGGCGAGTAACCCAGAGTCTTATATAGCTGATGATGGTACGCCTTATTATGAGCTAAGTTTAGAAGATCAACTTAAACTATATGCCGACATTAACCCTAACACAAACATAAACGTATCTGCGTATTATATGGATAGTGCAACTGCTGGTACGACAGTGCTAGAGGCGGAAATGAACGGATACGGTAGTACTTTTAGTTTAACTGACTTAGAAGATTCAATAGCAGACTTAGGCGAAATGAAAGCGGCATATTATTCGATGGCAGCGGAGTTTGATGATTCAATATCAGGCTCCAAGACGTTTGAGTTTCATGTTGGCGCTAATCAGAATCAGAAGGTTAGTGTGGAAATTCAGGCTATGGGGGTTATGTCACTTGGGTTAGATGAAGTCGATATGAGCACCAAAGCAGGTGCTAGCGCTTCTCTTGCGGCTATTGATATTGCTATTGAGTCGGTTTCTGAGCAACGTGCAATTTTAGGTGCGGCTCAAATTAGGCTAGAGCATACTGTTAAAAATGTGGATAACACTGCTGAGAATTTGCAGTCGGCTGAAAGTCAAATTCGTGATACTGATATGGCTGATGAGATGGTTACTCTAACTAAGTATAATATTTTAGCCCAAGCTTCTCAATCTATGCTTGCTCAAGCTAATCAGGTTCCTCAGCAAGTGCTTCAGTTGCTATAAGTTTCTTTTTATAAAAAAGGCGGACTATATGTCTGCCTTTTTTTTTAGCCAATTTTACTATCAGTTTCTTGAGGATTAACAATTTCAATTCTATTTTCTAAAACAGGAGTTATTTCCTGCGCTTCAATTAAATACTTGTAAAACACATCTCTAATATAGTCGTTAGTTTCCAAAATTAAAGTTGAACGGCTAGTAATGCCATCTTCCGCATCTTCATTAAACACATTAAACATGTCGTAGCCGTCGCCACCGCCACCCATAAAATCATTAATAACAACTCTATAAGTCTTATCAAAATCTAAGTCAGACCCATCCGGCATAGTAACACTAATCATTCTTTCACCGGCTGGCATAGAGCCATCAAATTTATAGCTTAATCCGGAAACTTGTAGGAATTTACCATTAGTCGCAGGATAAGAGTCCACACCATTTTCCAAAGCGTCCCAAATTACATCGCCAGTAGTTTCGATTAAGATAACTCTATTGTCAAAAGGAAATGCTGAGTAAATATCATTTAAAGTTATGGGGCCTTCTTCAATGCCATCTCTAACTCCACCACCATTTTGGAATGCAATATCTGCTTCAAAGTATTCTCTTTGACTATCTGCAGCAAGATTAGCCAACGCATTTTCTTGACTACGAACTAAAGGAGCAGACCATGCAAATTGTGCTGTTGCATATCCCACAACTTCATCCATCAAGTTGCCCATCTCTATTGAATACTCATCAATGATTTGTTTAATCTCTGGATGCTCTTCTATAGCTTCTGTAATAACAAATTGGTTTGCAGTGTAGCCAATCATTTCTTTATCAAGCACATTGATATTAATTTGAGTTAAACTAGCCGAGTGTGCTCCTGGATTTATAAGAAGCGTGTCTTCAATATATTCTGGACGACCAAAAATATCATTGCCACCGCCGATTTCCACGTCAATGCCATCCACTTCATAAGGTAATTGCTTATTGTGACTATGTAGATGAACCAAAGCAATTACTACATCACTTTGCTCCTCAATCTCTTCCATAACTTCCCTTGCCGAATCAAAGTGGTCTGTCAACATCATATCTTTTGTATTTGTATAGTGTGTTGTTAGGATGCTATTGTGGTCTGTCAATCCCATAATGGCAACTTTCACATCATCAACTTCTGCTATATAGTATGGCTCCAACTCCTCTGGATAAGTGCCGTCTTTCCAATAAGTGTTTGCTGATAGCATTTTGTACTCTGCCCTGTCTGCCAAACTAAGCAAGTTTTCAAATACAAAGTCAAAATCATGATTGCCTAACACTGTTGCATCATAACCCATTGCGCTCATTACATCAATTGTTGAACGGCCTTCAAATAAGTTTGCAATATTTGTGTTATATGGTGAGTCGCCCGCATCTAACAATAGCATATTTTCATCAATGTATCTTAACTCTTCTACCAGTGTCGCTATTCTTGCCAGTGCTCCAAGCTCCATATCTCCCTGCATATATGAATCAAGGTGGCCATGGATATCTGCTGTTATCATAATTGGAATTATGGTGAAGTTTTCGTTTGATACAATGTTGTCAATTATATATGCAGCTTCTTCCCTAGTGATAAGGGTATCATCAAGCTCTAAGTCGCTTGGTAATAATCCTGATTTTAATGCTTCATTAATATGCTCAATGTTGTTTTCTACCCCATATAGTGCTTTTGCGACTGCTAAGGCAAATTCTTCTGTTGTCATTGGCTCAGTTGGGTTAAACAAACCTGCTTCAACCTCCATAAGCCTTGCTTCTACTACAGTTTCAACTGCATTTTTGCTCCAATCCGCTACGTCTGTGGCTGCTGGCATTACTGCTGATTCTAGTGTAGTCATGGATGAGTCTGTACTAATAAATGTTTTTTCCAGCGTTTCATCTTGACTTTCTCTGTATGGCATGTCGATAAGCTTGAATGTAGTTTGTAATAATATTGCAGCCTCTTGTCTTGTTAGGCTAGCTTCTGGGTCAAATCCATCTGTTTTTCCTTGGATTATATTTTTTTCATATATGGATTCTATGGCTTCTTTATACGCAGAATTTTCAATGTCCTCAAATGGTGTTGCATATACTGCGGTACTCATTAACATTGTTGCTATTGCTATAGGTGCAAACTTTTTCATTATAAGTCTCCTTTGTTATACAATTAAATAGTATTTGCTAGTTCTGAATGTTATTATAGCAATGAGAGATAAAATTGATATTAAGATATTGTTATATTTGAGTTAATTTATATACTCTAAAAATAGCACCTACTCATTGCAATCAAGTCATCATTACTCAACTTAAAAATGCATTAACCAAAGTAGGTGCACCAATATTTTATTTACCAGTTGGTTATGGGAATGCTGCGCAATAAAGATGGGATAAGGGTTTTAGTTGAAGATATGGAATTATCCAATTTGCGTCTTATACGCATCCGTGAAAAAAATTAAATTGTTTGACTATAAATTTCAGCAATTTGTTCTTGCGTAAACAATACAGGATTATTTGCAACAGATGCAGCAGAAACTTTCATACAATTTTCTGCCATCCAAGGCACATCCGCCTGAGTCAATCCTAATTCTCCGAGTGTAGTTGGTAGTTCCAACTGGTTAATAAGCTCTCTAATTTTAATAGGCAAATCGTCAGCAGTTATACCGCCAAGTAGTCTTGCTATTTCGGCAAATTTAAAGCGATTGCCTGATAGGGAAGCTTCTAAAATTGCAGGAGTTAAGGCAGATAAACCATGTGAATGCACTATATCTTTTAATCCACTCGCAGGATGCTCCATACCATGTGCTAACGTAACACCAGCCATATTAATTGCCATGCCGCCGATAGTGCTGGCCAAAGTGACACGTTCCCAAGCTGCTAGCTCTTGACTACCTTTATAAATATCTACTAAGTTATCTGCTAATAGCTCAATTGCATATAGACAAAGAGCGTCAGTAAATGGCTGAGCGATTTTAGACGTATATGCTTCTATGCAGTGGCAAAGAGCATCAAATCCTACCGCAGCTAATACATGAGGAGGCATTGTCATCATACACTCAGGGTCAACGATTGACACTTTTGGAATAATCGCACTACAACGCAATGATTTTTTATCGCCATTTTCTGGATTGGTTAATACAGCAAAACCGTTTCCTTCTGAACCAGTTCCACATGTAGTTGGAATTACCACCAAAGGTAATGCTTCAGTCCCAACTTTATGATTATAAATATAATCTGTAATATCACCACGGTTTTGTACGATAAATGCTATAGCTTTTGCACAGTCTAAAATACTTCCTCCACCAATTGCGACTACAACATCACAGCCATTTGTGATGGCAAATTCAGCACCTTCTATTGCAGTGGTGGTTAATGGATTTGGTGTTACTTTGTCAAACAATACAGTTTGTATGCCCTCAGCTTCTAGACTTGATTTTATGCGCTCATATAAACCAGATTTTTTGGAACTACTGCCACCAGTAACAATCAACGCTTTCTGGCCATATGGCTTAGTCAAAATCCCTACTTGCTGTGCTTTTTTTGTACCAAACACGATATTTACAGGTAGGTGGAAGTTAAATGCAATTGGCGCAACAGTATGTCTAGTTGGTGCAACAAGAGGCTTAACTTTATCATGCACTTTATTTTGGCCATGTAGTTCATCATTTTGCACATCAATATGGGAGCCAAATTTTTCTTTATATTTTGATTTACAAAACACATAGAATGCTACGCCCATAAAGCACCAACCGCCAACCATAATCCATTCTTGACAGACTAATGTAGCCCCAGAACCAGGAATCATATACATAACTACCATAAATGCTGACATTAGAATAGCTACGGAGCCAACAAATATATAATTTTTAACTTTGTAAGGCCGTGCCATCTGAGGATTTTTCTTTCTTAAAATTATAAAAGAAATCGCAACCATACAATACGAAACACAACATCCAAAATTCCCTGCGTTAACTAACCATACTAACATAGTACGGCCAAAAAATGGCGCTAGTATAGACAGCCCACCAATTAGATATAGTGCAGCTGTTGGAGTTTTGTATTTATAATGTAGTTTGGAGAATGTTTTTGGAATCATATAAGATTCGGCCATTGAATACATAGCACGGCTACCACCGATTAAAAATGAGTTCCAACTGGTAATAATGCCACACATTCCACCGACGATTAAAACTTTTGCCATAACTGAGCTATTAAAGGCTGCTGCCATTGCATCTGCTGTTACAAGTCCAGTTGCAGCTTGAGAATCAATAATTTCTTGCGCATTCATAACATAACCTACTGCAAAAATAACTAATGCATAAAAGGCTACTGCCATTACTATAGATAAAATCAAGATTTGACTAATTTTTTTCAAAGGCACGTTAATTTCTTCTGCTGCTTGTGGAATGACATCAAACCCTATAAAGAAAAATGGTGTCATAACTGCTACAGATAGTATTCCTTTAAGCATACTCGTATCATCGCCAGTTGCAAAAACTTGACCATTTAAGTTGCTAACATCTCCATTTAGAACAGAGCCAGCAATAAGTAGTATTCCTGCACCTGCAATAATAACTGTAAATATAGTTTGAAAAATTGCAGCTGTTTTTGCTCCCCTAACATTAATTGCTGTAATCAAAATTGCTGTTATCACGCCAACTCCAAGCCAAGTAGCATATATGTCAAACCCGGCAACACTATACAAATACCCTTTTAGAAAATCGGGGTATATATATATTATAATTGTGGGTAATGCGCAGGCTTCAAAACAAACTACTCCTACATACCCAAGAATAATCATCCAAGTACAAACGAAGGAGCCTAAAGGCCCCATTGCTTTATGACTAAACACGTGTTCCCCACCACACTGTGGCATAGCCGATGTCAGCTCTGCATAAGTCAATCCCACAAAGAATATCATAATCCCACCGATAGCAAAACCGATAATAGCACCAATAACACCACCAGTAGCAATCCAACTACCGCTAGAAACGACCCATCCCCAGCCAATCATTGCTCCAAAGGCAATCATTAAAATATCCCATTTACTAAATACTTTGTCAAAGCTTGATTTTTTAGTTTCATTCATAATAAATCCCCCCCGTTGCTAGATATAATTATTTTTTACCAAATTTTAAGTCAGCCAACTGCACAATGTATTTTGCAGTTTTTTCCCAACCTAATACACTACTATCCAACATCATATGGCGACCGTGGCGGTTTCCACGATGCGTGCCAGTAATATATTTATAACGTGCGCTAAGTGCTTCTTCGCTAATTTCAATTTGTTTTTGTGCATTTTTTCTAGTCATATTTTGATTACTCATAACCGAATGGATACGAGTTTCTAGCGGAGCATAAAGAAAAATATTTAACACATCCGTACGTTCTCTAAGAATATAATCGCTACAACGCCCGATAATTACACAGTCTGATTTTTCAGCAAACTTTTGAATAACATCAAATTGTGCCGCAATTACTTTGTTAGAAAGATTTGCATAACGTGTTCCCAGGGATGTCTCAAATGCATAAGATACATCTGTATTATCAGCTTTTTCTACTAAATCTCTTTCTATACCTAGTCTATCTACCACTTGGTCAATTAAGTCACGGTCATAAAACTCAATGCCAAGTAGCTGCGCCACACGGCTTCCAATTTGGCTTCCTCCACTCCCATATTCACAACCAATCGTAATAATCATTTAGTTCCCTCCTTTATTAATGCCTCTTCAACGGCTTCTTTTATAATAGTATAAGCTGTATCACAATGTTCTTTAGTCAAAATTAGTGGTGGAACCATACGAATAATATTACTACCAATTGAAGTAATTAATAATTTATTATCCAGGCATGTATGTTTGATGTCAAAAGCTTTTACCGTATTAAACTCTACACCTACTAAAAGTCCTTGGCCACGGACTTCTTTCACATCAGGCAATGTTTTTAACAATGTCATAAAGTATTTACCCATTTTTTCAGCATTGCCAGCCAAATCACGCTCTAACAACTCGTTTATTTGCGCTAAAGATGCAGCGCAACTTACAGGATTACCACCATAAGTAGTGCCATGGCTACCTAGGGTAAATGCGCTCGAAACTTTTTCAGTTGCACATATTGCGCCAATCGGCATTCCCCCACCCATTGCTTTTGCCATAGATACAATATCTGGTTTAATTCCATAGTGCATAAATGACATAACTTTACCTGTACGACACCAACCAGTTTGTACTTCATCTAATAACAATAGCAATCCTTTTTCATCACACAATTTTCTTAACCCAGTCATAAATTCCATAGTAGCCGGATGTACACCACCCTCACCCTGAACCGGCTCTATCAAAATAGCAATAGTTTCATCAGTTACAGCAGCAGTAAATGCATCTAAATCATTATAATCCGCATAAGTAAAACCAGGAGTCATTGAACCAAACCCCACTTGGCAAGCATTATCCGGTTGACCCGTTGCACTCATAGCGCCAAATGTACGGCCATGGAAAGAGTGTTTTGCAGTTATTATGTGATATTTATTTGGCCCAAACTGTTCTACTCCATATTTGCGGGCCATTTTAATCATTGCTTCATTTGATTCAGCGCCAGAATTTTGAAAAAAAATTTTATCCATGCCAATTGTGGTACAAATTTTTTCAGCCAAAAGAGCTTGAGGAATTGTATATGGATAGTTAAAAGTATGAATGCAATCTGCAACTTGCTCTTGTACTGCTGCTACGACTTTTTCATTACAGCTACCTGCCGAATTTACTGCAATTCCTGCATAAAAATCTAAGTATGCATTGCCATCTACATCATAAATATACATATCCTTTGTTTTATCCGCCACAAAAGGAAACCGTTCATAAGTGTCTATCATATACTTTGCTACTTTGTCCTTAATATCTTGTTGTGTTAAGCCTAATTGTTCTAATCTCATTATTTAGCCCCCATCTTATTATTTCACACAAAAAAAATACGCCAACAGAACTACCATCCTGCAGAATTTTTATTCTGTAGAATTTCCGTTCAATTGAAACGTCATTGTTTGTGGTAATATTAAATTATGCTAAGTATATCACTAATATTATTAATTGTCAATAAAAATTTTAAAATATTTTGAATTTAACAAACAACTTGTCTAAAAAAAGTAGACTGTAAACATAGCCTAAAGTAGGCTAAAAACGGTTAATCAATGTATAAAATTCGATATTTTTATTACACAGCTATTACGCAAATATTTTGGTTGAATATTAAAAGCTAGCTATAGCAATAAGACAAGCTAACTGACAACTAAATATAATTACGACAATATTACAAAATAAGTATATATATTGACGAAATAAGACGAATGATATATAATTATAAATGTGCTGAGGGGCACAAGAAATATAAAAAATATAAAATAGAAAAGGGGGAGCTACCGCGGTGTTTATAGTTAAGTAGATAAATACGGGTGGCGTAAACGATATGGTAATCAATAATAACTTAATGGCATCAAATGCAAATAGATTTTTTGGTATTAACTCTTCAGGTCAAGCTGGTTCTATGGAGAAGTTATCATCTGGTATGAGAATTAACAGAGCAGGAGATGACGCGGCAGGTCTTGCAATTTCTGAAAAAATGCGTAATCAAATTAAAGGCTTAGGCCAAGCTAGCCGTAATGCGCAAGATGGTATTTCGTTAATCCAAACGGCTGAAGGAGCGTTAGGTGAGTCACACGAGATGTTGCAACGTATGCGTGAGTTATCGATTCAAGCACTAAACGATACTTATACAGCATCTGATAGAGAGAAGATTGACTTAGAGGTGCAAGCATTACTTGATGAGATTGATGGTATAGCGGTTAAAACGGAGTTTAATGAGCAGAAGTTACTTGCTGGTGAAGGTGGTCTTGAGGAAGCAGCTACTACTGATGATACTGCGACCGCGGCAGCTATGTTCCGTAATGCGGTTACTATAGAAGATGGCGACGATACTACAACTGGCGATGTAGATGGCGATGATACTACAACTGGCGATGTTGGTGCTACTGAAGAAACTGAGGCATCAGTAGAGGAGCAAGTGGCTGCACTTAAATCTCAGCAAGATGATATAGTATCAGCTCAAATTGATAAGTTTGAAGCTATGGAGTTTGCTTCAGGAGTATCTACAGACGGTAGTTATACACAAGAAGTAGCTACTGGGTTAAAAGATGCATGGACTGACATTGAAAGCTACTTAGCTGAAATGGATACATGGGAAGTTGAAGATGGATTTAACTCTATGAAATTGAAAGAGAAGATGGAATATTATGACAATAATAAGACAGATTCAGTAGCAAGAAATGCATATGAGAATGATGCAGATAGCGGTATAGTTGCGTACACTTATATCGAAGATAACACATTACCTGAGGATGATGTAATTTCTGAGTATGATGATATTGCAGACGAAATAGCAGCGCTTGAGACTGAATCTAGATTTGATGAATCATTAACAGGTTCAAGAGTGTTCTCATTCCATGTAGGTGCAAATCAAAACCAAAAAGTTGAAGTAAATATCCAAGCTATGGGGGTACTAGAATTAGAGCTTCAAGATGTAAATGTGCTTGATAAAGAAGCTGCGAGTGCAGCGTTAGGGTCAATAGATGCGGCTATCGAGAGTATTTCTGAGCAAAGAGCAATCTTAGGTGCGGCGCAAAACAGACTTGAGCATACGATTAAAAACGTAGATAACACTGCGGAAAACTTGCAATCTGCTGAATCTAATATCCGTGATACAGACATGGCAGAAGAAATGGTACAGTTAACTAAGTTTAACATCCTATCTCAAGCATCTCAATCTATGCTTGCGCAAGCAAATCAAGCTCCACAACAAATCTTACAACTTTTAGGTTAATCAATAGAGGCGGGCATAAGCTCGCCTTATTTACCCCATGAATTTTTGGTGAGTTAATTCATATTTTTACCAGAACATAATTACTAAAGTAGTAGAAAATGATGACGATATATATTATGTACAACAAAACAAGCAAATTATTTAAATATGTTGTTATACAATCTTAATATGAAATAACTAATATGGCAAAATTTACTAATTAATATAAGCTAAAGTTAATAAAAAATATGACGATATAATATATACACAAACAAATAATATAAGTTTTAGTTGTGATTCATAAGCATTTCACATAATATCAAAAATGTAAGGAAATACTTACCAAATATTTTAAGTTAAAGTAATAAAAAATTGTGACGATATAATATATAAGAAACAAAATTCAATTCTAATAATAATCAATATAAAATTTATGGAGTCGTGTTATAATACACGCGCAAATTCAAGGAGGAATTTAATATGGTAATCAATAATAACTTAATGGCATCAAATGCAAACAGATTTTTCGGTATCAACTCTTCAGGTCAAGCTAGTTCTATGGAGAAATTATCATCTGGTATGAGAATTAATAGAGCAGGAGACGACGCAGCAGGTCTTGCGATTTCTGAAAAAATGCGTAATCAAATTAAAGGTTTAGGCCAAGCTAGTCGTAATGCGCAAGATGGTATCTCGTTAATCCAAACGGCTGAGGGAGCGCTAGGTGAGTCACACGAGATGTTACAACGTATGCGTGAATTATCAATTCAGTCATTAAATGATACTTATACAGCATCTGATAGAGAAAAGATTGACTTAGAGGTGCAAGCATTACTTGATGAGATTGATAGCATTGCAGTTAAGACTGAGTTTAACGAGCAAAAGTTATTAGCTGGTGAGGGTGGAATTGAGTATTCTGATGATGAGTTAGCAGCACAAGACGCGGCGGCAGCAGCAACATTAATGTCTAAAGCGGCTCCTATTCAATCAAGAATTGCTGATGCAAACATAGGAGTTGGAGGTAGTGCAGGTGAGTCTGCAGACTTAATTAAATATCGTTTAGAAATCGATGAAGATCAGTATAGCGACGATGCTTATATTGAACAGGCTATAGACGCTCTTATACAAGATAGAATGGCCTATGATACTACAGATGGAATAGGAGCTGCATGGTCGGATGTTAACGGCTTCTTAACTGAGATGGAAGATGCACAGTGGGATGACTTTAAAGCATTAGAAGATGATTATGCTTCTATGTCTCTACAAGAAAAAATGGCATTTTATGATGAGAATAAAATATTACTAGATGATGGAACTAGCACATTTGCTTATACAGGAGATAATACAGGGACAACAGCATATGAGTATTTAGCTATTGAAGACGCTGGAGCAGTTGAATTATATGATGAATTGGCATCAGAATTAGAGCCGTCTAGATTTGATGAATCATTAACAGGTTCAAGAGTATTTTCATTTCACGTAGGTGCAAATCAAAACCAAAAGATTGAGATAGACATTGTAGCAATGGGTGCTATTGAACTTGGGTTATCAGAAGTGGACGTAAAATCTAAGGAAACAGCGAGTGCAGCTTTAGAATCGATAGATGCAGCTATCGAAGAGATTTCAAGACAAAGAGCAGTATTAGGTGCGGCTCAGAATAGACTTGAGCATACGATAAAAAACGTAGATAACACAGCGGAAAACTTGCAATCTGCTGAGTCTAACATTAGAGATACAGATATGGCAGAAGAGATGGTTGAGTTAACTAAGTACAACATCTTATCTCAAGCATCACAAGCAATGTTAGCACAAGCAAATCAAGCTCCACAACAAGTTCTACAATTATTAGGATAATAAATAGTAGAGTGGGCTTTGTCCCACTCTTAATATAAAAGTCAAACTAATATAAAAATGAAATACAAATATGAAAAACAGTAATAGTCAGGGGGAAAATTAGGGATATCTTTACAAGGAAGTAAGGATGCGCAGTTCAAGGAGGATTGAATATGGTAATTAACACTAACTTAATGTCACTTAATGCAAATAGATATTTTGGGCTTAATTCATCATCACAAGCTAGTTCTATGGAGAAGTTGTCATCTGGTATGAGGATTAACAGAGCTGGAGACGACGCAGCAGGGTTAGCGATTTCTGAGAAGATGAGAAACCAGATTCGAGGTTTAGATCAAGGTAGCCGTAATGCGCAAGACGGGATTTCGTTAATACAAACAGCTGAGGGGGCGCTGGCTGAGTCGCATGAGATGTTGCAACGTATGAGAGAGTTGTCTATTCAAGCGCTTAATGATACTTATACAGATTCAGATAGAGAAAAGATTAACTTGGAGGTTCAAGCGCTGTTAGAAGAGATGGATAGCGTGGCAGAAAAGACTGAGTTTAATGAGCGTAAGTTATTAACAGGAGAAGTAGTGGAAGAGGAAGAAGAAGAGCCGGCAGCAGCAGCTGGGCGTAGTAGTGCGCTTTATGATACTTATTCAACATTTGGTTATGAAAATGAGCTTGAGTTGGATGAGGCTATAGCGGATGCTAAAAATGTTTTGGTACAAAACTTGCAAGCTTCTGGACTAGACGGAACGGATAAGTTGGTGGCTATGGAAACTGGCGACGGAGTGTTTGCTGATTTGGACTTAGCAGCGGAGGGATATTATAACTGGAATACACAAAGTAAGTTAGCATACTATGACTTGTGGACTGGAAGTACAGAAGGAGCGTTTGATTATATAGGCTTAACTAGCACAGAGTCTGCTAATATAGATAATATGTATAATGATATGCGTAACTTAACTGAAGTTAAGGCAGGATGGGAAACTTCAGCTGATGATGCTAATGCGTATGTAGACGCGAAAGAAAATGAGATTGCGAAATTTTTTAATGAAGTAAAAGGCGATGAGCAATACGGAGATGACTGGGCTGTAATGGCAGAGGCGCTAGAAGATATGGTGGAAGCGTATGAGTTAGGGCCAAATAGTCAAGTGATGTTAAATGGGGAAACGGTAGTGTACGGTGATATGACTTTGGTTGAGAGAATGGCACTGCACTCAGACTTAACTAATGATACAGCGGCAATAGCAGCATATGTAAGAGTAGCGTCTGACACTTCTAATTTGGATGATATAGCTATGGAGGAGCAGTTAAATTCACAATTAACAAAACTGCAAGCAGAGGCGGCTAGTTATACTGGCATGACAAATGGCACAGGTGTAAATGAGACTGTGGGTGAACTAAAATCTTCGTTGTGGCAACTGATTAATACAAAAGTGGCTGATAAAGATGAAGGTGTTTCTAGAGCTTGGACAGAAGTTTCAAAATTGTTAACTGAGGTGGAGAAAAACGCTAATAAAGATTTCCCAGATGATATGGTTAGCGAGTCTACTGGTAAGTTGTATGATACTATGAAGCTTGAAGATAGGTTGAATTATTATGATGAATACAGCAGTAACAGCGTAAGAATAACAGTGCCACCAACAGGAGCGATGACAAGTGGGCAGTTAGCTTGGAATGCGGTAATGACAGCTGATGTTGATGGAGCGAATACGTTTAATGATTTAGTGCAACAGATAGAGGATGAATTGTTAGAAGAGGAAGAAGAGGTTGTAATACCAGACCCACAAGTATTCTCATTCCATGTAGGGCCAAATCAGGCGCAAACTATCGAAGTAGAAATAGCGGCGATGAATGTTGCAGCACTTGGTATGTCGGGGCTTAGCACTACGACTAAAGAGAATGCAAGCGCGGCGCTAGCTATGGTTGATGCGGCTGTGGAAATTTTATCTGTGCAACGCGCAAGCTTAGGTGCAGCGCAAAATAGGCTAGAACATACTATAAAAAATGTGGACAATACGTCAGAGAATTTGCAATCTGCTGAGTCTAATATCCGTGATACTAATATGGCAACTGAGATGCTAGAGCTTACTAAATATAATATTTTATCTCAAGCTTCTCAAGCTATGCTGGCTCAGGCTAATCAAATTCCTCAGCAAGTATTACAGTTACTTCAATAATATTAAAAAAGGCGAGCTTATGCTCGCTTTTTTGTTGTTTAAATGGCAAATTTTTAGGTTATAATAGCTATTAAGGAGGATTGATATGGTTGATAGATTTAGCGTTAATAATCTAGTTCAGACTTACAATGATAAGATATTTAAAGAAATAGTTAAATACGAAGATGATTTAGCGGACATATTAATATACTTTATTGATATTCCAGGAATTGATTTAGACCAATATAGTATAGAAGTAGAGGAAGTTACTTTTATTAATTTTACTCAAACAAATGTAGAAAAGATTGAAGCTGACAAGATAATTAAGTTAGTTCATAAGCGTACTGGAAATTACACGTATTTACATTTAGAGTTTCAGTCTAAGGTGGACTATATGATGCCTTTTAGAATTAATCATTATAGAACAAATTTGTGGGCGCAATATTTTAATAAAACTAATAGCACTCAGAGTGGGGTTAGCAGAAGACAAGCGAGAGCGCCGCAAATTATTAGCGTTGTTATTTATTTAGGGTCGGGTAATTGGACAGCGGCGGATAATGTAGACGAACTTTTGGGTTTTGATAATACTGTTATTAGTCCAAGAGCTACATTTAAAGAAGTAAGTGCTATTAATAAAGCTTTTTATGAAAAATGTAAACAGCAAGCTTCTAATCCCATCTACAGTGTTATCAATCTTTCTGATGAGGAGCTTATTGCTAATAAGTGTTTTTTTTCTGCAATGGTATATGTTGTACAAAGCAAAACGTCTAAACAGTTTGCAGATAAAATTTTGCATGTAATTTCTGACTGGGGCTTTGAGCATGAACATTTATTTCGATTTATAAAGTTTGTATACGCTTTATTGGATAAAAATTCAAACGAGTATAGTTTAATTATTAATGCGTTGTCACAGCGCAATAAAAAGGATGTGATAAAGATGTTTGTATCGGTTCAAGATGAGGCGGAGGCTAGAGGCGAGGCTAAAGGTGAGGCTAGAGGCGAAGCTAGAGGTATTGAGATAGGTAAAGTGGAAGTATATTATAATGATTTAGAATGGTCACCCGAGCAGATTGCCCAAAAGTTAGATATGGATATAGAGCATGTCAATGAGATAATTAGCAAGTTTTAAAAATTTATAAAGGAGTATGGATAAATGGATAATAGATTTGAGGTTAATGCTATAATTCAAGGGTACTGCAATAAAATTTTTAACGAGATAATTAATTATGATTCAGATGAGTTAGCAGATATATTAAAGAGTTTTGTTAAAATTCCGGGATTAAATTTTGACCACTATTATGTAGAAGTGGAATATGTTCACCTGCCTAAATTTTTTCAAGATGCTGATGTAAGTACAGATAATAAGATTATTAATTTGGTGCATAAGATAACACATCATAGCACTTATTTTTATTTGGCGCTGCAAGCCAAAGTGGATTATATGATGCCATTTAGAATTGAAGATTATAGAGTACGAACATGGGCGCAATATTTGGAGAAGAATAATATTACAGGTGATAATATTAACGATAGATTGCCAATGTTTTATAGTGCTGTTATTTATTTAGATAGTGACAAATGGGATGCGGATGGCACTACGCCTGATGCAACATGGAGTTGGTATCAAGTTTATACAGTTATTAACCTTTCAGAGCAACAACTTATACAAAAGAAAGGTATCTTTTGTGCTATGTTGTATATAGTTAAAAGCAATAACTTTAATCAATTTGCGGATAGAATTATAAATGTAGTGTGTGAATGGAATTTAGAGAAGCGTAATTTATTGAGATTTGTAAATTTTGTATATTCTTTATTGGATAAAGATTCAAATGAACATACCGTAATTATTAATATGTTATTAGAACATAATGATGTAGCTAATATGTTAAGCTCAGTACAAAACGAGCTATTAGTATAGGTCAAAAAACCAGTTGTAGAATATACAACTGGCCTTTTTAGTTAAACTAATTTAGTAACGCTAAAAGTAACAACTTCGTTATTAACTTTCCACTGTTTAGAGTAAGAATTATTTTGTGTAGCATCAACTTTAGTAGTATCAATTTCTTTAGCCAACACTTCTTTAGTGATAACATCTTTATTGCGCTCGATAATGCTAGCAATAGTATCGTTGTCATAGCAACTAATCGCAATATAATCTTGCACCTCAAAACCAGCCTCTTTACGCATAGTTTGGATTTTAGAAATAATCTCCCTAACGAAACCTTCCTCAATTAGTTCAGCAGAAAGCTCCGTATCGATAACAGTAGTAAAGCCACCTTCACTTTGAGCAACGAAGCCGTCTTTTTGTGCAGTCGAGATTAATACATCATCTTTACATAACTCGATAACATCGCCGTTAATAGATAACTTAAGCACACCAGTATCGTTAAGCTCCTCCATAGCTTGCGTGCCGTTAAGGTTTGCAAGTTCAGTTCTAATGCTATTTAGTAACTTACCATACTTAGGTCCTAACGTTCGCATTTGCGGTTTAAAGCTATAAGATATAAAGTCAGTAGCATCATTAGTAAAGATTACTTCCTTAACGTTAAGTTCTTCAGCTACAATTTCAATAAACTGCTGTGGCAAGTGTTGCGTTGAACCAACGTACATCTTTCCGATAGGTTGGCGTGTTTTAATATTAGATTCATTACGACACGCTCTGCCTAAGTTTACAATTTTTAGCACGCTATCCATATGCTGTTCTAACTGTGGGTCTATCCACTCCAAAACCGCAGTTGGAAAATCGCATAAGTGGATGCTTTGTGGCGCAGTTTTATCATTTGTTCTAACTAAGTTTTGGTAAATCTCTTCAGTCATAAACGGAATAAACGGCGCTGATATTTTCGCTAACGTTTCTAACACTGTATATAGCGTCATATACGCATTTATTTTCGTTTGTGGCATATCGCTCGCCCAAAATCTTTCTCTACTTCTTCTTACATACCAATTTGATACATCGTCTATAAAGTCTTGCATCAGCCTAGCCGCCTCAAAGATTTTGTAGTTAGCTAAGTTTTCATCCACTCCTTTTACTACTGTATTTAGTTTAGATAACACCCATTTATCCATCATATTTAGAGTGCTATAGTCTAACGTATATTTGGTTGGGTCAAACTCATCTATGTTGGCATATAAAATATAAAACGCATATGTGTTCCAAAACGTTCCCATAAATTTACGCTGCGATTCGCTTACACTTTCTTGGCCAAATCGGCTAGGTAGCCATGGCGCGCTTGCTGCATAAAAGTACCATCTTATCGCATCAGCTCCTTGTGTATCTAATACACTCCACGGTTCTACTACGTTCCCTTTAGATTTGCTCATCTTATATCCGTCTTTATCACAAACATGTCCTAGCACAATTACGTTTTCATATGGCGCTTTATCGAATATAAGAGTAGATATTGCCATTAACGTATAGAACCAGCCTCTAGTTTGGTCCACAGCCTCAGATATAAAGTTAGCCGGAAAGTTTTGTTCAAACAGCTCTTTATTTTCAAACGGATAGTGTAACTGCGCAAATGGCATAGAACCGCTGTCATACCAACAGTCAATTACATCCTCCACCCTGCTCATTTTAGCACTGCATTTAGGGCAATTTAAATGCACGTTATCAATATATGGCTTGTGTAGCTCAATATCATCTGGACAATCGTCGCTACATTGTTTTAGCTGTTCTATACTTCCTATAATTTGCGTATATCCACAGCTACATTCCCAAATTGGTAACGGCGTTCCCCAGTAGCGCGAGCGCGATAATCCCCAGTCGATTACTCCTTCTAGGAAATTGCCAAATCTGCCTTCTCCTATAGCTTGTGGTAGCCAGTTTACTGTGCTGTTATTTGCCACTAGCTTATCTCTAACTTTTGACATCTCTATAAACCATGTGTCTCTTGCATAGTAAAGTAGCGGAGTATCACATCTCCAGCAGTGTGGGTAACTATGTGTGTATGGCTGTGCTTTAAATAGCTTATTATTCTCTTTTAACCACTCAATAATTTGTGGGTCAGCATTTTTAACAAATATATCTTGCCATAGCGTTACTTCTGGCGTAAAGTAACCTTGCTCATCCACTAGCTGTATAAATGCAATATCATTTGCGCGCGCAACTCTAGCATCATCTTCACCAAACGCTGGTGCGATGTGTACTATTCCTGTACCATCTGATAGTGTTACAAAATCATCGGCTATTATGCACCATGCTTTTTTATCTGGCGTATCTTTAACAAAATCAAATAGCGGTTCATATGACATTCCTACTAAGTCAGTTCCTACATATTCATTAACTATTTTAGCTTCTTCCCCTAAAACCGGCTCCATAAGCTCCTTAGCCAAAATGTAAAACTCATCGCCTAGCTGTGCTTTAACGTAAGTTGCTGTTGGGTTTAGACATAGCGCCATATTAGATGGCAAAGTCCATGGAGTAGTTGTCCACGCTAGGAAGTAAGTATTTTCGGTAGTTAATTTAAATTTAGCAATAGCCGTTTTATCATTAATATCTTTATAACCTTGCGCCACCTCATGAGATGATAATGAAGTTCCGCATCTTGCGCAGTATGGTACAATTTTATGGCCTTTGTAAATTAGCCCTTTATCCCAAATTTGTTGCAACGACCACCATACCGATTCTATATAATTATTATCATACGTAATATACGGTGAGTCCATATCCACCCAGTAGCCAACTCGCTCGCTCATCTTCTCCCATTCAGATTGATATTTCCATACACTCTGTTTACATTTAGAAATAAAATCACCCACGCCATAACTCTCAATCTGTGGCTTTCCGCTTATTCCTAACTGCTTCTCAATCTCTAGCTCCACTGGCAATCCATGTGTATCCCAACCAGCTTTTCTTATAACATGGTAGCCTTTCATAGTTTTATAGCGCGGAATTAAATCTTTAATTACTCGAGTTAACACATGGCCTATATGAGGTTTACCGTTAGCAGTAGGCGGTCCATCGTAAAATGTAAAGTTCTCGCCATTATCACGGCTGCTAATAGATTGCTCAAATATATTGTTAGTTTTCCAAAACTTTAAAGTTTCTAGTTCCCTATCTACAAAGTTAAGGTTAGTATCTACTTTTTTATACATATTACACTTCCTTTTAGTTAGTTTAATAAAATGTGTAAATTTAATACGCAGTCATATTAAATGGACAGTTTCTTTTTATATTAAAATCTTGCTCAGTTTTACTAAATTTTAAACATATCTTATTATAAAACAGTTGCTTCCTTATTATAGGGCTAATATGGAAAATTATACTACTACCGCTTATAGCTGTAAAGGTCTAATTATTATAAATAAAAATTTGTAAATGAGATATACTAAGTTAAATATATAACTTAGGAGGATTAGTAATAATGAAAAAATTTTTGATTGCTTTAATAGTAATGCTTGCTATTATGGTTAGCGCCGTATATGCCAATGCAGAAACGGACAAAGCCGAAGAGCCTAAGGGTGAGAAGATAGCGTATTTTACATTTGATGATGGTCCTTCTGCCGGAGTTACAGAGGCTATTATGGATGAGTTAGACAGGCTTAATATTAAAGCTACATTTTTTGTAGTTGGTAAAGAAATGCAAGATAAGGAAGATTTGATTAAGCGTATGTTTGATGATGGTCATGGTGTGGGACTGCATACTTATACTCATAACTATGATAAAGTTTATTCTAGTACGAGCGTATTTTTAGAAGAAATGAAGCAAGTCAATGATTATATTAATGAAATTATGGGGCGTGATATGGGAATTAAATATATCCGTTTCCCAGGCGGTTCATCTGGCAGATTAAACCAAGATATGTACGACCAAATTAAAGCGGCAGGCTATAATATTTTTGATTGGAATGTTAATATAGAAGATGGAGTTAAGCCTAATGCTTCAGTTGAGGAGCTAGTGGAAGCTGGTAAAGAGTGTAGTAATAAAATGACGGAGAAAATTATTTTAGCTCATTGCAATCTAAATAACTGGAACACAGTTAAGGCTATCGAGGGGCTTTATAATTATTATACAGAACTAGGGTATCGCTTTGAGGCTATTACTAATGATACTCCTGAATTTTATTATAGGTTTAATAAGTAAAGGATAAAAATAGGGATAGGAGATATTTATGCAAAATTTAACAATGTTAACTGATTTATATCAGCTTACTATGCTACAGGGGTATTATGAAAATGGGATTAGTAGTAAGTCTGTAGTATTTGAAATGTTTTACAGAAAAAATCCTTTTGGAAACGGATTTGCTATTTTTGCGGGGCTTGAGCAGTTGATTGACTATATTAAGAACCTTAAATTTAGCGAAGATGACATTAGTTATTTAAAACAAACGGATATGTTTAATGATGAATTTTTAAGTAGCTTACAGCAGTTTAAGTTTAGTGGGGATATAGACTGCGTAGTGGAAGGTTCGGTTGTATTTCCTAATGAGCCTTTAATTAGAGTAACAGCACCATTAAATCAGGCGCAGTTTATAGAAAGTGCATTGCTAAATATTATCAATCACCAAACGTTAATTGCGACTAAAGCGGCTAGAGTAGTGTTGGCAGCGGATGGAGATGACGTGGTGGAATTTGGGCTTCGTAGAGCGCAGGGGCCAGACGGTGGAATTTACGGAGCTAGAGCTGCTATAATTGGCGGCTGCAGTGCTACATCAAATGCACTTGCCGCTAAGATGTTTAACTTGCCAGTTATAGGAACACACGCGCATAGTTGGGTAATGAACTTTGGTAGTGAGCTAGAAGCATTTAGAGCGTATACAAAAGCTTTTCGGGTTAAGCCTATATTGCTAGTAGACACTTACGATACGTTAGATTCAGGTGTTCCAAACGCCATTAAAGTGTTTGATGAGTTTAAGCCTAAAGGAGCATATGGAATACGATTAGATAGTGGCGACTTAGCTTATCTTTCTAAACAATCGCGAAGGCAACTAGATGAAGCTGGATATAAAGATGCTATAATTAGCGCATCTAGTGATTTAGATGAGTATATAATCGCAGACTTAAAGCGCCAGGAAGCTAAGATTAATCTGTGGGGCGTTGGTACAAAGCTTATTACTGCTTCAGACAATCCGGCACTTGGCGGTGTTTATAAAATAGTAGCACAAGAAGATTCGGAAGGTGAGTATTTACCTAAAATTAAATTATCAGATAATATTGCTAAAGTAACTACACCTGGAATTAAGAAAATCATTAGAGTGTATGATAAGGAATCGGGGAAAATAAAAGCCGATGTAGTGGCGCTATTTGATGAGAGGTTTAATGCAAATGAAGAATGGATAATTAGAGACCCTTTGGCTAGATGGAAAAAGATGGAATTAAAAGGCGGCGAATATTCAATCCGAGAGATGTTAGTTCCTATATTTAAAGATGGCAAATGTGTATATAAAACGCCTAGTGTAATGGAAATACAAAAGTATGCTAAAGCTGAGATGGAAACTTTATGGGATGAGTATAAACGGTTGTTAAACCCTGAAGTGCTACCAGTGGATTTATCGGATGATTTATATATGTTAAAAGAACAGATGGTAGATGAAGTGATGGTGAAAGGAGAGTGGTAAAAAGATGATTAGGAGCATAAGAGTATTATTTTTTATGATATGGCACTTTATTGTTAATACTAAAGGGCGACGCAAATATAGAGTTGATGATAAACAGCTAGAGTTTGAGATGCAAAAAGAATATTCGGAACAAATCTATAGAATTATGCAAAGCTTTAGTAAAGGGATGGTAAAGTATTCGGGTTCTAAACTAGAAGTTAGAGGAATCGAAAATTTGCCAACAACTTCAGGCATTCTATATATGGCAAATCATAAAGGTATGTTTGACCCTATGGTAGTAGCTAGCATTATAGATGACCCTTGCATTTTTATAGGTAAAGAAGAAATCCAAAAGATGCCTATTATTCGCGATTGGTTTGAAGCTATTGGTAGTATATATTTAGCAAGAGACGACGCAAGACAATCATTAGAAGTAATTAAAAAGGGAACTCAGCTGTTAAAAGATGGGCAGTCGGTTGTAATTTATCCTGAAGGGACTAGGTCTAAAACTGGCGATGTTGGAGAATTTAAGGCTGGAAGTTTTAAGCTAGCATTTAACTCAGGCGCTACTATAGTGCCTATGGCTATAAAAAATACTGAAAAAATATTGGAAAGTAACGGCCTTAAAATTAAAGGGCAAACTGTGTATGTAAATATTGGTAAACCTATAGGCGTGGTGGGAATGAGTAGAGAGCAGCAAAAGGAGTTGCCTAAAAAAGTGGAGCAATATGTGGCGCAGTTGCTAGAAGAACTACCTTAATTGTAAATAATTCTAGTGGCAATATATTTTAGACAACGACTATTAAACATGGTATACTAACAGTAGAAAGGGTGATTAATAATGAGTTCATGGATAATATGGATATTAGTAATAGTAGCAGTGCTCGTAGGATTATCATTTTGGGGTCGCAAACTTCAAAAAAGATATGACGAGCATCAGACGTTAATTGACCAACATAAGCAATCAATGCAAATATTTGTAATCGATAAGAAAAAAGATACGGTAGATAATTTAAAGCTACCCAAGTTTATAAAAGAGCAAATCCCAGCTAAACAAAAGAAGAAAAAAATGCCAATTGTAATAGCAAAAATAGGACCTCAAGTTCAAACTTTATTATGCGATGAAAGCATCTACAATAGTATACCAGTAAAGAAAAACGTAAAAGTAGAAATTGCGGGTGTTTTAATCGTTGGAATTACATCTGGGAAATTGCCAGAGCCAGAGAAAAAAGGCTTTAGACAAAAGCTCCTTGATAAAGCAAATGGCCTTAAAAAGCAAAACGAAGATTTAAAGAAGGCAAAATAAATTGGGGTCTAGTAGAAATATACGCATATATTTTACTAGACCCTTTGGTTTTGTTACCCTCCGTGTTTTAGCAGTGATGAGGGCGTTGACTTTTCTTGAGGGTAATAAGGCTAGCTAATTGCAAAGGAGCGTGTAGTATGGGAAAAATAATAAACTTTGGAATGATTTTAAAAAATCGATTTATGCAGCATAATATAGGCCCGCGAAGTGCGCAGATGTCTTACTACTGGATACTTTCTGTATTTCCTTTTCTACTAATGATTATTAACTTACTTTCTTATGCCAACATAGACTGGCAAGTGCTTTTGGAATACTTAAGTGGCTTTTTGCCAGACTTAGTCTCACCCATAGTAGACACCACAATTAAACAAATGCTTTACGGCAGAAGCACAACCGGGATATATTTAGGTGCAATCATTTCGCTGTGGTCAACTTCAGCTGCTGTAAATGTGCTTATTAAAGGGATATATATAGCGTATGGAGTGGTGGACCGTAGAAATTTTGTGCTTAGAAAAATAATAGGAATGATATATGCATTGGTATTAGCATTTTTGATAATAGCAATGATGGTATTGTTAGTTTTTGGTAATAAAGTAGGAGCAGCAGTTTTAAGTTATTTGCTTAAGCGATACCCTACATATTATAATACAATATGGGACTGGACTAGAACTTTAAGTTCATGTTTAGTTATGCTACTTGGTTCATTTTGTATTCATAGGGTAATTCCTCGTAAGCATATATTGTCGCGTAGCTTATGGCCCGGAGTGTTTTTTACAACAGCCACATGGTATTTATTCTCGGTGGCATTTGCAGTATACGTAGATTCATTTAGTAACTATAGCGCGATGTATGGCAGTATAGGAGGCATATTTGTGCTGTTAATATGGATATATACAAATGGCTTATTTATACTAATGGGAGCAGAAGTAAATGCTATGATTACTATGGGGAGAATAGAAAGTGATATAAGCCATATAATGGTGCTAAATAAAGCATCACAGAGAATTGAAAAAATTAAAAAAAGATTTAACAAAAAATCAAAATAAATAAGTTGAAACAACTAACAAAATACGATAAATTATATATAAGGCATATTTAAGGGGGTCAACCTAATGGAAAAGATTAATAGTTCTAAATACCATGACCAATTATCAATGGTGGAATCGGAGCTTAACGCACAACTGGGAATGGTATGGTTACTTGGAGAAGTAATGAAAAGCTCTAACGAGATTAGTTCTTTAAAAGATTTAATGGCAACAACTACAGATATGATACTAGGAGTTACAGGAGTTAGCAGTTGTTATTTGTGGACTTATAACGAGAGGTATATAAAAATATACTCGCGAAGAAATGAAGATAACAATAGATTTAAGTTTGAAACGTTAACTGAACAAATAGATTTGGGAATACCTTTAGATACAAGGCATCTATTCTTTTCGCCAGATATAACGTCGCATATTTTGTGTGGTAGCACTAGAGCGCTACCAAAGTCTAGGCTATATGTGCCGCTATATGACTTTACTACTAATGTGCTATTAGGAGGAATGGTGTTAGAGCATGCGCAAGAAGTGTACTTTAGTTTAAATAAGTGTATATTTTTTGAAACGTTAGGTGTGTTTATTGCGCTTAAGATAAAAAATGCTAACTTACTAGCGATGGTAGCAGAGGAATCTGAAGTTGACCCTATGACTAGGGTTTATAATAGAAGGAGTATGGATAAGTTATATAACTACTCATGCGAAGTGAGTCCATATGTAACTATAGTAATAATAGATATAGATAATTTTAAGAGAGTCAATGATGAGAAAGGGCACGGAGTTGGAGATGAAGTGGTAAAGGCTGTTGCTAAAACTGCGCATACGTATGTGGAACCGTTTGGCGGATGTGTTATGCGCTATGGTGGCGATGAGTTTGTATTATTTATACCACAAACATTGGAGGAAGCCATTTCTATTATAAGAAAGCTGCAAAATACAGTTCCTGAGCTACCTGTAGTAAAAGATACAGAGCTACCTATAACCTTAACAATTGGAATATGTACATATCCAGACGTTAGGGGGTTGGCGGCGGATGTGATACAAATTGCAGATAATGCACTAATCCATGGCAAGAAGAATGGGAAGAACAATATAACGCTATATCAGCAGGGCATGATGGTGTCGTTATAACAATAAAGGCAGTTGCGAAAACTGGTAAAATAATGTTTTTCCAATTACCAATTATATATATCCAATAAACAGTAAAAACTAAGAGGGATTACACATAGGTAATCCTTTTTTTATTGATAGCAAAAAGTTTTGAAAAATTCCAACTAATACTGTATAATAAATAAGACACATACAAAAAAGATAGAATGAATTCTAAGAAAGGAGAACCTATGTTTTTTAGAAGCACTGATATAGGAATAGATTTAGGAACAGCCTCAGTATTAATTTATAACGCAGAAAAGGGTATAGTAATAAATGAGCCATCAGTAGTGGCCATAAACAGAAGATCAGGTGAAGTTATAGCAGTAGGTGAGAGGGCTAAGCTTATGATAGGTAAAGCGCCTGCATCTATAAGTGTTATACGACCACTACGCTCAGGCGTAATTTCGGATTTTGATACAACAGAACAGATGCTAAAATATTTTATACACAAAGCTATTGGAAATAGGATTGTAAAACCTAGAATTGCAGTATGTGTCCCAAGCGGAGTAACCGATGTGGAGAAGAAGGCGGTAGAAGATGCGACTAGGCAGGCGGGGGCTAGAAAGGTGGAGATAATAGAAGAGCCGATTGCAGCAGCGATAGGAGCGGATATTGATATTCAACAGCCCTCAGGTAATATGATAGTGGATATAGGGGGAGGTACATGTGATGTGGCTGTTATATCGCTAGGAGGAGAGGTAGTAAAGCATTCGATAAAAGTGGCAGGAGACGCTTTTGATGAAGCGATAATATTTTATGTTAGGCGAAAGTATAAGTTGCTAATTGGAGAGGCTACAGCGGAGAGAATTAAGATAGAGCTTGGCGGAGCTTTGGATAGAGAAGAGCCTAGGACTATGGCTATAAAAGGTCGTAGTGTATTAGATGGGATGCCAAAATGTATTGAGGTTAATTCGACTGAAATTGTAGAGTCATTAAAAGAAGAAGTGGATAGCATAGTGGATACAGTGTATAGAGTGATTGAGATAACGCCACCAGAGCTAGCGGCAGATATTTCTGAGAAAGGGATATTGTTGACTGGGGGAGGGAGTTTGCTGTATGGACTAGAGCATGCTATATACGATAAAGTGGGAATAAAAGCTTCTGTAGCGCCAAACGCCAAAGAGTGCGTAGTAATAGGAACAGGTAGATTTATACAAGAAAAGGTACAAAAGGCAAATAAAGGTATAGTAGAAACGTTTTTTGCACAAAATATTTTTAATCAACAGTAATTAGTAAGGAGATAACTATATGGTACGAGGCTTGTATATAGCAGGCACAGGGATGAATGTGCAAGCGACTAGAATGGATGTAATATCTAATGATTTAGCTAATGTAAATACAACAGGATATAAAAAAGATGTGGCTGTAATAGAGTCTTTTCCGGAAGTGCTAATGAAAAGGCTTGGAGGTACACAAGGTGTGCCAAATTTGGAGAGGTCGCAGACTATACCACCGTTAGGAGCTGTAACTATACCACTAACGACTATTGGCTCTATGAATTATGGGGCTAAGGTGCAAGATATATATATTCACTTTGCGCAAGGTTCGTTTATAAATACAGGGAAACAAACTGATATAGCATTGCAAAATGAAGGATTTTTTATAGTAAATACACCAGACGGTGAAAAATTAACTAGAGATGGCAGCCTAGTAGTGGGGACAAACGGCGACCTATTAACTCAAGAAGGGTATAATGTTATGGGGCAGGAAGGCCCGGTTAACTTAGGAGAAGATTTTTTTACTTCGTCGGGACAGTTTGAGATTAATGAATTTGGGCAAGTGAGACGAGGAGAAGGAATTTTAGACACTATAAGATTGGTTACAGTGGATGATTTGCAGTTATTAGAAAAGCTAGATGATAATTTATACACTACAGACCAAGATTTTGTAGATACAGCAGCAACGACTAGAATAATACAGGGGTACTTAGAGTCTTCAAATGTAAATGTAGTATCAGCGATGGTGGATATGATTACGGTTTCTAGAGCGTATGAGTCAAACCAAAAAATGGTGCAAGTGCATGATGACTTAATGAGTAAAGCAGTGAATGAAGTTGGTAAAGCATAGGAATAAAGTGTCTGTATTAAAGCGGGCTAGAGTGTAAATTATAAAGTGTATAGGTAACGGTGCCTATATTAGAGAGAGAGAAGCTAGAAAGGGATGATTTAGCTATGATGAGATCACTGTGGACAGCAGCGTCGGGGATGACTGCGCAACAAGTACAAGTGGATGTAATATCAAACAACTTAGCAAACGTAAATACAACAGGGTATAAACAAGAAACCGTTAACTTTAAAAGTCTTTTGTACCAAAACTTAGAAACTGCGGAACAGCAGGCAGCAAGGGAAGAAGAAGGAAGACCGACTGTGTTGCAAGTGGGGCATGGTACAAGAGTTGGTAGCATAGGAAGAGACTTTACAACCGGAAGTTGGTATGCAACTGGTAATGATACGGATATGACAATTAATGGTAACGGATACTTTGCTATATCGGATGGATATGAAGTTACTTATACTAAAGACGGTACATTTAGATGGTCAAATACAGAAGAAGGCTTAGCACTAGTAACAGCGGCAGAACACCCAGTGTTATCTGTTGAAGGAGAGTCTATTATAGTGCCAGAAGGAGTGCCAGTTAGTAGCATAAACGTTGATAGTACAGGGAGAATATTCCACTACGATGACGACGGTAACCCAGTAGACCTAGCACAAATTCAGTTAGTGCAATTTGCCAACCAAGATGGGCTAGAAGCTATAGGCGCTAATAAGTATAGACCGACAACAGCATCGGGAGAGCCGTTAATGGAAGTGGAGAACGATGAGCTATCGAAAAGTAAAATTATTACAGGTTACTTAGAAGGCTCTAACGTTAATATAGCTACAGAAATGGTTAACCTGATAGTGGCGCAACGTGCATATGAAATGAACTCAACAGCGATAAAAACTTCTGATGAGATGCTACAACAAGCAAATCAATTAAAACGTACTTAATTAAGTTTGCTACAAACTTGATTATAAAATAAATAAAGAGGAGTGATGTAATATGCCAATAGGATCAATTAGTTCAATGGCGCAAATGGCGGACTTTACAGGGCTTACGACTACAAGCTACACAACGTCGGCAGAGAATTTTGAGGATACGCTTAAACAGGCTATGAATAGTAGCGAGGATGAAGAGTTAAGAGAAGCATGCGAAGAAATGGAATCGTATTTGCTAAGCATGATTTACAAACAAATGAAAAACTCAGTGTTAACTGAAAATAGCTTAATACCAAAAGGAGACTACGAGGAAATGTTTGATGACTTCCTAGTAGATAGCCAAGTATCTGAAATGGTTAAATCTGGAGGAGTGGGGCTGGCTGATATGATGTATAAGCAATTAAGCTTAACAGCAGTACAAGTAAATAGCGAGCAAACATTAAACCAGGTTGACGCAATACTATAGAATTTTTTAAAGCATTACCACCATTTTATTGGGGTAGTGCTTTTTTTTGTATTTTTTTTATAAGATAGGAAATAATATTATTTTATATTAATGGAGATTTATAAGGAGGAGTTATTATTACCGCATCAATTATGTTTCACTATTTTTACGATCAAGATAAATACCCCAAAGTGCAAGGCAGTATAAGCGCACAACGGTTAGAAAAAATTATTAATAAATATAATATTATTAGCGCAAAAGAATGGATGGAAAAATATGAAACAAAATCATTAAAAGAAGACGAGCTATTTATATCGCTAGACGATGGTCTAAAAGAACAGCTAGATATTGCGCTACCTGTGCTACAAAAGTATAATTTAACAGCGCTATGGAATATAAACACAAATCCTACTAAAGGCGGCATTGATAATTTAGACTTATATCGCTACTTTAGAAATTACTGCTTCGCCACTGTAGAAGAATTTTATCAGCAGTTTTTCTATACAGTAAGCGTAGGAGTTACAAACTGTGACAATATAGATATTGGAGATTATTTATGTAACTCGCCTTTTTATTCTTACGACGATAAAAAGTTTAGATACGTTAGAGACGTTATACTTGGCAAAGATTATAATAAAGTTATGGATAATATGATACAGCAGTACGGCTTAGACCCATATATGCTAGATTTATGGATTGGTGAAAAGGATATACAGCAGCTAAGCCAAACTGGACATGTAATAGGACTGCATACGCATAACCATCCTACTAATATGGATGGGTTAACTAAAATAGAACAATATGAAGAGCTATATTTAAATAAAAAAATATTAGATAAAATAACAAATACAAATATAATAGCAGCAGCATATCCATGTGGTAAATATAATGAAGATACTATAGATGTATTAATAGACTTAGGTGTAAAATATGCATTTTTATGCTATGAAAATGATTATACTAAAAACTGCGATAGATATACATTAGGGCGACTTGATTGTTCAAATGTTAAATTATAATACTATAATAAAGGAAACAATAAATGGAATATACAATAACACATGCACAACTTTATCATAAACCCAAAATAATAAAATTTCTACATGACTACTGGGGCAGCCAACCTTGCATAGTAACAAGCGATGAACTATTCACATACCAATACATTATAGATAATAGCCTAAATTTTATAATAGCCCAAGATGAAAATAATGAAATAGGCGCACTTGTAGGTTATATTAAATATAAAAAAACAGATAGCCCAATATTAGCAGCCATGTGGGTAAAAAATCCTAAAATCAAAGACCAACTAATCGGTCTAAGAGTGCTAGAACATCTTAAAACGTTAGGCTCTTCATTAAGTTGCGTAGGTATACATCCTAGAACTAGGCCAGCATACGAATTTATTAACTGCCACACAGGCCAAATGGAGCATTACTATAGATTAAATGAGCAAATGACTCATTATACAATCCCGCAAATTAATAATAAAACTATATTGCCAATAAAAAAACAAGATACATCTACGCTAACACAAATACAAACTATAAGTGAGCTACAATATAACCAAATACAACAAGACGGCTTACAAAAAGATTTAAACTATATAAAATATAGATATATAAATTATCCATTTTATGACTATAAAATCTATAGTATAACAGCAGAAAAAAAAGTTATTTCTTTACTAATTTTACGAATAATTCCAATAAAAACTGCAAATGTTATACGTATAATAGATTTTATTGGCCAACAAAAATATTTAGGTACAGTATCTAACCAACTAAATCAATTACTCCAGCACTATAATGCAGAGTACATGGATTTTTATGAGCATGGGATAGAACAACAGACGCTAAATGACATAGGCTTTATAAACAATGATTACACCAACATTATACCAAACTACTTTGAGCCATATGTTCTAAGCAACGTAAAACTATACTATGCATCAGACACAAATGCATGTTTATTCAAAGGAGATGCTGACCAAGATAGGCCAAATATAATATTAATAAAAAAGTGAGGGAGTCAATTGTATCCACTTAACGCATCAGAAACATTACAAAAGAAGAAGTCACTAAAGAAAAAATTACTAGCGCAATCAGTTAATTGGATCGAAAAACGAGTTGCAATTCTAGGAGGTTCTACGACAGCAGAAGTAAAAGACCAGCTAGAAATATTTTTGTTAAAAAATGCAATAAAGCCAACCTTTTACGAATCTGAGTATAATCAATACTGGGAAGATGTGATGTTTGACAATCCAAAATTAAAACAGTTTGAGCCAGAAATAATATACATTCATACAACTAGCAAAAATTTAACACCGTATAAACAAGTAAAAACAAAAGAAAAAGCTGATGCGTTATTAAAAGTACAGCTTGGCAAATTTGAAGAAATGTGGGATAAAATATTCGCGACATATAACTGTTATATCATCCAAAATAATTTTGAACGCCCTCCGTATCGTTTATTAGGCAATATGGATATTAGCGATTACCGCGGATTTTCCAACTTTATATCAAGACTAAATCAAGGAATGTATAAATACGCACAGACTTACCCTAACTTTTTTGTTAATGATATAGACTATTTAGCTAGTGAATTTGGGCTATCCAAATGGCTAGACCCAAAATACTGGTATTTATACAAATACGCAATGTCAATAGAAGCGATACCAGCACTAGGATTTAATGTGGCCAATATAATCAAATCTATTTATGGCAAAAATAAAAAAGCAGTAGTAACGGACCTAGACAATACACTATGGGGTGGAATAATAGGAGACTTTGGATTAGACTGCATATATATGACAATGGACACGCCTATGGGAGAAGCATATAGAGAGTTGCAAAAATATTTGCTAAACTTAAAAGATATAGGCGTTCTTATAAACGTATGTTCAAAAAATGACTATAGTGTAGCACTACAAGGCATTATGTCTGATGATTTTTTACTTAGCCCTGCGGACTTCGTATGCTTAGAGGCAAACTGGGACGATAAACACTACAATGTGGAAAAGATAATAAATAAACTAAACTTAAATCCAGATAGTGTAGTGTTTATAGATGATAATCCAGTAGAAAGAGATATAGTCTCTGAGAATATCCCAGCTGTAGCAGTACCGTATTTTGAGGATATAATATACTTCCCTCAACACTTAGATAAACAAGGATACTTTGAGGTGACAGCTATAACAGCGGACGATTTATCTAGAACAGATATGTACCTAGCAAATACTAAAAGAGAACAAGCAGAAGCTTCTTTTGTCAATTATAAAGATTATCTAAAAAGCTTAAATATGTCAGCAGAAATAAAACCGTTTAAGTCGTCGGTAATAGTGAGAGTAACACAGCTAATAAATAAGACGAACCAGTTTAACTTAACGAACAAACGATATGGAGAAGCTGAAGTCGAGCAAATTGCCAGCTCGGATAAGTGTATAACACTGTATGGTAAGCTAGTGGATAAATTTGGAGATAATGGAATAGTAAGCGCAATAATCGCTGAAGTAAAAGAGGATTCGCTAAGAATAGTGTTGTGGGTAATGAGTTGTAGAGTATTTAAGCGGGAGTTTGAATTAGCTATGTTTGATGAGCTAGTGGCGATTGCTAAATCTATGGGACTATCATCCATATCGGGCAAATATGTGCCAAGTGATAAAAATGAGATAGTAGCTAATTTATATAAAAATTTAGGCTTTACTAATTACGGCGGCGTATGGGTGTTTGATGTTTCGTCAGCTGAAGATTTATGTAAAGTCATTTCTATTGTTAGGTAGGTGTATTTATGGAAGTTTTATCTCAGTTACAGACCATTTTTAGGGACGTTTTTGATGATGATAATATAGTAATTACTAGAACCTCAGTCGCTGATGATGTAGACGACTGGGATTCTTTGGCTCAAGTAAATTTGATTTTATGTGTTGAGCGATTTTGGGGAATTAAATTTTCTTTGGATGAAATTAGTAACTTTAAAAATGTGGGGCAGTTAGTTGATTTGATTGAAAAGAAAATTGGGGTTTAAAGGGGAATAAATAATGAAGGTACTTTTTATTGGAATAGATGCATTAGACCCACGGTTAGTTTATAAACATATAGATAAGCTGCCAACCTTAAAAGGGCTAATGGACAAAGGTGTAGGCGGAAGTTATGGGGCTTATGCATATGGTTACAGCTCTATAGACAACTGGATATCAATATACACAGGGTTAACCCCAAAAGAGCATGGTGTTATAGAAAATAGGCCTAAAGGGATAGCACCACAAAATGATGAAAAAGCAGAATATATAATAGCTTCAATATTTGATTATATGGACAAACAACCGTTTTGGCAAGTGATAGAGGCTAATACAAATCTGAAAATGGGAATTTGGGATACGCTAACAACTGCCCCGGGTATTGATATAAATGGCTATATGCTAGTTAGCGATAGAAATGAATACTTTCTTGATGATTGTCCAAAAGACAGCTATTTAACTCCCCAGTTCGTAGGTAAGGATAAACATTTGCAAGATTTATTAATTGGAGAAATAAATTACCCAATACGCCCAAGAAGTTTTGAACAGCTAGGCGATGTTAATGATAAAATTGGGATTTTAAATAAACACTTTTGCAAAGCGGGTTATTACAAAGATGGTATGAACTGGATAACTGATACACTAGCATTTTGGGAAAATAATTTGGCACAATTTCAGCACAAATACCCCGTAGATATAATGTGGATATATACGGGGTCTACTGATATGTTATTCCACTTTGAAGGGTATGATTATGATAGTGCTATAATTTTAGATGCGCTAGAACAGCTAGATGCTTGTGTTGGTAGGCTAATAGATAAGCTAATGCCAGAAAACGTTATATTTATGTCAGACCATGGAATGAGCAATTTTGCAGATTGCTTAAGCCATACAGATATAGACGTTCAAAAAGAAGCTTTTGGCTGGCGGGATATTTCTTATTGGGTTAATAGCGACTTAATTGTTTCAGAAGCTCAAAACGGTGGTATTATCTCGGCTGCACATGAATGCCAAGGCCTATTTATCGCTGCTGGCGATAAGATTAAACATACGGCTATGCCTAATATGCGGACTGTTGACTTTTATCCAACCTTTCTAGAGCTATGTGGCGTTAGCGTCCCACCAGGGCGTAGCGGAATGGTGCTAGATATTTTTAACCATGATATAATTAATACCCAATATGCTTATAAAGCTACACCCGGCCGCAATGTACTGCTTATACAAAATCTAGATGTCAATCTATTTAATTCGGTTATTAATGAATTTTGGCTAGCTAATAGATTTGATACTCTGTCTATTATTTGTGAGCCTAAATATATTCCCATCTTTAATGCTAACTCTAGGCTTGCTTATGTTTTTGGTACTGATATGCATGTTGACCGCAGTAACTATGACTGCATTGTTACTGGTTGCTATAATTTGTACTGTAAGCAAGCCTCTCCACTAGTTGTATGGGATAAGGTGTGATAATATGGTATATGCAGAAATATTAGCAGGTGGCACAGGCTCTAGAATGGGTAATACTGAAGTGCCAAAACAATTTATGAAGCTTGGTAGTAAACCTATTATTATTCACACAATCGAACAATTTGTGGTGCATGATAAAATAGACCAAATTATAGTGGTGGTACCAAAAGCCTGGATAAATAACACAAAAGATTTAATAAAAAAGTATATATACCAAGCGGAGTATATAGCTGTAATAGAAGGCGGACCCACAAGAAATGAGTCTTTAGTAAACGGAATTGAATGGATAGAACAAAATAATGGGATTAACGACGAAGATATAATAGTAACTCATGACGCTGTTAGACCATTCCTAAGCTACCGAATAATAGCAGACAATATAACAGCAGCGCAACAATATGGCGCAGCTGACACAGTAATACCAGCTGTTGATACAATAGTGATGTCAAAAAACAATAGCGAAATTTTTGAAATCCCTATTAGAGGGCATATGTATCAAGGGCAAACTCCACAATCGTTTAATATAAAATTATTTAAACAAACATATTTAAAATTGACTGAGACTGAAAAAGAGATTTTGACCGATGCCGCTAAAATCATGGTAATTAAAGATAAAGTAGTTAAATTAGTATTTGGCGAAAGCTACAATATTAAAGTAACAACATCATATGATTTAATATTAGCAAATAGCATACTGGAAAATCTGCTTTAGTAATATATGACTAGGATTAGAAAGGCAATATTTTAAATGATTAACAAAAGATACCGTTTAATTGGGAAGGGGAATATTAAAGAAACCTTTATCGAAGAGAATGTTTCGACGGAAAACATTTTAGTACGCCCAACTTATTTATCGATATGCGCATCAGACCAAAGGTATTATAACTTCGATAGACCACCAGATGTTCTACAAAAAAAATTACCTATGGCGTTAATCCATGAGGCAATGGGCACGGTCGTATATGACCCTTTGCAACATGTAGCTGTAGGTCAAAACGTTATATTAGTTCCTTTGTTACAAAATGTTGATGATAAAATAGTGGCGGAAAATTATAAGACAGAAAACTTTTTTAGATCTAGCGGCTATGATGGCTTTTTACAAGATATAGTTTCACAACCTAGGGATAGGGCGGTTATTATTCCTAATGGTTTAGCTAATGAAACTTTAGCATTTACTGAACTTATGTCGGTGGCAGTGCATAGTATTAAGCGATTTTTAGCTAAGTCCCATTCTAATAGAGGGATATTGGGAATATGGGGCGATGGAAATTTAGGCTTTATTTTGACTTTGCTTTTAAAGAAAATGTGCCCTGACAGCAGGGTTGTTGTTTTTGGCTTGACTAGAGAAAAACTAAATTTATTTACTTTTGCTGATGACATCTGTTTAGTTAGCGAAGTGGGCAATATTAGAGTCGACCATGCTTTTGAATGCGTCGGCGGTAATGGCAGCAAATATGCTTTAAATCAGATTATTGATATTATTAATCCAGAGGGGTGTATCTCTTTATTGGGCGTTTCTGAGGACCCCCCTTCTGTTAATACCCGCCTTATTCTTGAGAAAGGTTTGCTTCTAGTCGGCAACAGTCGTAGCTCTCTTTCTGATTACTTCACTGTTCTGGATTTGTTGCGTTGCAATCATGATATTATTGGCTATTTGCAGTGCCTTGTTAGCTCGGTTTGCCGCATTCGCTGTGTTGCTGATATTCACTTTGCTTTTGCTTCTGACTTAACTAAGGAATTCGGTAAAACTATTTTAAAGTGGGAGATTTGATTATGGGAATGAATAAAATACCTATAGTATTTGCTACAGACCAAAATTATCTTTGGCCTACAAGTGTTGCTATTATTTCATTATTTAAAAATGCTAACCCCAATACTTTTTATGATATATATATATTACTTGGTTCCAAATTATCTAATGAAGATGAATCATTAATAAAAAATCTGGAATGCTCTAATGGGAAAATAACCTTAGTTATAGTTGGTGACATTTTTGATAACTCTTATATTGGAGAGAGTTATGTTTCTACTTCCACGTACTACAGGTTACTTATTACTGAGATTTTAGCGGATTATTCTAAGTGTATTTATTTGGATTCAGATATAATTGTTTTACAAGACTTATCAGATTTATTTAATATAAATATGGAAGAGTATTATTTAGCAGGTGTAAAAGACTTAAAGGCAAGTTTGCTGGCTGAACGATTTATTAATACATTAAATCTAAGTACTGTAGATTATTATATTAATGGTGGTGTGCTAGTAATGAATCTAAATAAAATACGTTTGGATGGTGTGGATAAACAATTTTTAGCTTTAGCTAGCAATGAATACCTCCACCATGACCAAGATATAGTTAATATAGCTTGTGCAGATAAAATTAAATTACTTCCTTTTAAATATAATTGGATTACTAAATATTTTATTTCAGGATATGATAATAGAATAAAAAGTCATTATATTTATATTACTGAGGGTTCTATATCGGAAGAGATTTTGGAGTCTCCTATAATTGTCCATTATGCTCTTAAAATGAAACCTTGGAAATATAATAATTGTTATTTAGGTGATTTATGGTGGGATTATGCAAAATTCTCACCTTTTACTAATGTTTATCGTAGTGCTTTAGCCGATAATCCAATTGATTGTGAGATGGATGATTTAATAAATTTGTTGAATAATAATATGTATGATGGATATTATATTTTTTCCGCTGGTACTATGGGCGATATAACTTACCGAATATTGCGTGAGTACGCTTCAAGTGCAAATATGCTTGGTTTTGTCGATAATAGAACGGAGCTTCATGGGCAACTGTTATTTGGTCATTTGGTTATTCCTTATGAGCAGTGTAGGCTAGGTGATAATATTTTATTTGTGCTTAGCCCTCATGCTACTAATGCTCAGATGCTGTTGGCAGAACATAATAGAAAATATGTAATTGTCCAAATTTAAATACACTAATAAAAAGGAGTATAAAGTATGGAATCTAAGCCTAAGGTATCAGTTATAATTCCAATTTATAATGGCTCTAAATATTTACGTGAGTGTCTTGATACAGTGTTAAATCAAACTTGTTCGGATATAGAAAGGCTTAAAAAATAGAGTACAAACATAAGAGGTAAAAAATAATTTTCGTAAGAAAGGAAAACATTATGCAAAAAATAGGGATACGACCTAAAGTCTCTATTATAATTCCCTTATATAATAGTGAATTATATATCGAGGAATGCTTGGATTCAATTATAAATCAAAGTCTTAAGGAAATAGAGATAATTTGTGTAGATGATGCTTCTACAGATAGGACTCTTAATATTGTTAAAAACTATGCTTTAAAAGATAATAGAATTATAATAATAGAAAATGAAAAGAATTTAGGTACAGGTGGAGCAACTAATAGAGGAATATATATAGCGACAGGAGAATATATAGGGGCGGTAGATGCTGATGATTACGTTGATCTAGACATGTATAAAGATTTATATAATTTAGCAAAAATAAATAATTTAGTTGTTATAAAAGGTAATTATTATACGTTTATTCATGAAAATGGTAAGCGTATATTTACCTTTCACAAATCAGCAAAAGAAGATTTTCATTATGATAGAGTATTTTTTCCTTTGATGGAGCCAAATATGCAGTATTTTTCCTATCATTGGGCCGGTATATATGCTACTGATTATATAAGGAAGTATAATATAACTTGGAATGAAGATGAAAAATCAAGATTTCAAGACGCAGGATTTTGTTTTAAAGTCTTAATACATGGTGGAAATATGATGTTTGTTAATAAACCTTACTATATGTGGCGACGTGATAATCCGAATTCTCAAACTGTTATAAAAACCAAAGAGTATGCTCTAGGGATATGTGAAGAGTATAAGTATATTAGAGCGTACTTGCATAAATTTCCTAGAGAAGAAATTGTTTTGAAGACTTTTTTTTATAATAGAATGTTTAATAGTTATATGTGGAAATATAAATGTAATACAGATGAGGTAAATAAAATTTTTCTTACAAGATGGGCACAGGACTTTAAAAACGCTATAGACAATGATGGGTTAAATAAGGAATGTTTTGACGAATGGACCTGGAGACGAATATTATATTTGACTACTTATTCCGCAGATGTATCTAAAAAGATAGTAAGTATAGCAAAATTAGCGGATATATTAAAAAAAAGTAAAGTGGAAGGTTATTATATATATACCTTTAATGGTGAAGGTAAGGAAATATATGATAATTTAATAGCATATAATATATCTAAAAGTCTATTGGGTTTTATAAAGGAAAATGTAGATAAATACAAAGAAGAATCTATGTATTATGATTATCCGTCTTGCAAAAAAGATAATGTTTTATTTATAGTTAAAGCCTATCATCTAGAATTTATAACTATATTAGACCATGATAAAATGAATTATGTAGTTATGATGTAAGTTGGAAAAATCCAAATTGCTATAGGATACTACTATAAATGTTAATCAATTGTGGGCTAGTGTATTTAGGGAACATGGATTAGAGGATAAATTATTTGATTTTATTGATGGGAGACTTGAAAAATAAGGGAATTTAATTTCTATTAAACCGATATTAAATTATACATTATGTATTGAAGATGACGCTTTATTTGTAATTAGTACTGATGATGTTATTTCTAATAATACTGGAATTTTATGCTATTTACGTTGTATTGAAGATGTTCATTTGACCGCGATATGTCTAAGAATTTAGGAAAAACTATTTTAAAATGGGAGTTGAAGTATGGATTATAAAGCTTGGAATATTGAAGAGATTACAGATTTACTAAAAAGTAGCCGGGGGGGATGTATATATTTGGGGGGCCGCTGAAATTGGTGAACGTGTATGTGAATTATTAGTAGATAAAGGATTTGATAAGCAGATAGTTGGTTTTATTGATAATAATCCGGATAAGCAGGGAGTACTATTTGCTAATAAGAGGGTATTTAGTTATGAGCATTATAATAAGAATAATAATACTATTTTTATAATTACTAGTATGGACTCAGCTAAACTTATATATGATATAGTTAAGAATAGTAAAACTGGGTTACCAGTAATATTTAATTCATTATCTTTAGCAAGTAATGAAAATAAGCCGTAAAGGAGTATAGGAATGAGTGTAAAAATTTCTGTTATAGTTCCAATTTATAATAGAGAAAAGTATTTAAAAGAATGTTTAGATAGTGTATTATCACAAACATTAAAAAATATAGAAGTGATTTGTATTAATGACGGTTCTACTGATAACTCACAAAAAATTTTAGAAGGCTATCAGGGAAAAGATAACAGAATAAGATTATTTTATCAAGAGAATCAAGGTGCGGCAAAAGCTAGAAATATTGGCTTAAATATTGCTAAAGGAGAATTTATTGCTTTTATGGATAGTGATGATAAGTATCCTAGTAATAATACTTTGAAGAATATGTATGATAATGCTGTTAATAATAATGTAGTTATATGTGGTGGAAGTATGCATTTTCTTACAGCAGATGGAGTTCCTAGAAATAATAGAGATGAATTAAATTATTTTAAGCAGAGCGGACTAATGGAATATAAAAATGTTCAATGTAATGGAGGCTTTACTAGATTTATATACTCTTTAGATTTTCTAAACTTAAATAACATTCGTTTTCCAGATTATCAATGGGGAGAAGATCCTGTTTTTTTAGTGAAAGTTATGGTTTGCGCTAAGGTATTTTATGCTTTAACGGAGAATACTTATTATTATCGTAAGGGTCATAATTATTATGAATTTGATTTCCAGCAAATTAATGATGCTGTTAGGTGTTGGACTGATAATTTAATGATTTCTAAGGCAGAAAAATTAAAGTTTTTACACACTAATTGTTTAAAGGAGTTAAATGAAATTCTTAAATTACATTTACTTAGCTCTTTACAACAGGGGAATGTGGAGTTAAGAGAATTATTAGTAAAAGTAGCTAATTGTGTGGATGTTGATTTGCTTATTGACTATAAGTTAGGTATATTGTTAAATCCTATATCTGATTATTTTATGTCTGATTATACCATTATAGAAATTAGCAAGTTTAGAGAGTTAGTTAAGTCAAATAGGTATAGCGGATATTATATCTATTCTACTAGCAGAGCAGCAGAAAAAACTTATGATATATTTGTGGAATATAATATAGAAGAAAAAGTATTAGGCTTTGTAGACGATGAACTAGAACTGCAACATAATAGTTTTTTAGGAAAGCCAGTATTTAATTACAATATGTGTTCACATAACAAGGATTATATTTTTATATTAAATAGGTTTTGCTTAGAGGCAAAAGATAAGTTAAATCAAGATAAGATGTGTTATGTAGTTTTAAATATTTAAGTTATTGGGAGGCAAAAATATATTAGTCAAGACTGAAAATTGTATTTTTAAACAAACCATAGAAGAAGCTATGATAAGTTAGTATATATAAATGGTTTTATGTAAATGTTGTTATTGTATACTAAAAAGGGGGGGACTATAAATGTAGATAGTTTAGATAATGTTTTAAGGGATACAGAAGTTACTTTTATAAAGATGGATATTGAAGGAGCAGAATTGCAAGCTTTAATGGGAGCTAAACAAATTATAAAAAAATATAAACCACAATTGGCTATTAGTATATATCATAAACCACAAGATATTTTTGAGCTTCCCATGTATGTAAAATCATTAGTGCCTGAATATAAACTGTATTTAAGACATTATAGTTATCATTATGTGGATACAGTATTACAAATAAATATAATAATTTAAAATCAAATAGCAAAATGGAGATTTAAGTATGATAAAAGTATTTACCACAGAAGAGGATTTTACTCAAGAGATGGATAATAGCGCAGTAAGTATATATGGTATAGGAGGGCTAGGACAAAGTTTTTTATCTTCCATACTAAGGAATAGGATAAAGTATTTTATTGTTTCTAATAATATGTGTAACGATGAGACAAAAAATGTAATAAGAGATGTTCCTATTATTAATATATCTAAATATAAAAGCCACATTTTAGAAAATAACTGTAAAGTCTACAGTATTATCTTGGCTGCATCTAATTACACTACTATTATTCAAATGCAGCATGAAATACAGACTGAGCTTGATAGGAATAATATTATTTTAAATATTTTTCCTATGACAGAGTACAATAAAATAGAAGATAAATGGAAAATTAAAGGTAATAGAGTTTTGTACAGTATGGAAAATAAAGTATTATATTTTTATAGCAAAGCAGAAGCAATGTTGAATCATCAATTTACTCAATTTATATTAAAGCGAGATTGGATAGAAAAATTTTATATTTTTATTTCTGGCTTTGATGATGAATCTATAAAACTGGTAAATAATATATTATTAAGAGTATACAACTGTTCTGCTTCCAAATTTAAACACTTTGTAAACGAATATATAAATATAGACTGTATTACCCAACAAGAGCAATATTTAAAATTAAAAAATGAATTTTCGGATAAAATTATAGAAATTAAGCCAAATTTATTTGCATATAAACACTACCAGCTGCCATGTAATAATTTTGATTCGGCGGTATTTTATTATCACCATGGATTAAAAGAAGTAAAGACTCTTTATAAGGTCAAGAGTAAGAGTATTATTGATATTGGGGGGTTTATAGGAGATTCTATATTGATTTTTAATGAACTAGAAAGTAATCAAATTTACACTTTTGAACCGGTAAAGAGCAACTTTGATTTATTACAACTCACAATAAGGTTAAATAATATAAAAAATGTTACTGCTGAACATATGGCATTGGATAATTTGAATGAAGGAGGGGGGGAGATTTTAAATTATTCGTCAGGTCATATTAATGAGGTGACAGATGAGGATAGAGGTTTTAATAATTATAAAATAGAAAATGTGCGGGTTTCTACACTAGATGAATATGTTAGTTCACATAGTATAGAAGTAGGTTTGGTAAAGATAAATGTTGGAGGAGATGAATTAAAGGTTTTAGAAGGAGCTAAAAATACGATATGTAAGCAACAGCCTATTATATTATTAAATATTTCTTCAAATATTAATGATTTTTTTTCATTAAAACCTATTATAGAAAGTTGGAATATAGGATATACATTTAAACTTTATAAGCCAGTAGATGGCAGAATATTAAAAGGAACGTGGCTTATTGCAGAAATTTTGGATAGTTAATATAAATAATACTTTGCCATTAAAGAAAAGAGGATACACTATGAAAGAAAAAATTAATTTAAAATTTGTAGATTTTTCTAGGATGTTTGATCTGAATAATTTTCCTATTTTTACCCAATTAAAAGAACGCTATGACTTAATTATAAGCAATGAGCCAGACTTTCTTATTTATGGACCTTTTGGTAAGGAACATTTAAGTTATGATTGTATTAAAATTTTTTATACAGGAGAAAATGTTGTTCCAGACTTTAATATATGTGATTATGGAATTGGATTTCATTATATAAATTTTGGCGATAGATATTGTAGATATCCACATTATGTTGGCTATAATGGCTATGATTTAGCTTTAGTTAAACACTTAGATAATGAAACTCTTTTAGAAAGTAAAACAAATTTTTGTAACTTTATTTATACTAATGGTAACTGTGTACACCCTTTTAGAGATAAATTCTTTGATAGGTTGAGTAATTATAAAAAAGTAGATTCAGGCGGAAGGCATCGTAATAATATAGGTGGACCTATAGGAGATAGATATAATAATTTTAGCGATTCTAAATATAATTTCCAGTGCAACTATAAATTTAGTATAGCTTGTGAGAACTCGACTACTCCAGGGTATACTACTGAAAAGTTATTGCAAGCTTTTGCAGCTAAAACTATTCCTATTTATTGGGGAGATCCTTGCGTAGCAAATGAATTTAATGAAAACGCCTTTATTAATTGTCATAAATATAATACTATGGATGAGATTATAGAAGTAGTTAAAAGAATCGATAATAATGATGATTTATTTATTAAAATGATAACAGAACCTTGTTTTTCTCCTATGCAACTAGATAACCAAAAACAGCTTAGATTAAATTTAGAGAATTTTATGTATAATATATTTGATCAGTCTTTAATTCAGGGGTGTAGAACTGAGAAGTATGTTCGTGGAAGAATATCTAAGGAAAGTCAAAGAGCAGCGTTTTTAGCAAAAGGTATATTAGATGTAATAAAAGTATAATGTTAAGTTTTATCTAAGGAGAATATAGTAAATGAAAAAAGCATTAATAACAGGAATAACAGGGCAAGACGGTTCTTACTTAACAGAATTTCTTTTAACTAAAGGATATGAAGTACATGGAATAATTCGTCGCCATAGCCAAATTAGTACAAATAGAATAGATCACCTATTTGAAGATAAGTCTATAGGCAATAAAACATTATTTCTTCATTATGGAGACTTAACGGATTCTAGTAATCTAAATAGACTAGTTGAACGAATAAAACCAGATGAAATTTATAACTTAGCAGCACAATCCCATGTGGCTGTATCATTTGAAGTACCTGAATATACAGCAGAGACTACAGGGATTGGAACACTAAGATTATTGGATGCTATAAGAGAATCTAAAATCAACTGTAAGTTCTATCAAGCTTCAACTTCAGAGCTATTTGGAGGACTTCCAGAGACAGCTCCACAAAATGAATTAACTCCATTTTACCCAAAAAGCCCATATGGCGTAGCAAAATTATATGCCTACTGGATTACGGTAAATTACAGAGAAGCATATAATCTTTATGCATGTAATGGAATTTTATTTAACCATGAATCTCCAAGACGTGGAGAAACGTTTGTAACAAGGAAAATTACACGTGCAGTTGCAAATATATTGGCAGGTAATCAGGAAAAATTATCGCTAGGAAATATGGATGCAAAACGTGATTGGGGATTTGCTGGAGATTATGTAGAAGCTATGTGGCTTATGTTGCAGCAGGATAAGCCTAGAGATTATGTTATCGCAAGTAATGAAACTCATACAGTACGTGAATTTGTAGAGAGCGCATTTAATAAACTAGGAATTGAAATAGAATGGACGGGTATAGGAGTAGATGAAAAAGGATACGATAAATCTACTGGAAAACTATTGGTGGATATAAATCCAAGATATTTTAGACCGACTGAAGTTGATATGCTATGGGGCGATTGTACAAAAGCAGAGAAAGAACTAAATTGGGTACGTAAGGTTGACTTTGAACAATTGGTGTATATGATGGTTGATAGCGATCTAAAAGAAATTTTAGGATTAAGTATAGAGGAATATTTAAAATCATAGGAAGGGAGGGTATTATTTGGAAGGTAAAATTTATGTAGCAGGACATCGAGGTCTTGTAGGTTCGCATATATTGGAGTGCTTACAAGAGCAAGGATATACAAATATAATCACTATGACTAGGAACGAATTAGATTTGCGAAATCAATCAGCTGTATTGGATTTTTTTATGGAAGAAAAACCTCAATATATATTTCTTGCAGCAGCTCATGTTGGTGGAATTCAGGCGAATAATACTTATCCTGCTGAATTTATAATGAATAATTTACAGATACAATGTAATGTAATTGATGCTGCCTATAAGTCTGGTGTGAAAAAATTATTGTTTCTTGGTAGCTCATGTATATATCCAAAAATGTGTCCTCAACCTATGGCTGAAGAATATTTACTTACAGGTGAGTTGGAACCAACTAATGAGGCTTATGCTATTGCTAAAATTGCTGGACTAAAGATGTGTGAGTTTTATAATAGGCAGTATGGCGCAAATTTTATAAGTGTTATGCCCACTAATTTATATGGGCCTAATGATAATTTTGATTTAGAAAGTTCGCATGTGTTACCTGCTTTATTAAGAAAGATACATGAGGCTAAGTTAAATAATAGCCCTACTGTTGAAGTGTGGGGTTCTGGGGAGCCTTTAAGGGAGTTTCTTTATGTAAAGGATATGGCTGAAGCTTGTATATGTATTATGGAGAATTATGATGCAGCCAACTTTTTAAATATTGGTACTGGCGTTGAAGTGTCTATAAGGCAACTAGCTGAGATTATAAAGAATGTTGTTGGTTATAGCGGTGAACTTGTGTTTGATGTTAGTAAGCCAGATGGAACTCCTAGAAAGTTGCTTGATGTGTCTAAATTGCATGATTTAGGTTGGTATCATAAGGTGGATTTAATAGAAGGTATTGAAAAAACATATAAGTGGTATTTAGAAATACTAATATAGCTAAATAATTGATAAGATAGAGCGAGCACCTAAAATAGAAAAATTTAAAGCACGATGGAAATCACATATAAAACGAAACTACAAAAACCCAGGGCTATAAATTAGCCTACAAATATTTAAAATGAGGTAAACTATGACTGGTAAAGACACTGACTTAACTAAACAGATGAATTTGTATAAAAATAAAAAAATAGTATTATGGGGAGCAAATGATTTTTGCATAGAAATTATAACATTATTTAGACAATTTAATATAGATATACTAGCATGTTGTGATAATAATAAAGTAAAATGGGGTACCAACGTAGAAGGAATACTTATAATATCCCCAAAGGAGTTGGAGGAGTTATATATAGGAAATAATGATATATTGGTTATTATTGCTAATGAATCATTATCTAGTATTAACGAAGTAAGTAAACAGTTGGACAATATGGGGATTACAGGCTATATTATTGCACAAAATACTTGGTTAAATTTACAATTGATTCCTTTAAATATATTACACGAGTTAAATACAAGTACATTAACATGGTATGTATCTAAACAAAAATTATGGGCAAAAAGAGAACAATGTAAATGGAATCTAGATATGTTGGAGGCTATAGATAATAATCCTACAAATTTAGTATTGCTGTGCTTACCGCCTAAGACAGGGGATCATACTTTAAATCGTACTTTATCTGCAAGTAAAGTTAATTATGTTAATATTTGTCATTCTAGTAAAAGGTTTGAAATAGATTTATTGACTGATCCTATTATAAAAGTAATAACAGCAGTTAGAGACCCCTTAAGTCAGCATTTATCTAACACATATGAAAGATTAAACCTTCATATGTGTATCAATAAAAATAATAAATGGTTAGGCCAATTTATTGCCTATATAAATAACTCAGATAAAACCCCAGAAGAAGCAATTAAGCAGCTAAAAGATACGTTCTACACCACAGAATTCAATAGCCAAGCATTCTTTGATTTAACAGTAGCTAACAACACATTAGCAAACAATAGCCTCTATAAACCAAACATAACAACATTTCTAGAAAACTTTGCAGAAGATATACTAAATATAACAGCATACCCATTTGACAAAGAAAAAGGGTACACAATAATAAAAGAAGGTCGTCTAGAAATATTTGTATACCAGCTAGAAAAGCTAAACGATATAATTCCAGAGTTATCAGAATTTGCAACATCAAGAGGGGAGGGACAACCATTTACAGAGCTAGTTAACGGTAATATCGGGGAAGAAAAATCATACGCAGAATCATATAAACGCGCGAAAAAAGAAATAATCATCACGCAAGAATATTTCGATGCATGCTTCGATGCACCATATGTGCACCACTTCTATAGCGAAGCAGATATAGAAAAATTTAAAGCACGATGGAGACCACATATAAAAGAAGACTACAAAAACCCATGGCTATAAATTAGCCTAAAAATATTTAAAATGAGGTAAACTATGACTGATAAAGACGCTGACTTAACTAAACAAATAGAGTTTTATAAAAACAAAAAAATAGTATTATGGGGAGCAACTAGTTTTGGTGAAGATAT
>MDJM01000012.1:0-32762 GCA_001994995.1 Candidatus Parepulonipiscium sp. PG-Nuni2H_MBin01 | reverse complement strand
TTAATGGCAATATAGGGGAAGAAAAATCATACGCAGAATCATATAAACGCGCGAAAAAAGAAATAATCATCACGCAAGAATACTTCGATGCATGCTTTGACGCACCATATGTGCACCACTTCTATAGTGAAGCGGATATAGAAAAATTTAAAGCACGATGGAGACCACATATAAAAGAAGACTACAAAAACCCATGGTTATAACAAACTAGCAATAGGACAGAGAATAAATAGCGCAGCAGGACTAGCCTAATAAGCAACCGTATCAAGTGTTGCAATTATTAGGCTAGCCTTATCTTAAAACTAAAACTCATATATTAAGGAAGGAAATTTAAAATGGATATAAAACAAATAGAACAAATATGTTGTGAAATAGCGGTGAAAGCAGGGGAGGCGATTATGGAAATATATAATATGCCGCAACAAATTGAATACAAAAGCGATAACACGCCGCTAACACAAGCAGATAAAATATCGAATGAAATCATAACACAAGCATTAGCTGAAAAATACCCCGAATATGCAATATTAACAGAAGAAGGTAGAGATGATAAAACAAGGTTAGCTAATGAAAATTGTTTTATAGTAGACCCATTAGACGGAACGAAAGAGTTTATTAAAAGAAATGGGCAGTTTACCGTAAATATAGCATTAGCCCAAAATAACAAGACAATATTAGGAGTGATATACGTTCCTGTAACAAAAGAGCTGTACTTTGCGACTAAACGAAACGGCAGTTATTATAAAGAGGTACGTAAACCAGCACAAAAAATAACAGTAAGCGATGAAACGGATTTAACGAAAGTTAGAGTAGTAATGAGTAGCTCACATGGCTGCGAACAGATGGAGCAGTTAATAGAAAAGTATGACTTAACAAATTTAGTGAAAATGGGAAGTTCACTAAAAGGTTGTTTAATAGCAAAAGGGGATGCAGAAATTTATTATAGACATAACCCAACGATGGAATGGGATACGGCAGCTATGCAATGTATAGTAGAAGAGGCTGGCGGTATTTTTAGGCAAATGGATGGAACGAAGATGACTTATAATAGAGAAAATTCACTAAATGATAAAGGTTTTTATATAGTTAATAATAAAAAGAATATAATATAAAACAACGGGCTTAGGCCCTTTTTTAATATAAAAAAAAGGAGTAAATATAAATGGAAAATAAACTAAAAGTAACTGCAATAATAATGGCAGGAGGAAAAGGGGAACGATTTTGGCCAAAGAGTAGAAGTGGGTTGCCAAAGCAGTTTTTAAAGTTAACTAACACTAATCAAACGATGATACAAGAGACGGTAGATAGGGTTGCAAGTATAGTTAAGTTAGAGGATATATATGTAGTAACGAATAAGCAATATGAAAATATAATAACGGCGCAGTTACCCGATGTGCCAAAAGAAAATATTATATTAGAGCCTGAAGGAAAAAATACAGCGCCATGTATAGCGGTTGCAGCGGCTTATATAAAGAAGAAAAATGCTGAAGCAGTGGTGCTAACGTTGCCAGCGGACCATTTGGTTAAAAATAAGCAGATATATGAGAAGACGTTAAAAGCAGCTATAGAGAAGGCTACGGAGGAGGCTAATATAGTAACTATAGGGATAGTGCCATCGTATGCGGAGACAGGATACGGTTATATAAAATTTAAGGCCGCGAGTGATAATATATATAAAGTGGAGAAGTTTGTGGAGAAGCCAGATTTAGAGTTAGCGAAGGAGTATTTAGCAACAGGGGAGTATTTGTGGAATAGCGGTATGTTTATATGGAAGCTTTCTACTATATGGGAGAAATTTATGGTGTTGCTACCTGATATATATAAAGGGATGGAGTTAATTTTGGATAGTATCGGCACTGATAATGAGGCAGATGTTTTGGCTAAGCAGTATAGTATGTTTAAGGCGGAGTCTATAGATTATGGTATAATGGAGCGTTCGGATAATATTTTTACAATAGTGGGAGCGTTTGGATGGGATGATGTGGGTAGTTGGTTGGCGCTTGAGAGGATTAATCAAACGGATAGTTGCGCTAATGTGATTAGTGGGAATGTAGTAACGTGCGGTGTTAGCGCAAGCATAGTCTGTGGTGGGGATAGGCTAATTGCTATGGTTGGTGTGGCAGATTTGGTTGTGGTGGATTGTGATGATGTGATTTTAATATGTGATAAGGCTAGTACGTCGGATGTTAAGGTTGTGATTGATAAACTTAAGAGTGCCGGCAAGCAGCAGTATCTGTAAAACCGTTTATAGTATAATGCAAGAAAAGGAGTATTCAAGTATGTTAGCAGATAATATTAGTTCAATAGATAGAAGTAGAATGGAAGGTCGCGAGGAAGGTCGCGAGGAAGGTCGCGAAGAAGGTATAGGGATTGGAATAGAGATTGGACATGAGGAAGGTCGCGAAGAAGGTAATTATGAAGGAAAAGTAGAGCTGCTGTATAAAAAATTGCAATATACACCACTGCAAATCGCAGAAGAGTTAGAGCTTTCTGTAGAAGCAGTTAGATGCATTTTAGAGACGCTAAAGCAAAGAGGTGTAATATAATAGAGATGCGTATAAAATAACCTGCAGATAATAGCTGTGGGTTATTTTTATGCATAGATTAACGTCAATATGATTATACTTAAAAAGACAACCAAATAAGGAGGGGTTACACAGTGACACATCTAGATAAATTAGAAGCAGAAGCGATATATATAATGAGAGAAGTAATAGCAGAAAGCCAAAAGCCAGTTATGCTATACTCTATAGGCAAAGATAGCTCAGTAATGTTGCATTTAGCAATGAAAGCGTTTTACCCAGAAAAGCCTCCGTTTCCGCTGCTGCATATTGATACTACATGGAAATTTAAAGAAATGATAGAGTTTAGAGACCGCGTGACACAGAAGCTGGGGCTTGAGTTGCTAGTCTACACTAGTCCAGAAGGGTTAGAGAAAAATATTAATCCGTTTGACCATGGCAGCGCATATACAGATATAATGAAAACTGAAGCGTTAAAAGCGGCATTAAATAAATATGGGTTTGACGCAGCATTTGGTGGTGGTAGACGTGATGAAGAGATGTCTCGTGCTAAGGAGCGAATTTTTTCGTTTAGAAATGAAGACCATTCATGGGACCCTAAAAATCAAAGGCCAGAGCTTTGGAATTTATATAACACCTTTATAAAAAAAGGTGAGAGTATGAGAGTATTCCCTATTTCAAACTGGCGTGAGTGTGATGTTTGGCAATATATATTACGTGAAAAAATAGAAATTGTTCCGCTATACTTTGCAAAGCCTCGCCCTGTTATTAGTCGTGGTGGGAACATTATTATGGTGGATGATGATAGACTTAAGTTAAATGATGATGAAGAGTTACAGATGAAAAGTGTTCGCTTTCGTACTTTAGGTTGCTATCCGTTAACTGGAGCGGTGGAATCGGTCGCTGATACGTTAGATGATATTGTTATGGAAACTTTAGGTGCTGTATCGTCTGAGCGTACGAGTCGCGTGATTGATTATGAAGCTAGGGGCAGTATGGAGCGTCGTAAAAGGGAGGGTTATTTTTAGATGAATGGATTGTTAAAATTTATTACTTGTGGAAGTGTGGATGATGGTAAATCTACATTAATTGGCCATATGTTATATGAAGCTAAGCTGATATTTGCGGACCAACAAAATTCATTAATCTTAGATAGTAAGCTAGGTAGTCGCAGTAGTGGAATTGATTATTCGCTGCTTTTAGATGGGCTTATGGCTGAGCGTGAGCAGGGGATTACTATTGATGTAGCTTATCGCTATTTTAATACCTCTAATCGTAGCTTTATTGTAGCAGATACTCCCGGCCATGAGCAGTACACCAGAAATATGGCTGTAGGTGCTTCGTTTGCTGATTTAGCTATTATTTTGGTCGATGCTACAAAGGGGATTTTAACTCAAACTAAGCGTCATATTCGTATTTGTAGTTTGATGGGAATATCTCATTTTGTTTTTGCTATAAATAAGATGGATTTAATTGATTATGATGAGGCACGTTTTAATACAATTTCTAATCATATTCATGAACTAATGCAACTGTATCGTTATGATAGTATTATTGTAATCCCAGTTTCAGCAACTGAGGGGGATAATATTACTACATGTTCGGTTGCAATGCCTTGGTATACTAAAGATGCGCTGCTGCCGTATTTAGAGCGCGTGGATACATCTTGTGTGGAGGAGAATAAATCTTTTATTATGACTGTTTCGCGTGCATGCCGGCCTAACGTTGATTTTAGAGGGTTTCAAGGCCAGGTGGCTCAAGGTAGTTTAGCTTTAGGTGATGAGGTCATTATTTTGCCTATGCGTGAGAAGGCTAACGTTAAGCAGCTGTTAAATACCAATATAGAAACTGATAATATAAGCGCAGGACAGGCCGTTACTATAGTTTTGGATAGAGAAGTGGATTGTTCGCGAGGATGTATTATTACTAAGGATAAAAGCATATCATCATATCGGTTATTTAGGGCTGATTTGCTTTGGACTGATGATGAGGAACTTGTTATAGGTAGAACTTTACTTTTAAAGATTGGTACTAAAGTCACTCAGGCTACAGTTATAAAAATCCATTATTGTGTGGACATTAATTCTGGTGAGCATATTCTGCAAAAACAAGCGCACAAAAATGATATTATAAATTGCGATATTTCACTATCTGAAAAAGTAGTTTTAGACAAATTTGAAACAGCAAAAGATTTAGGCAGATTTATATTAATAAACCGAGTTACAAACGCAACTGCAGCATGTGGCGTTATTAGCTATCCGCTATTTCGTTCAGATAATTTAACGTGGCAAAATCTAGATATAACGCGCGAGGTTAGAGCTAATCAGAAAAACCAAACCCCTATGACATTGTGGTTTACAGGCCTTTCAGGCTCTGGTAAATCTACTATCGCTAATGCTTTAGAAAAAATGTTAGTTTCGGAACTTAAACATACAATGCTACTTGATGGCGATAATGTTCGTATGGGTTTAAATAATAATTTAGGGTTTAGTGAGGAAGATAGGGTGGAGAATATTCGCCGTATTGCAGAAACTGCTAAACTTATGAATGATGCTGGTTTAATCGTTTTAGTAGCCGCTATTTCTCCATTTGCTAAAGACCGAGATAATGCAAGAGCTATTATTGGGGAAGGCTTTGTAGAGATTTACGTATCAACATCTTTAGATGAATGCATTAGGCGTGATACTAAAAATTTATATAAAAAAGCTATAAATGGGGAGATAAAAAACTTTACAGGCATTTCAAGCCCTTATGAAGCTCCGTTAAATGCTGAAATTGTAATAGATACAGCTGATAAAACAATAGATGAAATGCTAGAGGAAATTAGAAAGTTTATATAAGTAATTTGCAAAAATATGGGAACACTAAAAATATTATATTTTCGAGGAGGAGTTTAACAATGGCAAGAAGATATTTTACTTCGGAATCAGTAACAGAGGGGCATCCAGATAAGATTGCCGACCAAATTTCTGATGCGGTATTAGATGCAATATACGCTAAAGACCCTATGGCTAGAGTGGCATGTGAGACTGCGGTAACTACAGGACTTGTATTAGTAATGGGCGAAATTACTACAGACTGTTACGTAGATATTAATAAAATTGCTAGAACTACTATTAATGAAATCGGCTACAATGCTCCAGAGTACGGCTTTGATGGGAATACATGTGGCGTTATGGTGGCGCTAGATGAGCAGTCACCAGATATTGCTCAAGGCGTGGATAAGGCTTTAGAGGCTAGAAGTGGCGATATGGCAGATGAGGAGGCTACTGGGGCAGGTGACCAAGGGATGATGTTTGGATTTGCTTGCACGGAAACTAAGGAACTTATGCCTATGCCAATTTCTCTATCTCATAAATTGTCTAAGCGTTTAGCTGAAGTTAGAAAAAATGGTCTGTTACCTTATTTAAGACCAGATGGCAAAACTCAGGTTACAGTTGAGTATGATAACTATAAGCCAGTTAAGGTAGTTGCGGTAGTAGTTTCTACTCAGCATTCCGAAGAAATTTCTCAGGAGCAAATTAAATCAGATATTATGGAGCATGTTATAAAATATGTAATAGATGATAGTTTGCTAGATGAGAATACTAAGTATTATATTAACCCTACAGGCAGGTTTGTAATAGGTGGGCCAGTTGGTGATGCTGGGTTAACTGGGCGTAAAATTATTGTGGACACTTATGGCGGCTATTCTCGCCATGGCGGTGGTGCTTTTTCTGGCAAAGACCCAACTAAAGTTGACCGTTCTGGTGCGTATGCTGCTAGATACGTTGCAAAAAATATAGTTGCAGCAGGCCTTGCTTCTAGATGCGAAATCGAGCTTGCCTACGCTATTGGTGTAGCTAAACCTGTAGCTATATTAATTAATACAGAAGGAACAGGTGTTGTAAGTGATGATAGGTTAGTTGAAATTGTAAATGAGCATTTTGATTTAACTCCTCAAGGTATTATCGATATGCTTAACCTACGTAGACCGATATATAAAGCTACAGCAGCTTATGGGCACTTTGGCCGTGATGATTTAGATGTGCCATGGGAACAGACAGATAAAGTAGAAGTTTTAAAAAAAGCTATAAATAACTAACTTGAAAAGGGGGCTGGTTAAGCCCTTTTTTTTCTGCTGTTATAAAAACTAAACAAAAAATCAGCTAATCCACTAGCTAAAGCATATAAATATATGAAAATTATAAAGAAATTAAATAAAAAATTCATATTTGCGGAATAAAAAAGCTTTTTTTGTGTATAGAAATAGTATACAATAGAAAGGGAGAGTGGAATACATAAGATATAGCAAAAGCATTATTTTTATTTATAAGGGAGGAGAAAAGAAATGGAAACTATTAAAAAGTCGGAGACGATTAAGAAGTCTGAGTTTAAGTTTGTATTAGAAACTAAAGTACCAAAAGTAAAAACGGTGGATATGTATAAAGTTTTACTAATCTTACCTACTATATTTCTAATAGTAGGGATTATTATTTCTAGTCCACAAGGATTTATAAATGGATTTAAACAAATACGTCTAGCTAGTAACATATTAATTACAGATTATTTTGAAATAGCAGGGATTGGTCCAGCGCTCATTAATTCAGCTATATTAATGTATGCTAATATCTTATTGCTATATAAGCTAGAACTTAAACCAAACGGAATTATTATAGGTGCATTATTTTTAGTTGGGGGATTTGCTTTAATGGGCAAGAATATATATAATACTGGCCCATTTTATTTAGGTGGACTGTTGTATTGTAAGTATCACAATAAGCAGTATAAAACTGTAGTTATCATTAACATGCTCTCAACAGCACTAAGCCCGCTATGTAGCACACTAACTAGCATAGAGGTATACCCGTACTATGTTGGATTAATACTAATGATAGTTGCAGGTACAGCAGTTGGATTTATAATGCCTACAATTTCTTCGCATGTTATGACCGCTCACTCTGGTTATAGTTTATATAATATGGGATTTGCATGTGGATTTGTTGGTATTATTGTATATGCTGTTATATCTGGAGTAGGGTTGAAACCAGAAGCTTTGTCCATAATTTATACCGATAGTACATTATTGCCTATGATAATAATGATAGTTTATTGTCTAGCTCTTATCATTATTGGGTATAAATTAAATAATAGGAGTTTTGAAGGGTTTCGGGATATTTTTAACTACTCCGGACGTGTTATGACAGACTTTGTTCAGCAGGTGGGGTTCCCTTTAACTATTATTAATATGGGAGTCTTAGGGCTAATGTCCATATTGGTTGTTATCGTTATGGGAGGGCAGTTTAATGGACCCGTTCTGGCAGCTATTTTTAGTGTTATAGGCTTTAGTGCATTTGGTAAACATCTTAAAAATAGTTTTCCTATTATGATAGGTGTTACTCTAGCTTCGCTTTTACTTAAAGAGCCAGTTAGTTCCACAACTCTTATTATGACAGCGCTATTTAGTACGGGGCTAGCACCTATTGCAGGTGAATTTGGTACGTGGCGTGGTATTTCGGTTGGTATGTTGCATATGTTTCTAGTACTTAATCTTGGCAGCTTACATGGTGGTATGATGCTATACAATAACGGCTTTGCGGCTGGGATTATAGCTATGTTATTAGTGCCGATGATGGAGGCTTTTAAACGTGAAAAAGGTTTAGATTAAGAGAGGGGTTTAGCCCCTCTTGTTTATGAAAGGAAAGATGATAATGAAGCGTGAAATTAAAAAAGTGGCTAAAATGGTGGACGAAATTACTACGTTTTTTCTTGAGTTTCAAGCACAGGAGGTAAAGGTTAATATTTTTACGTATAAAGATAGAATTGTAATTACAGCTTCGGCTAAAAAGCTGAAAAAGAGTGAGAAAGCGGTTAGAAGGCTAAAGCAGTATTTAAGTTACCCTAGAGCGCATGAGATGGAAGAATACTATTGGGCGTTAACTGGCGAATCAGAGTGTGAGGAAGGGCTTGCTATTGTGGGAACTATGGTAGATGAGGCTTCTATTGATTATGATGATGAGCATATTGATATTCACTTAACTAGGCTTATTGGGAAGCGTTAAGCCTAATACTTATTAGACAACAAAATCTGAATATTTTTGTTTGTGCGTTGTATGAGATTCTCTAATTTAGACTATACTCCTTATAAGGAAGAAACTCTTTTAAAATTATCAAATAATTATTTAAAGAAGAAACTCTTCCAAATTTAGATTAGAATGAGGACAAAGATATGAATGAATTGCTGTTATTTGTATTCGATTTACTCGGACTGTTGTTGCCGGCTAATTAGGAAAAGGATTAATCTATGGACGAACAAATTGTTATAGATGGCGTTGTTGAGAATATTATATATCAAGATAGTCACAATGGTTATACAGTATGTATTATATTAACGGACGAAAATGAAACATGTTGTGTAGGTCAACTGCCTGGTATTTACCCTGGCGAGGAAGTTCAGGTGTCGGGTAGTTGGACTACTCATAACGTTTATGGTAAACAGCTTAAGGTGGATAAGTTTATTAAAAATGCGCCTAAATCAATTAAAGGGATTGAGCGCTATTTAGCTTCTGGTGTCATTAAGGGTATTGGTGCTAGGACTGCCAATAAGATTGTTACTAAGTTTGGTCTTGATACTCTTAATATAATTGAAAATGACCCTGTTATATTATCCACTATTGTTGGTATAAGTAAAATGAAAGCTATGCAAATTAGTGAGCAGTATCATAAACAGTATGAGCTTAGAGAAGCTATGATTTTTTTGCAAGGATATGGCATTACTTCAACATATGCTATTAAAATTTTTGAAAAATATAAGCAAAATACAATTGCCATTATACAAGATAACCCATATAAATTAGCACGTGATATTTTTGGTATAGGGTTTAAACGCGCTGATGAAATAGCTAGAGAGATGGGTATAGATGTTAATGATGGTAACCGAATTAAGTCTGGTATATTTTTTGTATTAAATCGAACTAGCCAGCGTGGTAACACATATTTGCCAAAATATCTGCTATTTAATGAATGTATATCTCTTCTTGGTGTAGAAGCTGTGTTAATAGAAAACTCTCTTGAGGAGCTTAGTCTTAGTAGGCAAATTATTATAAAAACTTATGATGGTGTAGAAGTAGTGTTTTTATCTGTTTTATATCACACCGAAGAAAATATCGCATTTAAGCTACTAGATGTAGCTACTGGTTACAATGCAAAAAGGCATTTAAATTTTGAGGCGGAAATATTGCTAACTGAGCTAGAGCTAGAAATTGAATTAGTTAAAGAGCAAAAAGAGGCAATACGCCAAGCTTTGCAAAATGGGGTCACTGTTATAACTGGGGGGCCGGGCACGGGTAAGACTACTATTACTAATGCTCTAATTCATATGCTAAATAAGTATGGCGATAAATTTTTATTAGCTGCTCCTACAGGCCGAGCGGCCAAAAGGTTGAGTGAGGCTACTAATGTGCTAGCTCAAACTATCCATAGGGTTCTAGAAGGTGGAGGGACGCAGTTTTTTTGCAGAAATGAAGATAATCCATTAGATACAGACGTTTTAATTGTAGATGAGATGTCTATGGTGGATGTATTGCTAATGGGCTCGTTATTAAAGGCAGTAGCAGTGGGGCAACGCATAGTGCTTATTGGCGATGTAGACCAATTGCCATCTGTTGGAGCTGGAAATGTGCTTAAAGATATTATTGCAAGTAGAAGAATTCCAGTTATAGAGCTTACGCAAATTTTTAGGCAAGCAAATCAAAGTGCTATAGTTAGAAATGCTCATAAAATTAATAAAGGTGAGTACCCTACGTCTAATGAAGACAATACGGATTTCTTCCTTATAAAGAGAGCAAATCTTGATGACGTAAAAGATACTATTGTAGATTTAATTTTAGATAGGCTTCCTAAGTATCAAGAAATAAATATAAAAAAAGACATCCAAGTGTTAGCTCCTATGAAAAAGGGAGTGCTAGGGATAGTAGAGCTAAATAAAGTGTTACAACAATCTATTAACCCAGCAACTAGCGACAAAGATGAGTATGAATATAGACACACTATATTTAGAACTGGCGATAAAGTTATGCAAATTAAAAATAACTATAGCACTGTATGGAAAGTATACAGCAGAACAGGCTTACCTATAGATGAGGGGCTTGGGGTATTTAATGGAGATTGTGGAGTTATATTAGGCGTGGATAAAGAGCGGGAAATTGTTACAGTACTATTTGATGATATGAAAGCTGTAGAATATGAATTTAATCAACTAGATGAACTAGACCTTGCCTATGCAATTACTATTCATAAATCGCAGGGCAGCGAATACCCTGTTGTTGTTATTCCTATCCATAGCGGACCACCTATGCTACTTAGTAGGAATTTATTATATACTGCTGTTACACGAGCTAGAAAGATAGTAGTTATAGTAGGCATTATAGAGACTGTTTATAAGATGGTAGATAATAATAAACCTATTGAAAGATTTTCTAGTCTTAAGAGGCAGTTAGCACATGGACCAAGACTAATATAACCATTCCTTTAACCTTAAAAAAATTAGGTTAAGGGAATTTTTTGGTTTAAACTGGGTGATAATAATTTTAAGGGGTTGGTTGTATATGATAAAAGATTTTGTAGTGACATATAATGTAAGTAGATTGGTGAAACAATTGATATTTCCAAACAAATGCATTCTATGTGGAAAGTTAATTGAAGATAAATATTTATGTTTAAGATGTACAGACAAAATAGTAGTATACCACCAATGCCCTAGGTGTGGTAGCTTAGAACTGCCATGCCAAGAATGCAGTAAATTACCTGATGACATTGACGCAGTTAAAGGATTGCTACAATATAAAGGAGGAGTACCTAAATCCATAGCCCGGTGGAAATATAGTGGAGTTAGGAAATTCTCTAAAGGATATGCAAACCTTATGGCTGAGCACTTTGATAAAGAAGTATTTAATAATATTGATGCTCTTATCCCCGTTCCCGTTCATAAGAAACGTTTAACAACCCGTGGCTTTAATCAGGCTTGCGATTTAGCACAAGAGTTATCTAATCTAGTAGGGGTACCTATGGTAGATATGCTTGAAAGAACTAAAAATACTACAGAGCTATATAGGCTATCTGCCGCAGAACGTAAAGAAAATACTAAAGATGCTATTAGGGTTAATCCAAATTTTACCGATATACAAAGTAGTTGTATCCGTAGAGTCGCAATTGTAGACGACATATATACAACAGGAAGTACTGTAAGAGAATGTATTAATGCCCTTAAAAAAAAGGGGTATGATATTGAATTGGTATATGTTTTCGTAATATGCAGGGCGTAGGCCCAAATAGTATAAGGAGTAAGATTTATGGAACTAAAAAAATGTAGAGATTGTAGAACATTATTTCAATACACATCAGGGCCAGTATACTGTTCTAGATGTAAATTAAATCATGAGTCATTAATTAAAGACATTAAAGATTATTTATATGATTATCCACATACGGATATTAAAATGCTTAGTGAAGCGCTTAACATTTCGCCTAAATTAATTGAAGGCTTTATTAGGTCTGGAAGAATTGAGTTAACATCAGACTCGCCAATTAAAATTACATGTGATGTTTGTGGAGTTAGAATACAACATGGACGTGTATGTGATGATTGCCAAAAAGAAACGGCGGATTCGTTTAAAGAAGTAAGCGGAGGCGGTGCTAAAAAAGAAGCTGAAGAAGCACCTATGAAAAGCGAAGGTATAAGAATGCATAATAGACGCTAAAATTTTAGTAGCGAAAACGATAGTGCAAACGCAATACCTGTATAGCTTTGAGAGTAGTGGAAAAAATTTCTACGCTTTAGGATAAGCCTAAAGCGTAATTTTATTAAAGATTATGTAGAAGACACCGATATATATAATAAGAGGATAAGAAAAGAAATTAGCAAAGGAGGTACCCCATATGAGAATAGGAAGTGTAGACCAAGTAAATCAAATTTACAATACACCAGTAACTTCAGCATATAAGCAACCAGAGTTAAAAGCGGGATTAGTAGATGAAGCACAGTTTTCAGATGAAGCTTTAGTAAGAGGAGCTGCATACAAAGCAGTACAAGATACGCCAGAAGCCAGAATGGATAGAGTGAATGAATTAAAAGCGCAAATTGATAGCGGAACATATGATGTTAGCGCTAGAGATGTAAGCGAAGCAATATTCAACCAAATGTTTATTTAGGGGGTATATATGGCGAGTTTAATAACTGAAATAGTGGATGTTTTAGAAGAGCAAAAAGAATGTTACGATGGACTATATACTTTAGCAACGTATAAAACAAGAGCGTTAGTTGATAAAGATGTTGATTTTCTTAAAGAAGTTAGTTTAAGAGAAGAAGAGTTCGTGGGTCGGGTACGTCTTTTAGATAAAAAGCGAGATACGCTGTTTAAAGACGTAGCTACCGTAACAGGGCTAGCTTACGAAGATTTAACATTGACGAAAATTGTAACAAAAATGGGTGAAGAACTAGAAATTAGTAAAAAACTTGTTAAGTTACGAGAGGAACTTGTCGATATAATAAATAAGTTAAAAAAGAAGAATATTCACAACCAAACACTAATAGAGCAATCTCTTGAATTTGTTGAGTTTACACTAAACGCGATACAAACGACACAACTTGCAGGTATAGAAGCAAATTATAGCAGACCGGGTTATCAACAAAATGTTGACGCTATACGAGTTTTTGATGCAAAGCAATAATTTTTAATTTTTTGTAGGCGATTATAATAAACGGGGAGCAAGAACACAAAAAGGAGAGAAGAGCATATGTCAATGTCAGGGTTATTTACCGCAGCATCAGGTCTTAAAACAAGCCAAACAGGTTTATCAGTAACTTCACACAACTTGGCTAATGTTAATACTGTAGGTTATACAAGACAACAATTACTACAACATGATACGGCGTACTTAAACGTAGGTACTAGCAACGGCGGTTCCTTTATGCAAAAGGGTATAGGGGTATCCAATACTGAAATACGACAAATTAGAGATGAATTTGCTGATGCAAGATACAGAACGGAAAACTCAGTATTAGCATTTTATCAGGTACAAAGTTCCACTTCTTTAGAAATAGAAGCTATACTAGACGAGCCTTACGGAGAAGCACTAAGCCAAGTTTTTGAAAGCTTTTGGTCACAGGCACAAAAGTTATCCACAAACCCATCTGGGGTAGAAGAAAGAATGGCATTTATCCAAAGTGCATCCGTTATGGTACAACGCATAAATCACATCCAAGACAGTTTAAAATCCTATCAAGATAACCTTAATTCACAAATCATAAACTCAGTTAATAGAATTAATGAAATTACAGCAGATATTGACAATTTAAATACTTTAATATCACTATCAGAAATTGGCGGAGATAATGCCAATGATTATAGAGATGCAAGAAATGTGTTGCTAGATGAGCTATCAGGCTATATGGATATAGATTATTATGAGCTATCAGATAACACTGTAGTAATAAAATCTAATAACAGAATATTAGTTAAACAAGGGTTTGTTACAGAGATTGGTTTAGCACAAACAGAGCCTATGAGTCCTTATGTAAAGCCAGTGTGGGCGGATACACAAGCTGATGTATTTAACTTTACTGACCCAGATAGCGCGAGTTCTCAAGTGGTTAACTCGGAAATGGGTAATGACCAAGGGTCTTTAAAAGCACTTTTATTATCACGTGGGCCAAGTGCCGCAGATGAGGATACGACATGGGCGGATGTAACTATTGATGATAGATATAGTGTTGATGTTAGTGGAAATAGTTACATTATTCCTGAAATGCAGATGAAACTTAATGTTTTGTTAACGGAAATAGTTTCTAGTATTAATGATACACTAAATGGGGAAGGAATAGGTGTACATGAAGGGTTAGTTGGAGAACCTATGTTTGTACCTATTAATAGTGGTACAGTAACAGCGCCAGTATTACCAGATGACCCAACAGCAGCGGATATAGCAGCGTATAATGAGGCTATGCTTGAGTATCATGAAAACATTAAAGAATATTTAACTATTGATAATATCCAGGTTAACCCGGCGCTATTAGCTGATGGTGGTTATAATAAGCTTGGTACTGTAACAGAAACTGGTAACAATGGTGATAATAGTAAAGTGCAAGATATGTTGGAGTCGTGGAGTTCTAAGAGAATGTGGTATGCGGAGTATGATGATGACGGAAATATAGTAGAAGACCCGAACGCACCGTATGCAAAGTTAGTAAACTTCCAAGATTTTTACGCTGAGTTTGTAACTGAATTGGGACAGGATGGTTATGAATATGCTAGTCGATCACAAGAGAAGTATGATGTTGTAGACAGTTTAGCTAATGAGAGATGGGCACGGTCTAATGTATCTCAAGATGAAGAGCTTTCTACTATGATGAAATACCAATATGCTTATAATGCGGCATCAAGGGTAATGACTATAATGGACGGTATGTTAGATAAAGTTATTAACCAGATGTAATGAACGCAAGATGTACACGAAATAAACTAAAGAGAGTTATAAATAGCTGACAAGAATCTAATTACTTTTAATCGATTTTAGGAGGGAAATAATATGGCTTTTTCAGAACTTAATATAGCATCTTCTGGTTTATTTGCAGCACAACAAGGACTTTCAGTGACATCAAACAATATTGCTAATATGAATACTACGGGGTACTCAAGACAGGTAGTGGGGCAACAAGCTAGTACCCCTCTTAGTGGATTTGGTACTGGTATGATTGGTATGGGTGTTACAACTACTGGCGTTAGCAGGGTTAGAGATATATTTTTAGACCAAAAGCTGTGGACGCAGAGTGCAAGTTACGGAGAGTACGAGGTTAAATTACAACAATCATCTTTACTTGAAGGGGTTTTTAATGAGCCTAGCGATGATGGTTTTACGAAAATTTTAACTGATATGTTTAATGCTATAGATGATTTTAGTAAAGACCCAACAGCAGTAGAGAATGCTTCATCAACAAAACAAATGATGCTTAACTTTACACAATACTATAACAACGTTTCTACCAAGTTTACAGAATTCCAAAGTGACTTAAACTTTGAAGTGAAAACTATAGTGGAAGAAATAAATATGTTAACAGCACGTATTCAAAGCTTAAATGAACAAATTTATTACCAAGAGATGCGCGGTGATACAGCGAATGCATTAAGAGACCAAAGGGATTTATGCGTAGATGAGTTATCTCAATTAATTAATGTGGAAGTTGAAGAAAAGGAAGTTTTAAAATCTGATGGTAATACTGAGTTACAGTTTGTGGTAAAAACTGATGGGCAAACTTTAGTAAACCATTTAAGTCGTAGAACGTTTGAGTTAGAGCTTAGAACAGATGTGTTAAACGAAGGGGATGCGGCAGGATTATATGATGTTGTGTGGTCAGACGGTCAGCCATTTGATATGATGAGTTCTAATCTTTCGGGCCAATTGGGAGGTGCGCTTGATATGCGTGATGGTGCGGGTTCTCCTGATTACAATGGTATTCCGTATTATATAGATAGATTGGATGAGTACGTTAGAACTTTTTCACAAAGCTTAAATGAAATTTATAATAGCGATGGTAACGGCGGTCAAATGGACCCACCTCAATATATGTTTTCTTATACAGATGCTGCTGGTAATATTATGCAGCCGAGTGACCCAGATTTTGATTATGCAAATATGACAGCAGCTAATTTCAGTATTTCATACGAGCTTGATTTAAGTGCATATAACTTTAGAACTAACTATGAGCATGTAATAGATGTTGACGATAGTTCTAATACAGTTAATCCAAATCCAGGTAATAATGATTTACTTGCAGATTTATTTGGCCAACTTAATAATAAAGATATGTTTGCACAAGGTTCACCTTCAGATTCTATGATTGCGATATTTTCACAATTAGCGATTAACACACAAGAAGCGGATATGTATTATAATACTCAATCTAATGTTAGATTAACTATTGAAAACCAACGTTTGTCTACTTCTCAGGTTGATACTACTGAGGAATTTATGAATATGGTTAAATACAATCAGGCTTATCAAATGGCTGCTAAGATTATGCAGACTATGGACGGTATATATGATATTACTATAAATAAATTAGGCGCTTGGTAGGAGAGGGGATTAATTATGAGAATAACTAATGGAATGATGCAACTTAACACTGTAAATAATTTAAATAGCAATATGAAGAGTATGAATGATATATTTGCTCAAATGAGTACGCTTAAAAAAATTCAAACTCCTTCTGATGACCCTATTATTGCAGGTAAATCGTTAAAGCTTAAAATTGATGTTAATCAAATTAGCCAGTATCAAACTAACATTGAAGATGCGTTATCATGGATGGAAGTTTCTGATGGGGCACTTAAAAATATGAATGGTATTATGACTGAGGTTCGTACTCGCTTAACTCAAGCGGCGAATGGTACGTTAACTCAAGAAGACCGTGAGAAGATTTTGTCTGATATTGAGCAGTTAGGGGAGCAGTTAAAGCAAGAGGCTAATGTTTCTTATGCTGGTAGATATGTTTTTTCTGGTTTTAAAACTGACCAGCCTGTTTATTTGGAAAAAGCTACGGAGCTTAGCCAAGATGTTACTCTTGCAACAGATATGAAGTTATCTGAAGATATGGAGTTATCAGGGCAGATTACACTTTCTGAGGATATGGTTGTAACTAAGGATATGACTATTAACGGTTTATCGTATGCAGCAGGAGATACTGTTTTAGCTGGTACTACTATCCCAGCCGGTACTACTTTGCCAGAAAATACTATTATCCCAACTGGCACTACTATCCCAGCTGGTACTACTGTTCCAAAGGGAACGATTAATCCATCAGTTGCGGGTCACACTGCAAATCATGATATTAAGTATGAGATTGGTACTAACACGCAGCTTGAGATTAATCAAACTGGTGTTCCAGAGATGTTAGCTGGGTTTGAGTCTTTGCTTAGTGATATTACGCAAGCGATTTCTGATAATGATTCTGAGGCGATTTCAGCTTTACTTGATGATATGGATGCTGTTATGACTGAGTTATCTGAGATGCAAGCTGATAGTGGTAGCCGTCAAATGCGTCTTGAGTTTACTCTTAGTCGTACTGTAGATGAGAAGGTTACGTTTACGGAGTTGTTATCTAATACTGAGGACGTTGATTTAGAGGAAGTTTTCATTGAGTATAATTCACAGTTAATGGTTTACCAAGCTGCGCTTCAAGCAACTTCTCAAATTGTTGTAAATACTTTAGCAGATTATCTATAAAAAAAAGGCCTTTAGACTTTTCTTAAGTCTTGGGCCTTTTTTTGTGTTTAAAATAATAATATTAATAATAACGGTATTGTACCTATACATAAAACGTTGCTAATGAATAATGTTGTGGCAGCAAACTGGGTGTTTGCATTATATTTTTGTGCAAATATTAAAGTTAATGTAGCGGTTGGCATTGCGACTATTGTTACTAAAACTTGCTTTAAAATTAAGTCTATTGGTAGTGGTAATAATAATAAACCAAATATTAAAGGTAGTATAATTAATCTAAAAGCGTTTATTATATATGCATTTTTTGATGTTACAGCTGCTCGGATTGATGTGGTAGATAGGATTGCACCTAGTATAAACATTGATAAAGGTGTTGTCATATCACCAAATGAGTTAAGTGAGTCTGAAAGCATATCTGGAATTGGTATACTAAATATAAAAAATATTAAGCCTAGCGCAACTGCTATATTTACTGGATTTGTGTATATTATTTTTGCTAAGTCTTTAAGATTTATGCTATGTTTTTTATCTGTCATATACATATATATCCCTGCGCTAAAGGAGTATATGTTAAAAGCTATATTGGCTATGCTGCCGTAAAATAGTCCATCGGCCCCAAGTAGTGCCAGTAATATGGGAAAGCCCATAAATGAAGCATTTGGAAATGTTAAAGCGTATAGCCAAATTCCTTTTACATCGCTTTGTACTTTGGCTACTTTTGTTATTCCTAGCGCTATTATATGAGATAGTATATATATAGCGAGTTGGAGTATAAAGATGAGTAAACTGTTTAGTAACATTGACAGTTCAAATGGTTGTACTATGGAGCAAAATATTTTGATTGGTAATATTGCTCTTAGTAGTAATGCGCTTAATTGGCTTGTAAATTCTGGATTTGAAAATCCAATTTTTCCGCATATATAACCTATTATCATTAATGTAAATAGTGTGATTAGACTTGGAATTATGACGGCTAAATCCATTTTATGTCCCCCTTTTAGTTGCTATAACTTGCTTTATAGTATACGTAGTTAGGTTTAGTTTTAGTCTAATTTTAGTGTGTAGGAAGGAAATTCTTTTGGATAATCATGTATATTAATTACCAAAAATTCACATCATAAGCCAAGGTGAATGTGCATAACTTACATGGTAATGACACAATCTAATTAGAACAATATAATTAGGACGGGTCTAGTATAATTTGAAAGGAGTCCATTATGATATTAGGAATAGATGGAGGAAACAGTAAAACAGATTATTTTTTATTTACTAATGAAGGCAAATTAAAAAATCATATAAGGGCTGGAACGTGTTCGCATGAGAGATTGGTGGATGGCTTTAGCGGTTCATATAGAGTGATAAAAGAGAATTTGGATGTACTTTTAGATGGAGCGAAGTATAAAGATATTGATGTGGCGGTATGTGGGCTTGCAGGAGTGGATACTAAGCAACAAAAGGATGCTCTTGTGGCACAGCTTAGCCAGTTTGGGTTTGGTAAGTTGGTTGTGGATAATGATGGGTTTTTAGGCATTAAAGTTGGTAGTGAGGATGGGACAGGCGTTTGTTCTATTAATGGGACTGGAACGGTTACTGTGGGGATTGATGGTAGAGGTAATCGGCTGCAGGTGGGTGGTATAGGAGATATTACAGGAGATGAGGCTGGAGGAGCTTTTATAACTAGGTTGTCAGTTAAACGTGCGTATAGTAGCATTTATAGATGTGAGAAGAAGACTGAGTTTACTGAAGAGGTTATTAAGTTGCTTAAGTTAGAGAATAAGGATGAATTTTTGGATGCTATTTCAGGGATATATGGAAAAGCTATATCGCATACGCCGTATGTGAAGTTAGTATTTGATTATGCGCAAAAAGGTGATGAGGTGGCGTTAGAAATTGTGGATTATGTAAGTAATTCATTAGCACATTCTGTAGTTGGGTGTGTAAATAATTTGGAGTTTGGCAATCAGCTTACTGTGATTTTAGCCGGTTCGGTGTGGACTAAACCTAAGTCTGATGTACTGCGCGATGCTTTTAAGGGTCATGTATTAAGGCTTACTGATAAAGATGTTAAGTATGTGGTGTTAGAAGTGCCCCCAGCAGTAGGTGCGGTTCTGTGGGCTATGGAAATATTTAAAGGTAGTGCGCTAACGCATGAGCAAAGAGCTGATATTGTAAAGCAAGTGAGTGACATGTAATAGTTAGGGAGTGAATTATATGCAAGATGAAGTTAAAGATTTAAAGTTAGACAGTTTGGCGACTGAGACTAATAATGCAGCGACATCAAGTATTGATAGAGAAGATACTTTAGAGATAGTAAGAATGATAAATAGAGAAGATAGGTTAATTGCATTAGCGGTGGAAAGAGAGCTTAGAGATGTGGCTAAAGCGGTAGATTATATAGCAGCTGCTTTTAAACATGGTGGCAGATTGATATACGTAGGGGCAGGGACTAGCGGACGACTTGGTGTGCTAGATGCATCTGAGTGTAAGCCTACTTATGGGGTAGATTGTGTGCAAGGGTTTATTGCAGGGGGGGATGTAGCACTACGCCATGCGGTGGAAGGAGCTGAGGATAGCTTTACCGATGGTGTGGCGTTAATTGATAGTCTAAATATAAAAGAGAATGATGTGGTAGTAGGAATAACAGCTAGTGGGCGGACTCAGTATGTGTTAGGGGCGATAGCGCGCGCTAATGATAAGAATGCTACTACTATTGGTGTTTGTAATAATATGAGGACGCAGCTTCATGGGGTGTGTGATATAACGATAGCTCCTGTGGTGGGTCCGGAGGTAGTGCAAGGTTCTACTAGGATGAAATCGGGTAGTGCACAGAAGATGGTTTTAAATATGCTAAGTACTGCTAGTATGATAAAAGCAGGTAAGGTGTATAAGAATTGTATGGTAGATATGCAGCCTAGCAATGAGAAGTTGTATGATAGGGCGATTAGGCTAGTTATGCAGGTGACAGATGCAGACCGTAGCGAGGCGCAGACTGTGTTACAAACTTGTGATTATCATGTGAAAACAGCGATAGTTATGATAAAGTTAGATTGTACAGAAACAGAAGCTAGAATTAAGTTATTAAAAGCCGACGGGTATGTTGCGAAGGCTTTAGGGGAAGTTGAGTAAAGTGCATAGGGGAAATTAGCGATTGAAGCTTGTACCCTTTTTTAATTTTTTTTAAGGCTTTTATATAAAGGACTTATAAAAAAGAAAGGAGTGGAGTGTATGTGGAAAAGATTAGGAATGGCATTATTTACTATGGTGGTATCGTTAATTATTGTGTTTATAGTTATACAGTCGATGCCAGGAGACCCAGTGGACATTTTGGCGCAAGAGATTGTGCGAGCAGAAGCACTACCATATGATGTGGCATATCAAAGAGCTATAGCGACATTAAACTATGACCCGTCGCAACCATTACATGAGAGGTTTGTGGAGTATGTGGCAGGGATAGTAAGCGGTGACTTAGGGTATTCGTTAGCGTATAAAAAGCCGGTGACGGAGATTGTAGGAGGAGCTTTGCCATGGACTATGTTAATTCTTAGTGTATCACTGCTGTTGTCTTTTACGGTAGGGGTGCTAATTGGTATATATGTAGCATGGAAAAGGAAGCGAGCGTTGAATGTGGCAGTTACGGCTTATCAGTCGATATTTGGGTCTATACCTGATTATATAGTGGCGTATATTTTAGTGTTTATATTTGCGGTATCTCTTGGGATATTGCCATCTAAAGGGGCGTATAGTTCTAGTGTAACTGTAGGGTTTAATGCGCCGTTTATTGCTGATGTAATAAGACATGCGATTTTGCCAGTTATGGCGTATTTTATAACTACAGTGGCTAGTTGGACAGTGGCTATGAAGGCGAACTCGTTAACTGTGCTAGGTGAGGATTATATGACATATGCAGAGGTAAGAGGATTGCATAGGCGAAGAATATTGGTGCACTATTTAGGGCGTAATGCTATGTTGCCTATGGTAACTAGTTTAGCTGTTTCGTTTGGGCTAATGTTTGGAGGCTCTCCATTAATAGAGAATTTGTTTTTATATCCAGGAGTAGGATATTATTTAAGTATTGCTATTAGCAGAAGAGACTTTCCATTGATGCAAGGTATGTTTTTAATTATTATTGTAATGGTGGTTTTATCAAGTTTATTAGCTGAGTTTTTATATCAAATATTAAATCCGAGATTAAGAGGAGCGTAAAGGGGGGAGCTTATGAAGCAAGATGGAATTAAATCTTTTTTTTCTATAATGTGGCGTAATAAGATGTCTCGTTGGGGATTAATTATTTTAGCATTATTTTTGCTAACTGCAATTGTTGGACCTATAGTGTTAGACCCACCTAAGTCTGATTATTTAAATAGGCTACAAGCGCCGTCTAGTGAGCATTGGTTAGGGACGGACTTTGCGGGTAAGGATACGTTGACGCAGTTGATATTAGGGGCTAGAGATGTGTTGTTAGTGGCAGCGTATGCAGCAGTTTTTGCATTAACATTTGCATGTTTAGTAGGGATAACAGCAGGCCTTTTGGGCGGAAAGATTGATACGGTTTTAATGACTATAACGAGTATAATATTAACAATACCAAGTTTTCCTGTGACTATGATATTATCGATGGTTATAGAAATAGAAAATCAGTTAACATTTGGCCTAGTGTTAAGTTTATGGTCGTGGGCAGGACTAGCTAAAGCTATTCGCTCGCAGGTGTTGTTAATTAAGCATAAGGATTTTATTGAAGCTAGCAAGCTTATGGGATTAAGTCATCTTAATATTGTTGTAAATGATATTTTGCCTAATATTGTATCTTATATAGCAGTTAACTTTATAGCTATAATGAAAGGCGCAATATTAGCAAGCGTTGGTTTGATGTATTTAGGATTGGTGCCGTTTCAGGGAAATCACTGGGGAATGATGATACAAATTTCATTGTCTCAAACAGGAGCGTTGTTAGGCTCTAGTTCTATGGTATATTTCTTAGCGCCAGTAATTAGTATAGTTTTATTCCAGTTTGGTTGTTATTTATTTGCGACTGGACTAGATGATGCGTTAAACCCAAGGTTAAGAAGTTAGTTTAGCCTCTGTCCTAGAGGGAGTGCTCTTAGAGGTACTCTCTTTAGCGGGATGGTTTGTAAATAATAGTTTATTAGAAAGGAAGGGGAGTATGGAAGCAAAGCCAATTTTGGAAATTAAAAATTTATGTATTGAGTTTCAAACGCCAAGCGGAGCGTTAAGAGCTTGTGATGATGTTAGTATGACGATATATCGAGGTGATATAGTAGGCATTATCGGGGAGAGCGGAAGCGGTAAGTCTACTATGGCATCTGGGATATTGCAGACTATAAAACCGCCAGGTAAAATTGTAGGTGGAGAAATATATTACTATCCTTTAAGTGGGGAAGCTGTGGACTTGTTAAAATTAGATGCAGGGGGGTATACGAAGTATAGATGGAGTTCGATAGCAACTGTGTTTCAGGCGGCGCAGAATGTGTTGAACCCATCTTTGTTGGTTAAGGAGCATTTTTTGGAGACTGCATGGGCGCATAATCCGGATTTATCTGAGGAAGAAGTGATGGAAAAGGCTAAGGTGATTTTAAATCAGGTAAGGCTGGAGGAAAGAGTGTTAACTAGCTATCCGCATCAATTAAGTGGTGGTATGAAACAGAGGACTATTATCGCGTTAAGTTTAATTTTAGAGCCAGATATTATTATATTAGATGAGCCAACAACTGCTTTGGATGTAATAACACAGTGGTATATAATAGATATTTTAAAGAAGATTCATCATGAAAGAGGGATAACGATGATTTTTTTGACCCATGATGTATCAATTATAGGGTCGGTAGTAGATAGGATAGGAGTAATGTATGCTGGGCAGTTGGTGGAGTATGGTAAGGTGGAGGAGGTATTTAAGAGTCCGAAGCATCCGTATACGTATGGGCTGATGAATGCTATTCCGTCGTTAAAAGATGACGTAAGTAAAAGAAAGGCGATACCAGGGTATCCACCGAATATGTTACAATTGCCAGCTATATGTAGATTTTCGCCACGGTGCCAGGTGCATTTGGACGGAAATTGTGAGGGAAGCAAAGAGCTAACGGACGTTATGTATGAGACTAAGACTGGGCAGTTGTCAAGGTGTTATAAGTATCAGGAAGTATGTAAATTATGTCATTAAAATAATGGGTAACGGAGGAGGAAGTTATGGCATTAATGGAGCTACACGACGTGGATATGGAGTTTGAGAGTGGAAAAGGTAAAGGAACGATAGGAGCAGTTGTTAATGCGAATATGGTTATTGAGGCAGGGGAGATTGTTGCAGTAATAGGAGAGAGCGGTAGTGGGAAGACTACGCTAGGTAAGGTGATGGTTGGGGTGCATAAACCAACGAGAGGAAAGATATTGTTTGAAGGTAAGGATGTTGAGTCTTTAAAAGGGAATGAGTTTAAACAGTATAGATTAGGTGTGCAGATGGTGCATCAGGATTCTTATGCGGCGCTAAATCCTAACAAAACTATATACCATTCGCTGTCAGTGCCGTTGTTTCATCATAAGTTGGTGAAGGGTCATAAAGAAGCTGTGGGTGTGTTAGAAGATAATTTAAGAGAAGTGGGATTAACACCACCAGAACATTTCTTGGAGAAATATCCACATCAGTTAAGCGGAGGGCAAAGACAGAGAATATTGCTGGCAAGAGCGTTATCGATGAAGCCAAAGTTAATTGTGGCAGATGAGCCAGTATCTATGGTGGATGTATCGCTTAGAATATCGCTGCTAGATTTAATGACTAGGATGAATGAGAGGCATGGGATTTCGTTTGTGTATATTACTCATGATTTGGGGACTGCCAGATATATAGCATCGCACGGTAGAATTGTGGTGATGTATCTTGGGAGACAGATTGAGACGGGACAAATTCAAAGGACTATAGAGAATCCGAAGCATCCGTATACTCAGGCGTTAATAAGCGCGGTGCCAGAGGCGGACCCAGATAGGCGAAGTGATTTTGCACATACGTTGCCGCTTAAGTCGCTAGATATGCCGAGTTTACTTAGTTTACCGCAAGGGTGTAAGTTTAATCCTAGGTGCCCATATGCAGATGGGGTGTGTGAGACTGAGGAGCCTAAGTTGTTACCATATGTGGATGAGAGTGGAGGAGCGTGTGGAGAGGTGTCTTGTCATCATGCGAAGGAGATTGCTAAAGGGTTAAAGACTGGAGGGTGAATGATTTTTTGAGACAATTAGAAAAATATTTATATGGTATAGGCAGTGTGGGTATAGTTTTTGTGGTAATGGCTGTTATAGGTATGGTGATTAGCAGGGGTAGTATGGAAGCTGTTGTGGTGTATAGCTTGATTGTGATTATTAATAGTTTTGTGGTGGGTATGAGTATGATGCTTATAAGGTGGATTAATAGGAGGGAGAATAATGATTCTAAAAGCAAAAGAGTATGAGAATGCATTGGCATTATATAACGATGTTATTGAATATGATGGCCTTGAATATAAAAAATTGGATTTAGAAAAGTTTTCGCGGTTATTTGATACGCTATATGAATATTACGAACAAGGACAATTTGTTGGATTTGTAAGTGGTGTTAAAAAGGATAATGTGTTCTATATAACTTTTGTAGCAGTGAATAAGGAGTATAGAAGAAAGCGGATAGCAACCCAGTTGCTAAGTTTTATAGAGCAGAAGTATCCGAGCGATAAATATGAGTGTAGCTTTTTTAATCCAGCTAATTTGGAGTGGATTATACCAGGGACTGCGGGCGATGAACATCCAAATGCGCCAGGGGTGGATGTGGCAAGTGGTGCTTATATATTCTTTAAAAATATGGGATATAAGGATGTGTTGGCGCAAAATACTTATTATAAACATATAACAAATGATAAAGTGGATATGACTAAATTGGAGCAAAATGGTCTTAAGATAGACTATTTGGATAAAGACAAGCACACAGGATTAGATGAGCTGTTTGTGGATTTAGGGAATAAGTTGTGGGAAGAAGGTATAAAAGAAGCAACGGAGCCTGTTTTGGTTGTTGTGGATGGTAATAAGGTGTGTGGATTTACAGGGCCGTTAAAGGTGATGGATAATGGAAGAGGAAGTTTTATAGGGATTGGAGTGCATTCTGAGTATAGAAAGTATGGGGCAGGAAAGGCTCTGTTTGGCGAGCTATGTTCACGACTTGCACAGCAAGGGGCAACGTATATGAGTTTATTTACTGGGGATAATAATCCTGCAGGTAGAATTTATGAGTCAGCAGGTTTTAAGATTGTTAAGGTGTGGCAAGTTATGAGAAAGTAGAAAGGCGATGGGACTTATGAGAACTATAATGGCAGTTGGTGGACATGTGGGAGATATGGAGTTAACCGCAGGAGGTGTGCTGGCAGGTGCGGCTATAAAAGGTGATAAGATAGTGACAGTGGCTTTGACGGGAGGGGAAAGAGGAAATCCGGCAGGTATGAGTGTTTCTGAGTATAGAGAGCAAAAGATAGATGAGGCTAACAAATTTGCGAAGGAGCTTGGGGGTTGTGCAGAGGTGCTAAGGCATACTGATGGTGAGTTGCCAGATAGCGAGGATGTAAAGTGGGAGCTGTGCGATTTAATACGAAAGTATAAGCCTAATGTGCTAATTACGCATTGGAGTAGCAGTATGCATAAAGACCATGCGTTAACTCATGATATTGTGAATAAGTCGCAGTTTTATGCGGGGCTTGCTTCTATAGAGAGGGATTTGCCAGCGCATTATGCAGGAGGGCCATATTATGCGGAAAATTGGGAGGACCCAACTGGGTTTAAACCATATTTATATGTGGGTGTGACTAAAGAAGCATATGAGTTGTGGGATAAGGCGATAAATCATCATTGGTTTGCGTTAAACAGCAGTTCTTATCCGTACAAGGAGTATTATTCATTACTTAAAAGATTAAGAGGAATTGATGTAAGGAGAGAATATGCGGAAGCATTTGCTGTGGATGAGAGGCATAAGAGAATTGTAAGAGATGATATATAGTGTGAGGTAAGAAGGGAGAGTGTGGTATGAGATTATGGGCATTAGGATTGGTGGTGACACTAGGATTAGTAGGTTGCCATAATAGTACGGTGGATAGTGCGCCACCAGTTTTGGCTAATACTGAGTTTAAGTTAGAGAGTGATAATATTAACACTAGTAAGGTGTTAACTACGTTAATAGATATACAACCACCACCAGCGTTTAATGGAAATCCGTATGATACAGCAGGGATAGGATGGTCGATACAGCCGTTAGTGTATGATTATTTATGTGATTATTCGCCGCTACCAGAAAAGACTTTTAAGCCGAGCTTGTTAGAGTCGTATGAGATGGAAGGAACGACGTTAACGCTAAAGTTAAAAGATGGATTAAAGTGGAGCGACGGAACAGCGCTTACTGCTGAGGATGTAATAACTAATTATTATGTGAATGTAGGGAAGAGTGCGTTTTGGAGTTATGCAACAAGCATTGAGAAAGTGGATGATTTAACAGTAAAGGTGGAGTATGTATTAGAGAGTCCGCTATTGTTAAATATTGCATTTACTTTACCGATTATGTCGCCAAGTGCTGTGTACGGAGAGTATGCACAAGAATATAAAAATATCGCAGATAATTATAGAGTAATTAATGAAGCTACTGGAAGTTATAAAATGACTGAAGATGGAAATACGTTGCTTGCGGATTTAAATAATAGGTTGCTAGAATATAAACCAGATGCGACTGAGGTGGCGGCAAGTGGTCCGTATATGATTAAAAACGTAACAACATCTGAGGTGATGTTTGAGAAAAATCCGCATTATAGAATGGATGTGGCGTTTGATACTATAAGAGGGTTAAGAGCAGGTAGCGCAGAAGCCTTTGCTACTTCTGTATTAGAAGAGCAGTACACTTTAGAAAACGGTGGATTGTCTCCTGATATGTCTGAGCAGGTGGATAGAAGATATGCAACTACTATGAGAAAAATATATGTACCAGAAATGTCTCAAATAGGCTATGCATTTAATGCAGGGAAGTATCCAGTTAGCATACCAGAAGTTAGAAAAGCTATGGTTTTAGCTACAGATAGAGAGATTTTAATACAAATTGCAGAGCCAGGTAGCTTTTTAAGCGATACTAAAAACACGGGATTAGTGCCGAGTTTAATTGATACGTATGCTGATGAAAAATTTTATGATAGTTTAACTGATTATAGCTACAACCCTGATGAAGCGGAAAGATTGTTAGAATCTATAGGGTGGAGTAGAAATGCGCAAGGTAAGTGGCAAAATGAGAATTCTGAGGTAGTGCAAATTGAAATAGCGACTATAAATTCATGGCCAACATTTATGCTAACAGCAGAAGCTATGTCTACTATGCTACAAGAGTTTGGCTTTGATATAAAATATGCACCGATGGAAAGTGGGACAGTGTGGAGTTATTTAAATGGACCAGACCATATGGTAGGAGGAGTATTTTTGGCCGGTTCTGGAACGTATGCACATCCGTGGGAAGCGTATAGCAACTTATACACATCGCCAAGGATAGGATTACCAGAGTTAGAGCCTGGTGAAGATAGAATATTGGAGGCACCAAGCACAGGGAAAGAGTATAATATAACAGAGTTAGTGCAAGAGTTATTCTCAGCTATGACAGAAGAAGAGATACAGGCAGCGACACATGAATTTATGGAATTATCTAACGATTTATGTTTATTTATGCCGCTAGTGGAAAAGTCAGCACCTCTTAGAGTGTATGATACAACGCTAAGTATGCCAGAGGCAGTGGCTGGAGAAATACAGCAAAGCTTTTATTACTATGGTAACATGAATATGATGTTAGCGAAGATGATAAGAGGGGAACAAATATATTTTGTAGAATAACTTTTATGTGGAGGTAGCAGGCTCTAGGGGGTCTGCTATATTTTGGATTAAGCACAAAAAGGAGTGATGAGTATATGTTAAAAGTGGTAGTTATAGGTGGAGGGTCTAGTTACACGCCTGAGTTAGTGGAAGGGTTTATTAAAAGACATAAGTATTTGCCAGTGGAGGAGCTGTGGTTAGTGGATTGCGAAGCTGGGCAGAGTAAGCTTGAGATAGTGGGTGAGTTAGCTAAGCGGATGGTGGAGGAATCGGGAGTGCCAATGAGTGTGCATCTTACTTTGGATAGAACGCATGCGCTTGGTGGAGCGTCGTTTGTGGTGACTCAGCTAAGAGTGGGATTGTTAGAGGCGAGGGTAAAGGATGAGAGAATACCGCTAAAATATGGTATGTATGGACAGGAAACTAATGGTGCTGGCGGAATGTTTAAGGCGCTTAGGACGGTGCCAGTAATTCTTGGGATTTGCAAAGATATGGAACAGCTGTGCCCAGATGCATGGTTAATAAATTTTACTAATCCAGCAGGTATAGTGACTGAGGCGGTTAGAAGGTATAGTAATATAAAAAGAGTGGTGGGGCTATGTAATGTGCCATACGATATGCATACAGCGATTGCACGAATATTGGAAAAGGATAAGGAACAAGTAAGGATATATGTTGGTGGACTAAATCATATGAGCTATGTAACGCGCGTGGAAGTTGATGGGGAAGATGTGACAGGCTATGTGTTGGATAGATGGGGAAGCCATAGTATGAATAATATAGAAAATAAGGAATGGATAAATGGGTTTGTAAAAGAGCTAGGGGTGTTACCATCGCCTTATCATAGATATTACTATATGGCTAAAGAGATTTTAGAGGAAGCTATGGTTAGTGAGCAAACTAGAGCGGAGAAGGTTATGGCTTTGGAAGAGGAATTATTTGAGTTATATGGCGATGTTAATTTAAGAACTAAGCCAAAGCAGTTAGAAAAGAGGGGCGGAGCGTATTATAGCGATGCGGCGTGTAGCCTAATATGTTCTATATATAATGATACAGGGGATATACAAGTTGTAAACACCGCCAATTGTGGGGTTATGAATGAATTTGAGTATGATGAAGTGGTAGAAATAAGCGCAGTAATAACAAAGGCAGGGCCTGTGCCGGTGGCGGTTGGGAAGTTGCCAAAAAGCGTAAGAGGGTTAGTTAATACAATTAAATCGTTTGAGGTGGCTGTATGCGAGGCGGCGGTTAGTGGTAGTTATGAAAAAGCACTGCTGGCGCTTATGATAAATCCGTTAGTGGGGTCACAAAGAGAAGCTGTAAAGGTATTAGATGAGATGTTAGAGGCGCATGGGGAATATTTAGAATTGTTTAGTAAATAGAATAAGCGAAGGACGTGAAGTATGGAATATGTAATTGGGATTGATGGTGGAGGGACGAAAACTAAGCTTACTATATGTGACGAGAATAGAAAGATACTGGGGACGAGCGTGGCGGGGCCTAGTAATATTTTGTCGAGTGGGTATGAAGTGGCTAAGCAGTCTATTATGCAAGTGATGGACATGGGAGTAGTTAGGCAAGGTTTTAGCCTGGTGGACTGTAGAGCGTTGTGTATAGGAGTGGCAGGGGGAGCGAGGCGCAGTGTGCAAGAGGATGTAGCGAGCATAATAAGAGGAACGGGATATACAGGAAAAACTGTGGTGACTCATGATGCGCAGACTGCTCTTATGGCTGGAACGGATGGTGCAGAAGGGATTTTGATGATAGCTGGAACAGGCTCCATATGTTATGGGATAAACAGCAGTGGGAAAACGTGTAGAGTGGGAGGATGGGGACACTTAATAGACGATGAGGGGAGTGCATATTTTATAAGTACGCATATATTAAATACAATAATGAGGGCGTATGATGGAAGAAGTGGGCCTACTAAGTTAACTCGATTAGTATTAGACTATATGGAGCTTGGCACGGTAGAAGAGATAATAGCGTCGATATATAAGCCTATGATGAGCAAGCACCATATAGCAGAGTTATCTATTTTAATAGATGAAGCGTGTGAGCAGGAGGATAGAGCTGCATTTGATATTGTGGAGGAAGCTAGCGACGCGCTATTTAAACATGTGAAGGTGGCTGTGAGAGAGCTTGGATTTGGGGGTAAAGAATTTAACATAGTAATAAATGGTAGCGTGATAGTGAGTAATAAATATATAAATGAAGCATTTTGTACAAAGGTAGGAGAGTATTATCCGAATGCAAAAGTAAAAGCATTAGACCATGATGCATCATATGGAGCGGCGCTAATAGCTATGAATTGTTAGTAAGCTGGGGAACTGTGGGGGGTTCCTTTTTTTTTGGAAAAAACGACTATATATAAGCTTAGTCTAAAAGTGATAAAAAAACACTAATCTATTTACAAATAATGGAAAGTATTGTATAATAGTATATAAGCGAGGAGCTTAAATTTACTTAGAAAATGGGAGGCATACGATTTTATGAAAGAAATATTAGACAAATTAATACTACCAAATGATGTAAAAGAATTGTTGGAAAAACAAAATAATCTAGTAGTTCCAAAAAGCAGACAGCACCTATTAGAGTTAGCACTTGGGGGAGCTGATAATAAAACTTTTTCAGTAGGATATGATGTAGAAGGTAAAGGTTGGATAGAAGAAGCTCAGGTAACAAGATGTAAAAATGGGGTAGCAGCAAACTATATGGATATGTATATGAGAAGACGCGACCCAGATTGTATGGTAATATCTGATGATTTGCCAACAGATAAGCCAAGATATGAAGATAGATATGGAGAGCCATTTGAATCGACAAGAAAAGCTACATTTGAATGGCTAAACCAAGGTGAGTTAATAGTAATGCCATTTATGTCAGGTGGACATGACTATGGATACCCATCACTACTTATTGCACCAGTAAACACAGGATTTTTTGCAGCGGCATTGGCTGACTTACAAGGTCTAGTTCCACTAGATGAGTTAAGAGATGGTTTTGCACCACGCGCGATTGTATACGTAGCTCCGCCGTTTAGACATACTTTATACGGTGGTAAGCAAGTTGTTGTTCATAATAGAAAATATAGTTTACACGAAGTGTTTTCATATAATCTATATCCAGGGCCAAGTGCTAAGAAGGGTATTTATGGTGTGCTGCTAAACCTTGGCGAAAATGAAGGATGGGTAACGTTGCATGCGTCTACTGTTAAAGTTGTAACACCTTATGAGAATGTATTGACTATAATGCATGAGGGAGCAAGCGGTGGTGGTAAAAGTGAAATGGCAGAGCAGTTTCATAAAGATGAGCAGGGCCGTTTAAAGCTTGCTAAAAACTTGGTGACAGGAGACTCCACTTATATTGATATTAATGCAGGCTGCGAATTATATCCTGTAACAGATGATATGGCGCTATGCCACCCAAGTTATCAGACTGGCAAAAAATTAGTTGTAACAGATGGAGAGGCTGGTTGGTTTGTACGAGTAAACCACATTACTGAATATGGCTCTGTACCATATTATGAAAAAATGTGTATACATCCTAAGGAGCCGTTAGTATTCCTAAATATGCAAGCTAACCCAGATGCAACTTGTCTAATTTGGGAGCATACTATTGATGAGGAATTAGGAAAGCCATGTCCAAACCCACGTGTTATATTGCCTAGAACATTAATTAAAGACATAGTAAACAAACCGATTGAAGTAGACATTAGAAGCTTTGGGGTAAGAACACCACAGTGCACCAAAGAAGAGCCTACGTATGGAATTGTAGGATTATTCCACATATTACCACCAGCATTAGGATGGCTATGGCGATTAGTAGCACCTCGCGGACATGCAAACCCAAGTATTTTGGATTCTGAGGGGATGAAAGCGGAAGGCGTTGGTTCTTATTGGCCGTTTGCTACTGGTAAGAAAGTTACTCAAGCTAACTTATTGCTAGACCAAATACTAAGCACTCCTGATACGCGATATATATTAATTCCTAATCAGCACATTGGAGCATATGAGGTAGGATTTACATCACAATGGATTGCGCGTGAATATATTGCTAGACGTGGTAGCGCACACTTTATGGAAGACCAGCTAATGGAATCGCGTTGTTCGTTGTTAGGATATAGCCCTA
>MDJM01000011.1 GCA_001994995.1 Candidatus Parepulonipiscium sp. PG-Nuni2H_MBin01 | reverse complement strand
AACTGTTACTACAATTAATAGAAATATTAGTTTTGTGAAGTCTTTGTGTGTTTTAGGTGTCATCACTATCATTATTAATATTAGAACAAAACCATAAAGAGACCTCAAATCCGGCATATTTATATATAATGTGGAAACTGTTAATACAATTAATATACCCAGTAGGTTTTTAATGTCTTCTTTTGTTTTAGGTGTTGTCAATATCAGTATTAACATTATACCAAAACCATAAAGATAACTCAAATCCCGCATATTCATACAAAATAGGAAAACTGATGATACAATTAATATAACCAGTAGTTTTTTTATGTTTTCTTTTGTTTTAGGTGTTATCACTATCAGTATTAACATTATACAAAAATATAAAAAATAACTAATATTCATGTAGAGCACCCTTTCTTTTTCTATTAATATAGGATAACCTAAAGCGATAAATTAAATACTCATAATATTAGCACTTCCATTTGGAGGTGCACTTTTTTACCCTATAAGCCGTAAAGCCCCTTGCTTTAGCTATGGGGATATAAGGCTCATTATTTTTATCCCCTTGACAAGGACTAAATTTTTTTCGTAAAATATAAATACAACTGAATATAAGTGGTTACTAGAAGTAGTCATTTCTAGTGTAAAATATTCAATGCCTCGAAAATGTTTCTAAAGTGAAACACGACAAGAACAAGTCGTAAAAACAATTAATTTATAGGCATACTAAATGCTTTCCTTGGATATATGATAATAGTATATCTGCCTAGGGAACTATAGGTTCTGCCCTAGGAGGGGCAATGACATGCCCTAAACTAAAGGTCATACTGGACTAGCAGAAATGAATTTGTCCTTTAATCACTTTAGAATCCCCTGTCTTTAGGCATGGGGAGTGTCAAGTCATCTAAAACTTTTTTAATATCCTCTAATAGACATATAGAGCGTTTGCTAATATTATCTGGTGCATAAGCATCGTTATAAGATATACAAGTATAATAGGCATTTTTATTGGCATTAGTATAATTCCAAAAAGGCCATTTTATAATTGACGGGGTATTGTTGCCAACGCCTAATTCTAAATATAGCACTTTAGAATTACTATTAGTTTTAAGGAAAGCTTCATATCTGTCTAATGCCTTATACCAGCCTGTATCTTGTGCGAATTTATCATCCATTCTCAAATTTAAAGTTAAAGGCGCGTTGCAGTTAGGGCAAGTTGGCAAAAGCTCCGTAGGAATACTAAGCCCGTCTTGTCTAGCTATCATCTGCCTAATCATATCTTCATTTTCATAAGTTTTCTGGCTACACGGCACACTACATTGCAGCAATCCATAGTCGCCTTGTACGTAAAAAAGCCTGTGCTTATCAAAACCAGCATGCAATAACATATGGTCAGCATTAGTAGTAATAATAAAATAGTTTTTATCGTTAAACATATGGAATAAATCATCATACAATTGTGCTCTAGTATCTACATAGCGATTATAATAAATCTTTCTGCTCCAAAAGCCCCAAAATTCCTGTGGGGTATCAAATTTAGTGAATGAACCGAAATACATATCTTTGATGCCATATTTTTGCTTAAAATCTCCAAAATATCGTTCAAACCGTTCACCATCAAATTCCATTCCAGCTGAAAGCGATAGCCCTGCGCCTACACCTATCACTATAGCATCTGCTGTTTCTATCAATTGTTTAAGCGCTATTATTTTAGCTGAGTAACTCATTGTAGATTTCATAGTCAATTTCTTTGAAAACACAAAAAACCACCTCCTTTTCCCACGACTTCAAAAAGTTTTTCACAACCTTAATTGCAATTTGAGCGGCTTCTCTGTTTGGAAATTTAAATTCCCCTGTTGAAATACAACAAAAAGCGATGCTATTTAAGTTGTGTTGTACTACCATATCTAAACAAGACTTATAACAATTTGCTAATAAATCACAATCGTTAGTAGTTAAAGGGGCAGATATAATTGGCCCGACGGTATGGATTATATATTTTGAAGGCAAGTTATAGGCAGGAGTAATTTTAGCCCCGCCGGTTTTTTCATGTTGCCCTAGCATTATTTCGTGACAATCTTGCCTAAGTTGCAATCCTGCGGCGCTATGGATGGCATTATCAATGCAACGATGGTGAGGGATAAAGCATCCTAACAAGGCACTATTTGCAGCATTTACAATAGCATCAACCTTCAATCTGGTTATGTCACCTTTCCAAAGATAAATATTAGGATTACTAGGCGCTATTACTTTAGTTACATCTATTACATGTTTTTGAATGGTTTCTTGAGATAACAGCTTATCTTGAAGTAAAATAAACCTCTTTCGCAAGGGCATAGGTGGGCGAACGTTCATTAAGCTTCTAAGTAGCCCTCTTTGTTCATCATAGGTTTTAGGAATGGATTTAGTTTCGGATTTATATTGTGGCATTTCGTTTAGTAATATATCATTAAGTTCTAAAACTATATTTAACACTTTGAACACTCCTTTACAGAAATAATTGTACTTGTTAAAATCATTATATCATTTAGAAAGCCATGATTCAACTAAATGCTGCTTAAAAAAACACTGCTATTAATTTAGATAAATTCCCACAGTCCGTGGTAGAGCGAATGTCTCAGTATATATAAAGGTTACTCAAAAGAACAATCTCGAAATAACTTAAAGGAGAATCAATATGACTATTAAAGAAATTTATGAAGCTTTCGATAAAATAGGCTGTTTATCATTTACTACTGTTGATGAACATGGAAATCCAGAATCAAGAATTGCTCATTTAAGAGCCTATGATGAGCATGGTATTTATTTTATGACCATGTTTACTAAAGATTTTTATAAGCAAATGAAACACAATGGCAAACTTGCAATTTGTGGGCTAAATGCAAAAACCACAGTGGAGCATGATGATGAAGGTATGCCAATTTTTGAAGGTGGTTATGCCATTCGTATGACAGGTACGGTGCACGAAATATCAATGGACGAAATTAAAGCAAAACATAATCCCATGTTTACGATGTGTATAAAAGATTGGGAGAAATATCCGGCAATGGTGGTGTTTTGTATCACTAAAGGGTATGGAGATGTGTTTGATTATGATTTTGAACAAATAACCCGTGATAATAAACTGCAAAGAATATATTTTGCCTTTGGTGGAGAACAAGAAAACTACAAAGGCTTGAAAATTGACATTGAAAAATGCATATCTTGTGGAGTGTGTAAAAATAAGTGCTCGTTTTTGGCTATTGACGAACATGACCGCGTGTATTCCGTAAATAAATATCGCTGCGATGAGTGTGGCGATTGTTATATTAATTGTCCTGCAAAAGCAATTAGTTATTAAATCTAATCCACTAGGCTAAAGTCTAGTGGATTTCTACATACCAAAAAATTTCCCCGAAATAATATAAAAGTCGAGCAGATTGCTTTTTAATTTTCTCTTATGTTTCTTAAACATGTGTGGTATAATATATTAGACATTAATATACAGGAGCAAACTATGAAGACGATAATTTATTCACAATCACACGATTTAACAATACCTGCACAAATTATACAAAATGGGGGCATTGTAGCTTGCCCAACGGAGACTGTATATGGCCTTTGTGCTAATGCACTAAATGAAACTGCGGTTTCTAATATATTTAAAGCAAAAGGCAGACCTAGTGACAATCCGCTTATTGTACATATTGCATCAATTGATATGTTAGACCAATTAGCTAAGGATATATCACCAATGGCCCAAGCTTTAATAGACAAATTTTGGCCAGGGCCGTTAACTTTAATTTTTAATTCGACAAATGTTGTGCCGGCTATTGTAAGGGCTGGCCTTGCTACCGTGGCAATCCGATTTCCATCGCACCCTATAATGCAAATACTTATAAAACAAGCTAATGTACCTATAGCAGCACCTAGCGCTAACGTTTCTGGTAAACCTAGTCCTACTAATGCCAGAAGGGTTATTGAGGATATGGATACTAAAATTGATGCTATTATAGATGGCGGTAGTTGTGAGTTTGGGGTTGAATCAACTGTTGTGGATACGACTTGCGAATTGCCAATTATTCTTCGCCCGGGTGTAATAACTGCACAAATGATTACGGAGGTTGTTGGCAATATAAAAACCGACTCTTTTGATAAAACGCCTATTTCACCCGGCATGAAGTATACTCATTATTCGCCGAATGCAAAAGTTATTATAGTAACCGGCGATAATGCTATCAAAACTATTAGCAATTTAGTAAAAGCAAACCCTACAGCAGGCGTTTTGTTACCACAGGA
>MDJM01000010.1 GCA_001994995.1 Candidatus Parepulonipiscium sp. PG-Nuni2H_MBin01 | reverse complement strand
AAGTCACAGGGTTCTTGGTCGATAGTCGCAACCGACTAAGCATAACCAAGCTATCCCCGTAGTCCCTACGGTTGTTGTATATATTAGTTAATGTAATGTTACTTGGTTTTCGTAACATATATTTATATACTGGTAGCATTGAACATTTTACGGTAGAAATGACTACTTCTACCAACCTCTTATATTCAGTTGTTAGAAGTAGTTTACACGAAAAAACACCTTTTGACAAGGTATTTTTTCTAAAATTTATGAGGTTACTTACTCACGACTGAAGTCACGAGTTTGCGTAACCTGTTCAATCAAAGTGGTTTTAGCTAGGTATATTAATCCAATAAATCAAGTGGTAGAGGAACTTACAAAAATTAAAGATGGTAATTTGCATATAGATGCCAGTTACATTCCCACTCCTAATGAAGAAACTTATAATTTAGTAAATGCATTAAGTATATTATCCGTAACAATTTCAGCTTATATAAGCGAGATTTCTACTATATTAGATGAATTTTCGGAAGGAAATTTTAAGACTGTGCCAAAACAAAATTATATAGGAGATTTCCAACCTATTCAAGAATCGCTAGTGAGCATTTCTACTACATTAAAACAATTAATTTCTAATTCGCAAGTTGCTACAACTGATGTAACTAATGCAGAAGCTAAAATTTCACAATCCGCAGAAGAATTAGCACAGTTAACTGTAGAGCAGTCCGATTTAATATCAAGCTTTAAGTCCGAAACAATTGAGGTAACTCAAAGCGTGATAAATATTATTGAGGGAATGGATAAAAGTCATGAAATAGCACAGGAGATGGCTGATACTGCTGTAGAAGGAAAAGCAGTTGGAGCTGATTTGGTTAATGCTATGAATACTATAGATACTTCCACTAGAGAAGTTATATCTGTAATAAAATCTATAGAAGATATTGCGTCACAAACTAATTTGCTAGCGCTAAATGCTGCAATAGAAGCGGCTAGAAGTGGAGAAGCAGGTAAAGGTTTTGCCATTGTTGCGTCTGAAATTAGAGAGTTATCTATAAAAACGGCATCTATAGTAGCTGAAATTTATGATAAAATCCATGCTAACTTAGCGTATTTAGATAAAGGCGGAATTATGGTTGGATTAACCGCGGACACGCTAGATAACATAATTACCAAAAGTACAATTAATCTAGATACTTCTAAACAAGTGCTACATAGCGCTGCTGAGCAAAAAGATTCATTGCATCAAATGATTAATCGGACTGAGTATTTAGAAGCAGAATTATCTAAAAATGCTCATATTTCCACTAACAATCTGGATATAAGCCATGATTTAATGACGCAGTCTGAAATATTAAAAGAACAACTTGGTATTTTTTCCGTATAAAACTTAGCCCTATTTATCTTGTTAAATGGGGCTTTTTTACGCTTAGATTTTATAAAATTTTGCCTATAAACTCGTAATTGAATAGAATAATCGCAAAAAATTTATACTATACAATGAGATAATCTCAAAATTATGGTTTAGAATTACCATATATAGTTAATACTACAATGGTGTAGAAACACAGAAAGGGAATGAAACCATGAAAATAATTAATATAGCGGTAATAGCCCATGTAGATGCAGGGAAGTCTACGTTAGTAGATGCATTTTTAACTCAAAACGGAGTATTTCGCGACAATGAAGAGCGAGTAGATTGTGTAATGGATAATGATTCGATTGAAAGGGAGCGCGGGATTACGATATATTCTAAAAACTGCTCAATCCGCTACAAGGATTATAAAATTAACATCGTAGATACACCAGGACATAGCGACTTTTCATCAGAAGTTGAGCGTGTTATTCGTACGGTTGATACTGTTATTTTGTTAGTTGATTCAATCGAAGGACCTATGCCACAAACTAGGTTTGTACTTCAGAAATCTCTAGAGCTAGGGCTTAAACCTATACTTGTTATTAATAAAATAGATAAGCCTAATAACCGAGCTGAAGAAGTTGTGGATATGACGTTTGATTTGTTTGTAGACCTTAATGCTAGTGATGAGCAGTGTGATTTTCCTGTGCTGTACGGTATAGGTAAGCAAGGTATTATGCAATATGAGCTTGATGAGGCTTCGGAAAATATTATACCACTTCTTGAAACTATTATCGAACAAGTGGGTGAGTATCCAAAAGCGGATGATGAGCCATTACAGTTGCAAATTAGTGCGCTAGCTTATGATGATTATATTGGACGCTTAGGCATCGGACGAGTATATAAGGGTACTATTAAAGAAGGTATGCAAGTGCAAATTGCAGATAATGAAGGAAACTTGCGTACTGGAAAAATTAACAAACTTATGGGTTATGAAGGACTTAAGCAAGTAGCGATGCCAGAGATTACTAGTGGTGACATTGCAGTTATTTCAGGTATTGCTGATATTTCAATTGGAGAGACTATTGGTGTTGCTGGTGAAGTTAAGCCTATGGAGCCAATTAAAGTTGAGGAGCCTACTCTTACAATGAATTTTCTTGTAAATGACTCTCCATTCGCGGGACTTAGTGGTAAATATGTAACGACTAGACATATTAAAGACCGTTTGGAAAAAGAGCTTGAAGTTAACGTGGGGTTAAAAGTGGAACCTATGGAAACTACTGATGGCTATACCGTTTCTGGGCGTGGTGAATTGCATTTATCTATTCTGTTAGAAAATATGCGACGTGAAGGATATGAGCTTAGCGTATCTAAACCAGAGGTAATTATGCACAAAGATGAAAATGGTAAGTTGCAAGAGCCAGTTGAGCGAGTTATTATTACTTTACCAGAAGAGTATTCAGGAACTGTAATTAATAAGTTAAATATGAGAAAAGCAGAAATGCAATCGATGGAACCGGAAAACGGTTATATGAGAATCGAATATTTATGTCCAACTCGTGCGCTACTTGGTTTTAGAAGCGAGCTAATTACTGATTCACGCGGCGAAGCTACTATGGTAAGGCATGTTGAAGGGTATACTCCATATGTTGGGGAATTGCCAAAACGTTCTAATGGTGCGCTTATTGCACAGGAGAAAGGTACAACTGTAGCTTATGCTTTAAATAGCTTGGAAGCTCGTGGTACATTGTTTGTTAATCCTGCTATTGATGTTTATGAAGGTATGATTATCGGAATGAACTCAAGACGTGAAGACATGACCGTTAACCCTTGCAAAACTAAAAAATTAACTAACACTCGTTCGTCTGGGGCGGATGATGCAGTTAAACTTACTCCTCCTAGAATATTCTCTTTAGAAGAAGCTTTAGAGTTTATTGAAAGTGATGAATTGGTAGAAATAACTCCAGATGATATTAGGCTTCGTAAACGTTATTTAAAAGAAAGCGATAGAAAACGAATGACTAAAAATTAGTACTAAAGATTAATGCTAATAACTCTCTTATTGTTAAGGGGGTTATTTTTTTGTATAAATATGGTCTAAAAAACCATGTACTATAATAGCGCTAAATTTAATGAAAAGAGAAAAAAATGATATATTAAATAGTATTTTGTAGTATAAATTAAATATATAATGAATATCCCTTAATATTACGGCAATATTTGTAGTATAAAATAGATAATAGTAAGGATAAGCAATTTATGACTATTGTTACTTTAATACAATAAAACTGATATAATTTTTTTGTGCATATTGACACCTTGACTTAGCGAAATCTAAATTAATTTAGAAAAAAATTACTTTAAAATATTGACAAAATAGAATTTTAATGGTAATATTTTTACAGATGATAGATAAAAAGTGTTTCGATATAAAATTTATATAATCATCTATAATAATGATAAGGAGGAATTTGATGAGCATTACAATTTGTGGAGCACCCGGCTGTTGGGGCGTGGAAGATATTAATAATCCACATAACCCTCCATGGACAAAAGTTTTGGCAGAGGCATCTAAGGCAGGATATAAGGCTATTGAACTTGGACCTTATGGATATTTACCTTTAGACGTTAATTTGGTATCACAAGAGCTTGAGAAAAATGGGCTATCTGTAGTTGCAGGAACAATTTTTCAAGATTTGTTAGACCGTGATAATTTGCCTAAAGTTTTAACATATGTAGATGATATTTGTGGTGTAATTACTAAGTTGCCTGTGTTGCCTATACATAAGGGGCAAAAATTTGCTGCGCCGTTTTTAACGGTAATGGACTGGTTTCATGATGAACGCGACATTACGTCGGGGAGTTATGACACTGCGCCAAGACTGTCGGATAAGCAGTGGGAAATCTTTGTCGAAAATGTAACGGCTGTATGTAACCGCGCTAATGAGCATGGTGTAAGACCAGTTATTCACCCTCATGCTGGTGGATATATTGAGTTTGCAGATGAGATTAGCAAAATAGTTGCGGATATACCATATGACGTAGCAGGCTTATGTTTAGATACAGGGCATTTATATTACAGCGGTATGAATCCATCACAGTTTATTGAAAAGTATGCGGATAGGTTGGATTATGTTCACTTTAAAGATGTTAATGATGAGGTATATAAGAGAGTATTAAAAGAGAAGATTAGATTTTTCGATGGATGCGCACAAGGTTCTATGTGTCCTATCGGAGATGGCTCACTTGATTACGTTGCTATTAAAAACTCATTAGATAAGATTGGTTATAGTGGATATATAACTATTGAGCAGGAAAGAGACCCAAGAGATGCTGATACTAGTTTGGCTGATGTAAAAAGAAGTGTGGACTACCTAAAAGCAAATGGATATGAGATTTAGTCGTTTTAAATGCAAAAAGATTTTATTGAAGTTGTGAAATCGGGCGTTTTTGTTAAGTTAACAAGACCATTTTATTTTAAAGGAGACTTGTAGTATGGAAAAAACTATTGACATTGTAACGGTTGGTAGAGCAGGTATTGACCTTAATACGACTGTATTAAATGCTACGTTTGAAAATGTGGCGTTGTTTGAGAAATCAATAGGCGGTTCTCCAGCTAATATAGTGCAAGGTACAGCAAGACTTGGTTTAAAAAGTGGATTTATTGGCAAAGTTTCTGGCGACGGAATGGGCGAATATATCTTAAATGAGTTTACAAAGCAAGGTATTGATGTATCTGGTATATGTATAGATAGAACAGGAGCTAAGAACTGCTTAGCTATTACAGAGATTGTAGGAGCTAGCACAAGTGGGACTTATGAAGCCATTAATAAGGAAGAGTTTCATCATGGAACTTATCTTTATAGAGAAAAAACAGCTGATATGTTGATTGAACCTTCTGATATAAATGAAGATTTGATTGCAAAGTCAAAAACGGTTCTGTTGTCGGGAACAGCATTTTCTGCTAATCCTTCAAGAGAAGCGATGTTTAAAGTGCTAGAATATGCCACTAAACATAATACGAAAATTGTTATTGACATAGATTACAGACCATTTGGGTGGCAATCGCTAGATGAAGCTTCACAAGTGTATCAAAAAATTTGCGCTATGGCACATATAGTTTTAGGTAATCGAGAAGAATTTGATGTGGTGGAACATACAACTACGCCAGATAATAAAGATAATGCTAAATCGGCGCAATACCTTTTGGATAAAGGGTGTGAGCTAGTGATAGTAAAAGATGGGGCGAAAGGCTCTGATGCTTATCTTAAAGATGGAACTGTTATAAGTTGTGGTGTAATCAATACAGATATAGTAAAAACATTCGGCTCGGGCGATGCGTATGCTGCTGGATTTATGTATGGATATTTAACAGCTAAACCTATTGAGTACTCTATGCAACTAGGCTCCGCTTGCGCTTCTATTGTGCTTACTAAAATTAACTGCGCTCCAGCTATACCAACATTAGACGTGGCTGATAAGTATAGGCAAGAGCATTTAGAGGAGTTGGTAAAATAAATGTTATGGGATCAAGACTATGTTAAATTGGCAAGTAAGACAAATCAAATAGTGCCAGGGTTTAATATTTTTGGCTACGAAGATGCAGGAGCTGTTATAAGAGCGGCGCAAAGAGCTAATGCTCCTGTACTTTTGATGATTAACAGAGATGCAAGGCGTGATTTAAAACTTGAACATTGGGGAGCATTACTTCTTTCTATGGCAAAGGATGCAACAGTTCCTGTAGCAGTGCATCTTGACCACTCTAGTAACATAGAGTCAGTAAAAAGAGCTATTGATGCTGGGTTTACTTCAGTAATGTTTGATGGCTCCAAACTTCCGCTAGATGAAAATATAAGAATTTCTAAAGAACTTGCGGAGCAAGCTCATGATAAAGGTACTTTTATAGAAGTTGAGTTAGGTGCAGTCCCATATGATGATTTAGGGCAAACTAACATAGTATTAACTAGTCCAGATGAAGCAAAGCTTATGGAATCAAGCACAGATATTGACTGGCTTGCTGTTTCGGTAGGAAATATTCACAGGCTAGTAAATAGAACCGCACCGATACAATTTGACGTATTAGAGAGTATAGAGCAAGCTTGTAGCGTTCCGCTAGTAATACATGGCTCATCGGGGATTTCAACACAAGACTTAATGGGCTTAAAATCTAAAAGAGTTGGCAAAGTTAATTTTGGTACAGCTATACGAAAAGTAATTGGAGATGCCCTAAGGCAAGAAATACTATCTAGACCAGACGAATTTGACAGGCAGAAGCTAATGCTAAAACCGATTGAGTTAGCAGAGCAATCAGCCTTTGAATTAATACAAAGTTTGAAGTAGGAGGATTTTATGAAAATTAAGCAAAATGGTGACTTTAATGTAGGTTACAATGCAATTACGGAGCATAATGGTAAGTTTAGCGAAATGCTAATGGACTTTGGTATTTTAAAGTTAGCGAAAGGAACTACTCATGACGATAATACGCCACTTGAGAAAATCTACCTTTTGCTTTACGGAGAAATTGAAGTTGAGTGGGAAAATGAAAAAGTAACAGTTAAAAGAGATAGTTTTTTAGATGATGACTTTTGGGCTATTAACACTAATAAAAACGTTGGAATAAAAATAGTAGGCGTTAGTGATGATGCTGAGGTAGCTGTTTTTAGAACTGAAAATGATACTTTATTTGCAAGCGTTGCAAGAGATAAGAGTAATTCGGTTATAGAAACTCGAGGAGAAGGATATATGAATGACGCTGGTACTCGTATCGTTAAAACGTTAATGGATAAATCGTTAGCGCCAGAGTCAAACATTATGTTTGGTGAAGATGTACACTATCCAGGAAAATGGGCTGGTTTCCCATCACACTCACATAACCAACCAGAGATTTATTACTATAAATTTTCGCCACAGCAAGGCTTTGGATTAGTTAAGCTAGGAGATGAAGGAGTATTAGTTGAGCATAATGATACTATTACAATTGACCCAGACTTAGTTCATCCACAAGTAGCAGCTCCTGGATATGCAATGTACTTTTTATGGATTATACGTCACCTAGATGGAAATCCTTATTTAAAACCAACTTTTGAAGAGCAACATTTATGGGTAGAACAACCTGGGGCTAAGTATTGGCCAGAGGCATAAATCTTTTAGGAGGTAACACATGGAAAACACAGTTAGACTTACCGTTGCGCAGGCGCTTGTAAAATTTTTAACTAAGCAATACATTAATGTGGATGGAGAGCAATCAAGATTTGTCCATGGAGTAATGGGTATATTCGGGCATGGTAATGTAGTAGGGCTTGGTCAAGCGCTAGAACAGTATCAAGATGAAATCACATATATTGCAGGAAAAAATGAGCAGGAAATCGCTCATGCATGTACGGGATATGCAAAACAAAATAACAGACGTGCGATTTACGCGGCTACAGCATCAATTGGGCCAGGTGCGCTAAATATGGTAACATCAGCCGGCACTGCAACAGTTAACCGCATTCCATTACTATTATTACCAGGAGACGCTTACGCAGATAGACAGCCAGACCCAGTTTTACAGCAGATGGAAAATGAGTCTGACTATACGCTTTCTGTAAATGATGCATTTAAAGCAGTGTCTCGCTACTGGGATAGAATTGTAAGACCAGAGCAGCTAATGGCAGCTATGTTAAACGCTATGAGAGTGTTAACTGACCCTGAGAAAACAGGTGCTGTAACGATTTGTTTGCCACAAGATGTGCAAGGTGAAGCTTATGATTATCCACAAAGTTTCTTTGAGGAAAGAGTGTGGTATTTAGATAGAAGACCAGCTTCTAAGGCTGCAATTAATCGTGCTACAGACGTTATTAAAAACGCTAAAAAACCTATGGTTCTTTCAGGCGGAGGAGTTAGATATAGCGGAGCTGGAGCGGCATTGATGAAGTTTTGCCAAAATCACAATATTCCAGTAGCTGAAACTCAAGCAGGAAAAGGTGAAATACCATATACTTTTGATGGATATTTAGGCTGCGCAGGCGTTTGTGGTACACAATGTGCTAACGAAATTATGCATGATGCAGATGTGATTATTACGATAGGGACTAAGCTTAATGACTTTGTAACTAACTCAAAATATAGTTTTTCAAAAGGCGCACAAGTTGTAAGTATAAACGTAAGCCAATTTGATGCTATGAAATTAAATGCGCACTCTATAGTAGCTGATGCTACAGAGGCGATTGTATCACTAGATGATGCATTAGGTGATTATCAAGCTGAGTGGGGAAGTAAAGTTAAAGAGGCAAAAGATAAGTGGGAAGAGTTAAGAAGAGAGTTTGCTAACATAGAGCTACCAGATGGATTTAGCCAAACTAGAGCTGTTATGGAACTTAATAACTTATTAACTGAAAATGAAACTATCGTAGTAGCATCAGGAAGTTTGCCTTCAGATGTTGAACGTTTATGGGAAGTTAAAAGGCCAGGGCAGTACCACTTAGAATACGGTTTCTCTTGTATGGTATATGAGTTTGGAGCAGCATTAGGAACTAAGCTTGCGGAGCCAGATAGAGAAGTGTACGCTTTAGTAGGAGACGGTGTGTTCCTTATGGGTCACTCTGAGTTTGTAACTAGCATTCAAGAGCGTAAAAAAGTTAATGTAATTTTATTTGATAACCATGGTCACCAATGTATTCATAACTTACAACGTTCACAAGGCTGCGATACGTTTGGAACAGTGTTTAGACATAGAGAGGCAGATGGAAAGTTATCAGGAGATTATATCAAAATAGACTATGTAAAAATCGCTGAAGGATATGGAGCAAACGCATTTAGAGCAACTAATCCAGCTGAGTTAAAACTAGCGATTGAAGAGGCGCGTAGGTCTGAGGTTTCTACTGTAATAGTGGTAGATGTATTACCAGGAACGATGACAGAAGGTTATGAGAATTTCTGGCGTGTGGGAGTTGCTGAGGTTTCACAAAAACAAGCAATTCAACAAGCTTATGAAAGCCAAGAAGAAGCTTTAAAAGAAATTAGAAAGTATTAAAAATTGAAGCTGTAAAATGTTACGCAACAAAACCTAATAAATTGATAAGGAGAGTGTGAAAGAATGAAAGTAGAATTCGGATGTGCACCAATTAACTGGACAAATGATGATTTACCAACACTAGGAGGAGAGTTAACTTATCAGCAATGTTTAAGCGAGATGGCTCTTGCAGGGTATAAAGGTAGCGAAGGCGGATGTAAATATCCTAAAGATTTCGATACGCTAAAAAAAGCTCTTGATTTACGTGACTTAGTAATTTGTAATATGTGGTTTTCAAGTAACTTTACAACGTTTAAAACTAAAGAGACGATTGAAGAGTTTAAAAAGCATATGGACTTCACATACGCGCTTGGCGCAAGAGTTGTGGGCGTTGGTGAATGCGGTGTAACTGTGCATGGCAATGAAGAAACTCCGCTATTTTCTAAAGCTCCAATCTTAACTGATGAGCAGTTAAAAAGTTTAGCAGACGGTTTAAATGAGCTTGGAAAGCTAGCTAAAGAAAAAGGTATGAAAGTATGCTTCCACTACCACGTAGGAACTGGAATTCAAACGCGTGAAGAAATCGATAAAATTATGTCTATGACTGACCCTGACTTAGTGTATATGTTATTTGACACAGGACACATTACAGTGGCAGGTTATGATGCAGTGGATTTATTAAAAACTTATATTGATAGAGTTGGCCATATCCATGTTAAAGATGTAAGACGTGAGATTTTAGATAAAGTTCTTAGCGGAGATGAAAGTTTCCTATGGGGAGTTAAAAACGGAATGTTTACAGTGCCAGGCGATGGTGATTGCGTGGATTGGAATGGTGTGTTTGACATTATTAAAAACAGCGACTATGATGGCTGGATTGTTGTAGAAGCAGAGCAAGACCCAGCGATTGCTGACCCATTAGAATATGCGCAAAAAGCTAGAGCGTTTATGAGAGAGCAATTAGGTTGCTAAACGCCAAAAATTAATTAATATTTTAAGTAGAAAAGAGGATGCGTCTATGTTTAGTGAAGAAAGAGGGTTTGATTCAATAAGATGGGGTATGGTAGGCGGTGGACGCGGTAGCCAAATTGGTTATATTCACCGTGCATCAGCTCAAAGAGATGGCACTTTTAAATTGTTAGCAGGTGCTTTTGATATTAATTTTGAGCGTGGTAAAGAGTTTGGTATGAACCTTGGTGTTGCGGAGGATAGACTTTACCCAACTTATAAAGAGATGTTTGAAGCTGAGTCTAAAAGACCAGACGGCATTCAAGCAGTGTCTATTGCGACTCCAAATGCAACTCACTATGAAATTGCAAAAGCTGCACTAGAGGCTGGATTTCATGTAGTATGTGAAAAACCTCTATGTTTTACAAGTGAGCAGGCAGAAGAACTTAAAAATTTGACTGAGCAAAAAAATAAAGTATTTGGCGTAACTTATGGTTATACAGGTGCTCAAATGGTTCATCAAGCTAGGAAAATGATTGAGAATGGCGACCTTGGGGAAATTAGGGTTATTAACATGCAGTTTGCACATGGCTTCCATTCAGAAGAAGTAGAGCTTAACGACCCAGGAACAAAGTGGAGAGTTAGCCCAGAAGTAGCAGGGCCAACTTACGTTTTAGGGGATGTTGGGACGCATGCATTATTTTTGGCCGAAGTTATGGTACCAAATCTGCACATTAGCAAACTACTTTGCCATCGTCAAAGTTTTGTTAAGAGTAGAGCACCATTGGAAGATAATGCAGTAGTATTACTAGAGTATGACAATGGAGCGGTTGGAACGCTGTGGGCAAGTGCGGTAAACGCTGGTTCAATGCACCAACACAAAATCCGTGTTATAGGTTCTAAAGCAAGTATAGAGTGGCTAGATGAGCATCCTAATCAGCTTAAGTATGAAGTGCAAGGAGAGCCTGCACGCGTGTTAGATAGAGGCATGGGCTATTTGTATGATGATGAAACCGTTAATTGTGATAGATTAGGCGGAGGTCATGCTGAAGGTTTATTTGAGGCTTGGGCAAACCTATACAGAAGATTTGGAATTGCTATGAATGCGTATATTACAGATAATAAAGATAACATTTTAATTTATCCTAATGTTTATAATGGTGTTGAGGGTGTTAAATTTATAGAAAAATGCGTAGAGTCAGCAGATAACGGTAGTACATGGGTTAATTATTAATCTATAGATAAAGGAAGGCTAGAGTTTAGGCTAGCCTTCTGGTTCTATTGTTTTTAGTTCTAGTATTTTAAGTGTTTAGAACTGAATGTTTTTAATAGAAGTAAAGGGGGAAATGTTTATGAGTACAGCAAATGCAAAATTACAAAATGAAACGCCAGTGGTAGACCCATCAATGGAGAAACTACCTTTGGTTACCAAAGTAGCATATGGTAGTGGGGATGTAGCATGTAATATTGTATTTGGGGTTATAACTGCATTATTAACGCTGTTTTATACAGACTATGTGGGAATGTCGCCAATTATAATCGGTAATATTATGCTTATCTCAAGAGTATTTGATGGTTTTTCTGATGTTATTATGGGATATATAGTATCTCATACAAAAAGTAAATGGGGTCAGTCAAGACCATGGGTACTATGGTCATCTTTACCATTTTGTTTATCATTAATTTTACTTTTCACAGTGCCAACTTCAAGCGAAACGGCGCAAATAATTTATATCTTTATTACTTATAACTTCTGTAACACAATTTGTTTTACAGCGTTAAACCTTCCTTATGGAAGTTTATCTGCAATGTTAACTCGTGATTCAAAAGAGCGCGATATGGTTTCAGTTTTCCGTATGGCAATGTCTCCATTCGGGCGTATTTTAGTTAGTTTGTGTACATTACCTATGGTTAAAATGTTAGGTAATACAAGAGAAGCATTTGTAATTACAGCAACTATTTGGGCAGTAGTGGCATTAGTTTTATTAATTTTCTGCTTTGTAAAATGTGAAGAGAAAGTAGTAATTCCTGCAAGGACTAAAGAGAAAGAAGAGAAAGTTCCTGGGGCTGGAAAAAGATCGTTTATGGCGGTTGTTACAAATAAATATTTCTGGATTGTATGTTTATTGTGGATTTTCCAAAATGCATCAATCGGGGTAGTTGGTATCCTTTTACCATATTATAGCAAGTATATTTTATTAAACGATACTTGGGTATATAGCACATTATATTTTGCTGAAACTTTAAGTATTATAGCAGTAGTTATGATTTCACCTATATTTATGAGAAAGTTCGGTAAGAGAAATTACTTAATGATGGGTGCAGCATTAGCTATGGTAGGGCAAGTAGTATTTATGATTAATCCTTATTCTTATGAAGTAGCATTAGTATCGGTAATATTACGTGGTATGGGCGCAGGTCCACTTAATGCGGTAGTATTTGGTATGTTATGTGACGTTGTGGAGTATGGACAATGGAAAACAGGTCTTCGTCAAGAAGCTTACTTATTCTCAGCAGGTTCTATCGGTACAAAAATCGGTCCAGGTATCGTTGCCGCTATGGTAACTACAGCGCTAACAGCTAGCGGATACGTTTCATCTACTACAGGTGGAGCAGTTCAGCCAGATTCAGCTTTAGACGCAATTGTAAGCCTATATCAATGGGCACCATTATTAGTGTGGGCAGCAGTATTTGTTTGCGGTTTATTCTATGGACTAGATAAAATGTATCCACAGATTATGAAAGAACTTGGAGAAAGAGAAGCCCGCGGTGAGATGTAATTGTGGGTTTTGATTTAATACTTAGCAATTGATTTAATACAAGTGATTGATTGCATATATAACTATCCATTATTCAGACTTAAAAGCAGGGGGGCGTGGGAGTTATAACCACGCCCCCCTGTTTTTGTTTTGGACATTAAATGTCAACTACCCCCACCTAAGAGGTGAAGGCTTGAAAAAGCCTTAGTTGATTAGCCTAAGTATTAAGTTACTACGTTATTTTAGAATATATAGTTACCCTAGAATGCTCCACAAGTTCTAGGCTCTA
>MDJM01000009.1 GCA_001994995.1 Candidatus Parepulonipiscium sp. PG-Nuni2H_MBin01 | reverse complement strand
GTGTGTGTGTGTGTGTGTGTGTGTGTGTGTTTGTGTGTGTGTGTGTGTGTTTCAAACTAACTTTAATTCTTTAATTCAGCATATTAAAGAACAAGAAATATCACCAAAACTGGCATAAACAGCTCTGATTAAATACATGTAACGTTAAGTCATCCTAAAAGTAGAAAGTAAAAGATGTTCGATATGGAAGAAAAAGAAAGCCACGTTACAGGACCAAAAACAGTAATGTGGATGTATGTGGTGTCTTTGATATGAGTTTAAAAAATGCTGAACCTATCTGTGAAAGTAGCCACCACCCACGTGTTTGACGACTCTTCGGGCAGCTCCTGCCGCAGTGACAGCATCTGCCCTGGACAGCGGATGCAGGGAGCACCACTATAGGTTTAGCTGTCTCGTGTCTACTCACAATGATAATGTGATGTGATTTCAACTAGAAATCAAATCGCTTGTTACTTGTGTGTCACATCACACTCACTCCACAGTATTAACTTTGAAAGGGCAACAACCAATAAGGACAGAGTAATGACTGTCTCACCAATCCTGAAATTTGGCCGTCTCACTCACTCACTCACTCACTCAGCGACAAATGCGTTAGGACTTGTCCACTTCTGCGGTCCAGCAAAAAAAAACTTATTGTACTAATTTACTACTGGCTACTATTTCTGATGCCTAACTGAGAAACACAAAATGACCACTCAGCAATGGCACACTAAAATGTGAAGGCCTCACTGAAGAACTGTTTTTTAATGAGTTATTAGATCATTAGCGGTGGTTCAATAACTTACACCCTTTCACTGACAAGGACATGTTGGGGAACCATGACAGAAATGATCATCCTAATTCCTCACCTCAGATGGCTTTAAATGAGCAAATTATTGGTGCCAACCAGTTAAACTTGAAGCTTAATCTCTCATTTTTGACCACTATGGCAGAAAAACTTCATAACAAACAAAGACATTTACACTGACATGCTGTATGGTGATCAAGTGCTTTTGGCTGACATGTTAGAAAGCAATTCGGCCCTACTTACACATCCTGCAGACACAGATATGTGGCATATATTTAAAGTTGGACAAAAGGAAAATAAGACACACGTGCACAAAAAAAAAACAAAAAAAACACAAAGACAAAGACAGAGTTAACAACCACATTTGTTTTAGCTTATTTTAATAATTAAATGATATCACTTAAACTGCCCTAAAATAAGTCAAGTCCAGGTAATTTTTATATTACTGAAACACAACATTAGTTGTCACAAGGCACTTTAAAAATGCAGTAGGTCTAGATCAAGCTGTAAATTACATACAGAGTTGGTCTAGACCACACTGTAATTATTATGAAAGAAGTAAGTAAGTGCCAGCTGTATATGATTCTGTAATTCAGTGAGGGTATCTGAGCCACATTGGTAGACATTATTAAAATAATCAAACTGTAATTGTTTAAAGTCTGTCAGTACTCAAACACCACTATCCGGTTTCAGTGGTTGCAAAAGTTCCCATGCCTTTAATTCAGTCTGGTTAATGGATTGCATGGAAACTTTACTGTTAACCTTACTGGAGCAACTCATATTTGTTTATAAAAGAGGACAGAACACCAGAGGAAAGTCCATTAGGAGAAGAGCTTTACTAGAAACACGATAGACCTCATCCTGCTACAATGTTTGGCTGTTATCAATCAGTCAGCATCCTCTGGGGACACACCTTTTGACACAGAAACTATAGTGCAATCGTATATTGATAGTGTAACTAAGCTGGTGGTGCGTAGTCCACTTAGTTATATTTATACTGCTTTGCCATACACGCAAAATCAATATATGATTATGAATGCTCGCTTTACTGGTGAGTTTGGTTTTAATATACCTGATGGCCATGATTTGATTAATTTAAATTCGGATAATTACTACACTCCTATTTTCCCATCTCCAGTAATGGACGAGGTTGACAAGCTTCAGCTAGATGACCCTAAATTTGTGCTAGATTCATTTTTTTCTGGCGATGCTGAACTTGAATTAGGTGTAGATGTTATAGCACAATGGGATTTTACCGACCTAGCAAATCGCGAATTAACCATTGACACTAGCATAGAAGGTCCTCATATTCTAATTTATCATACTCATAATCAGGAAGTGTACATAGATGAAGATTGGAGAGAATATGAAACTGGCGGAGTTATAGCTGTTGGTAATGCTTTAACTCAAGAGTTAGAAAATCGGTTTGGTGTCGAAGTTCTACATGTTACAGATAGCTTTTACTTAGATGGTAGTCGTAGTGTGGATGGTGCTTATGAAAGAATGGAAGCCGTTATTGCGCCCATAATAGAAAATAACCCTTCTATACAATTAGTAATAGATATTCACCGAGATGCTCTTAGCGCAGGAGCTTATTTAGCAGGCGAAGTGGACGGAGAACCTGCTGCAAAACTAATGTTTGTAAACGGCTTAACTCAGTGGAGAAACTTGGCCGGCGAATTAGTTTATATGAATAACTTAGTTAATGAATATGTGGAAGATAATCTTACAGTTTCTATACAAGCTCAAATTGCGGCATTAACATATTATCCCGATATAATGCGTAGGATATATTTAAAACCTTATAGATATGGTTTACATATGCATCCTAACACATTGGTAGTAGAAGTTGGTGCATCTACTAACACATTGGAAGAAGCACTAGTATCAGTAGCGCCGCTAGCGGATATAATTGGCATAGTGTTTAACTTATATTAAACAGTGCTATTAGGCATATTTAAGTATACACTTGTATACAATATTATTAGGTTATTCAACCTAATTTTGAAAAGAGGTAATGCTTACATGACAAAAAAATATGGACAAACAGTTCTTCTCCAACATCTATTAGTTGCCTTACTAGTAGGAGTAACTGCAAAAGCAACTTATGATGACATAAATTTTCATTTACGTGATGGGGGCAATTTGATTTTTACTAAAACTGCTATAAGTACGCTAGATACTCCGTTTGATGCACATTCATTAATAAAGAGTTATGTTAATAATGTTACTAAAGTAATAGTCAAAAGCCCTATTAGCTATATTTATTCTTCACTTCCGTTTACACAACAACTACCGATATTTTTGCCTGGAGGGTATATAACTGGGGCATTTGATTTTGAGATACCTAGTGGCCATGATTTTATAAATTTAGATACAGGAAACGTCTACACACCTGTATTTCCAACCCCAGTTGTTCAAAATGTTGATTTGTCTAGGTTTGATGACCCGGAATATTTAGTTTCTAACTTTTTCGTAGCAGATGCACAGCTAGCATTAGATGCAGCTTTAATTAGCCAATGGGATTTTGAAGAATTTATATCGCGCGAATTAACTATTGATACTAGCATTGAAGGCCCTCATGTTTTAATATTCCACACTCATAACACTGAAGTTTATATAGATGAGGATTGGAGAGATTATGAGAATGGCGGAGTTATAGCTATAGGCAATGCACTAGCGGATGAACTAGAACGTCGCTTTGGTTTAGAGGTGCTACATATTACAGATGGCTATAAAATTGATAGCAGAAATGAGTATGATGTGGTAGATACTATTATGCCTCAAATAATTGCGGATAATCCATCGCTACAGCTGTCTATAGACCTTCATAGCGATGGACTGGATGGAATACATTTAGCTGGTGAGGTTAATGGTGAGTCATCGGCAAAGCTTATGTTTGTAAATGGTATTACTCAGATGAGAAATGGCAATGGCGATTTAGTTTATATGCAACATTTAGTTAATGATAATTTAGAAGATAACCTTGCACTATCAATGCAAGCGCAAATTGTAGGCCTTACATATTATCCTGATATAATGCGTCGTATTTATTTAAAGCCTTATAGATATAGTACACATATGTTGCCTAATTCGCTATTAGTTGAAGTGGGGGCAAATACTAATACTTTTGCAGAAGCATTAGTTGCAGTGCAGCCGTTAGCTGATATTATCGGAAAAGTTTTTAATTTATATTAAAAAAAAGTGCTTACCTAGTTTAGATAAGCACTTTTTTTTAGTTGTATTTCATTCGGTTAAGTTGGTTAATATCGTCTTGAATTACGCATAGAGAAACCCAACCAAAGCCACATAGCCATAAAAGTAATAAAATTAAAGGTTTAGTGTCGCTGTTTCCAGAGCTAAAGATTTTGCTCATTTTATAGCACCAATATATGCTATACAAACCACAAGTGAAAATATCGAATACAAGAACCATAAAACCGCTAGTGTGCCATTCGTTATTTGGCGCTAGTAAAGCTTCTTCAGAAATTGAATACATCCAATAGAAAATATATAGACCACAAGTTAATACGGTTAGCAACAAACACATACCAATATTTTTTTGTCCCATATAAACCTCCTTTCTAAAGCTCCTTAAGTACGCAAGCCTCCAAAAGGCTGCGGGGTGTTAAGTTAATCCCACCAATTATCATCATCATTATTATTTGCACTACTCATTTGTGGCTTACGATTTGATAATTTATTAATATCATTTTGCAGCAAACACACTGCCACAATCCAACTTGTAAACCCACTAACATATCCGCCTAACCACAGCAGTAAGTGTAAAAAACACTTCTCCTTATTATTTGTAGCTATGCCAAACAATCTACCCATCTGAAAACCCCAATATACAAAATAGAGCCCACATGTAAACATGCCTAATAGTACGACGGTTAGACCGCCAGTTTCCCATTCCATAGGGTCAAATTTTATGGCTGTTTCGGTAATAGAATACACCCAGTAAAAGGCATAAAAACCCGCAGTCCACAATACCAAAAATAATCTAATTCCAATATTGTTTTTCATAGGACCATTGTTGCTATATATAACAGCAAAAATTAATACAATCCAGTATACAACAGAAAAAACTGCTCTGTTCATCAGTAGTACTACCTCCTAAACATTTAGGCAAAGACCATTTCTTGCAACTGCCCAGCAAACGAAATAGATTAGAAAAATCCAAGTGTACTTATCACAATTAAACTCTTGGTCATATAACCATTTATATGTAAAACACAATATAAACGGCACTAGAACCGGTAAAATAATTACAACACCACGATTTGCATAAAATGCTCGTGAAATATCACCTTGCAATAAAGCATAGGCAACTGTATTCATTCCGCAGCCAGGGCATTCTAAGCCTGTAATAACATTAAAAATACATGGTATACTAAATCCAATGGTTCTAAGCTGAATATAGTAACCTATACCTATTATAATAAGTATTACCAAAAATTTCAATTTTTTTCTATTCATTCTTAATACCCGCTTAATACCATTAGGTTGTAATTTCTAATTTTAAATGCCCTTTGTTCATAACAATTTTACAACTACCGCCGTTCGCAAGCTTGCCAAACAACACTTCTTCCACTAACAACGTCTTAACTTCATGCTCAATTGTCCTTGCAATTTCTCTTGCACCGTACTCAACCGTAGTCCCTTTCTTAGCCAGATAACTAATTACTCTAGGCGACATTGTAATAGTAATATTCTTCTGCGCCAAACTATCCTTAAGCTGCTCAATTTCCTTCTTAGCAATTTTAAGCGCCATACTCTCATCTACTCCGTTAAAAGTAATAGTCGCATCTAGCCTATTTCTAAACTCCGGCGTAAACGTTTTCTTAACCGCCTCATCTATCGCTACAGCAGACAGCTCCCTCTCTCCAAAGCCCACCAACTTTTTACCTACAGAAGAAGCTCCTGCATTAGAAGTCATAATAATAATCACATTTCTAAAATCAACTTTTCGCCCCTGATTATCTGTTAACGTAGCATAGTCCATAACTTGCAACAGCATACTAAAAATATCTACATGAGCTTTCTCTATTTCATCAAGAAGTAAAACACAATGAGGAGTCTTCCTAATTTCATCAGTAAGTAAACCGCCTTCTTCGTAACCCACATACCCTGGAGGTGCACCGATTAACTTAGAGGCCGCATGTTTTTCAATATATTCGCTCATATCGAAGCGAATTAATTTAATACCTAGTGTTGTAGCTAAACACCTTGCAATTTCAGTTTTACCAACACCAGTTGGACCTACAAACAACATATTGGCCACTGGCTTATTAGGATTACCCAGTCCAGAGCGAGATAATTTAATGCATCTGCTCACAGCCTCAATAGCTTGTTGTTGCCCAAAAATACTCCTTTTTAAATTTGATTCTAAATTTTTAAGTTTAGTTTTTTCATCTTTAACTACAGTCTGTTCTGGAATACGGCAAATTCTTGCCACCAATTTTTCCATCATATGTTCATCTACTACCAACCCTTGTTTATCAGGATTATTCAATCTTATAGTAGAACCAGCCTCATCTATTAAATCAATAGCCTTATCTGGTAAATATCTATCATTCATATATTTACTACTTAGAATAACAGCTTTCTCAATAGCCTCATCAGTATAAGTAACCTCATGGTACTGTTCATACTGGTGTTTAATACCTTTAACAATATCTAAAGCCTCTTCAGCTGTAGGCTCCTTAATCTCAATAGTTTGAAATCTCCTAATAAGACCTTTATCTTTCTCCAAATACTTTTTATACTCCTCAAACGTACTCGCTCCAATAAATTTAATCTTACCGTCGCTAAGATAAGGCTTAAGTAAATTAGAAGCGTCCATACTACCACCTCCAATAGCACCTGCACCCACAATTGTATGCATCTCATCAATATACACAATTGGATTTTCCTGCTTTTTAACATAATCAAATGCAGCTTTAAATCTATTTTCAAAATCTCCTCTATATTGTGTTCCAGCCAACATTCCTGCTATATCAAGCCCATAAACTTGCGCATCATCAATAGACCCATCGTTAATACGACGTACTAACTCATAAGCGATAGCTGTTTTCCCCACTCCAGCCTCACCTATATGGAGGGGATTATTTTTAGTCTTACGCCCCATAATCTGTAAAGTCCTAAAAATTTCTTCCTCACGCCCTATTAATTTAATATCTTCTTGTGCAATTTGCGCATTCAAATCAATCAAAAAACTTGGTCTATCTTCATCATCCTCATCCTCATCAGTAGTATCGCTACTTTGCGCTGTCCCATTATGACACAACTCATATAATAACTTAGAACCATCAATATTTAACATACTTAAAGTATACACAGCATAACTCTCTGGCACTTGTAGCAGGACTGACACCAAATGGTCAATCTCCACCACATTTTTACCACTAGCCTTAATTCTCTCAACAACAGCTCCATACACCCGTTGCAAGTAGTAACTATCTTCAATCTCTACCTCTTCCATAACCTCTAAATTATCTTCTAAATACTGTTGCAACTCATTTTTTAGCTCATTACTATTACCACCACAGCTTCTCACTGCTGATTTAAACTCTAGATGGTCACACAACGCTAACCACATATGGTCAGGAGTTACAAACTCATGTTTATATATTAACGCATACTCTCTCGCCTTCTTAATAATCTTATCTACATCTACTGATACATACATTATTCATCCACCTCTTTTACTGTCATTTTAAACGGAAAATTATTTTCTCTTGCTAATTCCATTGCCTTCTTTGCTTTTGAAGTCGCAATATCCACAGAATAAACTCCTGCAACACCTATACCCTTCTTATGCACATTCATCATAATTGTATATGCTTCTCCGCTAGACTTAGCGAAAATAGTCTCTAGTACCTCTATTACAAATTCCATAGTTGTAAAATCGTCATTATGCATAAGTGCCGCATAACGGCGTGGCTTTTGTACCTTCACCACATCCTTAACTTCTGCTTTATGGCTTACAGACATACCCAACTCCTCCTTTCTTTTTCTTATTATATCATATATCATGCAAAATTTACACTACAACTTAACATAAACAGCACTACAATACCAAATTTTCCGTATTAATTCCGTGGTAAAATGAAAAAAAGGTAGACCTAAGCCTACCCTAATAAAAAATAACTAACCATCTATGCTGTTCACATGCGCCGCTAACATTAGTAACGGTTTATCACGGATTGGTAATGCATCTAGCGAAATATAATCTCCTAAATATGCATCCACACAACCAACTATATACGCTTCATAACTGCCTTCTATCTCCACGCTAGTTAAATACCCTCCTAAGCTCGGGTACTCGTTTGATATATCTATCTCTTTTATTTTAGTTATCGCTCCATCTATTACTATCATATTCCCAAAGTATCGTTTAAAGTTTTTATTAAAATGCTTAGCCTCCAATTCAGAGTTAAGTAACCTATCGTAATTTTTATCGCCCACTATAAAAAAGCTTGCGTTTTCTTTTACAAAGTCTTTAACATCATCTTCAACATTTTCATGTGCTAATAAGCTAATCAACTCATCCACTTTTCTACTATATACATTCGCAATTTCAGCCAAATCGTCATCATTTAACTTAGCCTTAGCTTCCTCACATCCATGCGCTTTCATATATAAGATAATCGCCTTCTCTAAGTTTAGCTCCACTCCAGTGCCGTTTTCATAACACAGCCCTAAATAATACTGCGCTTCCATACATCCTAAATCCACAGCTCTTCTAAAGCATTCCATCGCTTTTTCATAATACTGCTCATCATACCAACGCTTACCTTCATTAAACCATGACATAACCAGCAATTCCTTAACCTTCTCATCCTCTTGCGTATCCACAAGCCATCCTATAGCTTCTTCGTAATTTCCATTATCATAACAACTTTGCGCAAGTGTATATCTCGATTCCATAGCAAACTGTCTTGCATACATGCTAGTTTGCCCTTCCGCAGACTTACCTGCTAAATCTAAATACTTAAATGCCTGAGCATAATTTTCATTGCCCGCATACTCTTTCCCTATATCAAACCATACGTCCACTAACAACTTAGCCGCTTCTTCATGTCCACACTCAGCAGCAATTTCAAATAAGTCAAGCGCAGTTTTAAAATCTTTTTTAATATAGTGTATTCTGCCTAATCTAACGCAATCTTCTTGCAAAATTACCTTAGCTTCTAAATGTCCATTATCAGTCGCCTTCCCAAACAATTTCAAAGCCTTCATCTCATCTTGCGCTACACCAACACCGGTTTTATACCAACTGCCTAGCTTAAACTGCGCGTCTGCATCACCAGCGTTTGCTGCTTTAGTAAAATAATCCTTAGCGCTTTCTAAATCCTGCTCCATCTCAAAATATAGCCCTAAATTATACTGAGCCTGTGCATTGCCTTTATCAGCAGCTTTCTTAAACCACTCCACTGCTGTTGACATATCTTTCTCCACACCATCACCTGTTTTATAACACAGGCCAAGACCACACCATGCTTTTGGTAACACATCTTTAACCGCCATCTGGTTTTGCTGTGCTGCTTTAGTTAATAAATCCACGGCTTTTATGTAGTTTTTCTCTACACCTTCACCATTTACATAAAACATCCCTACTCTACATTGAGCTTCCGCATTACCGAGTGTTGCCGCTTCAGAATACCATTTAATCGCAGTTTTTAAATCCTTATTAATACCAATACCATATTGATAGCATCTACCTAAACTATTTTGCGCCGCTGCATGACCTGCCTCAGCCGCTAGTCTATACCACTTAAGCGCCTCTTCATTATCCTCGTCTATAATTTCGCCTTTTTCTAAACATATCGCAAGTTCATACTGAGCATGTAAACTCCCTTTAAGAGCGGCCTTCTTATACCACTCAACAGCTTCAGCGTAATTATATTCATCATACTCTGCCAACCCTTTTTGATACCATATATCGGCTAAATACGTTTTCGCTTCATCATGCCCTACATTACTCGCCTTTTCAAACCATCTTTGTGCTAGCTCCAAGTTATTCTCATCATAACTTCCTTTTCCTAACTCAAATAACACTTCGCCTACACTTTCATTTCCTGCTAAATACCCCGCTTGCGCAGCCTTTTCATACCAATTTGCGGCCGCTTCAAAATCTTGTTCGTTATAACAGCTTCTACCCATCTTAAATAACGACTCGGCTATATATCCTTGCGCAGTATCATCCCCAGCATCAAGCGCCTGCTCAAACCATGCTATAGCGGTTACAAAGTCATTTTCATTATAATATAATTCGCCTAACTTAAATAACGCTTCAGCCGCATGTTTATTAGCATAATCGCACCCTGCTTCAGCCGCTTTTTTATACCATCCTGCTGCAGTTTCGTAATTATTTGCTACACAGCAGTTATTGCCAAGTTCCAACAACGCATTTATAATATACTCTTTAGTATCCTCATTACCTGCTTCAGCCGCTTTGTATAGCCATGATACCGCTTTTTCATACTCATGATTATCGTAGCATTGTTTACCCATGCTAAACCAAGCTTCACTTAAACGACTTTGTGCATTGCTATCGCCACCCTTAGCCGCCTTCGCATATAAATCTAACGCCTGCTCTAAGTCAATATCAACACCGGTGCCTTCTTCATAGCATAACCCCAAGCAATACTGCGCTGCCACATACTCTTGTGCCGCCGATTTTTTTAACCAATTTACTGCCTGAATTAAATCCTGACCCACTTCATCAGCATTTTTATAACATAACCCCACTTCATACTGAGTTTTAGCATCGCCTTTTTTCGCTTTAGCCAATTTTCTATACCAATTCATAGCTTTAGATAACTCAGCTTCCACACCTTGTATCATAAACTCTTCATCCATGCGCGCTTGCTCAGTCGCTCTTTCATACCAAGTCGTTGCAATATCCACGTTTTGCTCCACTCCATTACCTAAGTAGTAACACACGCTTACATTAAACTGCGCACTCGCAAGACCTTTAGCAGCAGATTTTTTAAACCAACTAATCGCCACATCATAGTTATCTTGATTATAATATAATAACCCTAAAGCACACTGAGCTTCTAAATGCCCCAACATAGCCGCTTTTGTAAACCACTCCAAAGCCTGCGACTCATCTTTCTTATCCTGATAGCACAATCCCAGATTAAACTGCGCATTTACATTATCAGTAGCTTTACTAAATAACTCAACCGCACCTTCTAAATTTCCATTTTGCTTATATAGAAGTCCTAACTCACACCAAGCATTTGGCAACTCTTTCTGCGCCTTCACATTTTGTTGCTGTGCTGCCTTCGTTAAATACTCAACTGCTAGCTCTAAATCCTGCTCAATTCCTACTCCATTTCGCAAACACATACCCAAATTATATTGAGCATCCACATTTCCAGCTTCAGCTGCGCCTTTATACCACTCCACAGCTTGCTCTTTATCCGTGCTAATCTCTCCTAAATAAAGCTGCGCATCCACATTGCCCGCCTTAGCCGCTTTTTCAAACCACTTTAGCGCCACTTCTAAATCTTTACTTACTCCCATACCATTTTTATAACACATTCCTAAACTAAACTGCGCATCAACATGTCCCCCTTCGGCCGCTTTAGTCAACCAAGGTAACGCTTTCTTCGATTTGTTTTTGTAAGAATTCGCGTAGTCATACCACACATTTAACAAACTGTCATGCGCTTCATCTTTACCGTTGCCTATTGCTTTAGTATACCAACTAATCGCTTGGTCAAATTCTTTTTTGCTATAATACTCATCACCTAACTTAACTGCACAATTAGCAGCAGCTTCTTGTGCTTGTACAGAAGCTTTAGCTTGCTCAAACCATGATATAGCCTCCACCAAGTTATTTTGTTCCATGCATTTCTTTCCTAACATATACAAACACTCATTTGCTCTAAGCTCTCCATGTTCATACCCAGCTTTAGCGCTATTGTTAAACCAGTAAATGGCTCTTTCAAACTCCTCATTTTCATAATAACTTTCGCCTAGTGCAAACAACGCTTCAGCAGCTTTAACATGCGCATCGCCATGCCCTACCTTCGCAGCCTTAGCATACCAAAATGCACCATCTTCAAATTCTCTATCAGCGCATAAATTTTCTCCTAGCTGATACAAACAATCTCTAGCCATAATAGTAGCCTCTTCATGTCCATACTCAACTGCTTTCTCTAACCATTGTGCCGCTTCCACCAAATCGCCACTATCGTAAAAATCTCTAGCTAAGAAAAATAAGCTATCTGCCAAATGTGACTTAGCCATAGAATGTCCATGCTCATCAGCTCTCGTAAACCACTCCATAGCGCTTCTTAACAAACCTTTGTCTAAATCGTTTTTTCCATGAGTAAAAAATATATTAGCCAAGTTATCTCTAGCTTCAGCGTGGCCATTTCGGCTAGCCGTAATATACCACTTAATAGCTTTTTGCTCATCAACTTCCACACCTTCGCCATTTTCATAACATGCTGCTAAATGAAACTGCGCATCGGCATTATCCACAGCAGCGGCTTTAATCAACCATACTACAGCCTCAGCAAAATCCTGTTCCACGCCATCGCCGGTTTTATAACACATCCCTACCTCTAACTGCGCATTTGAGTTACCTGCCTTAGCCAGCGTGATTTTATTAAACCAATTTACCGCTACATCAAACTCTTCCTCAACACCTCTAATCATAAACTCTTCTACAGCTTTACCTTGGTTCATAGCTTTAAAATACCATTCAGTTGCCTGCTGCATATCTTCATTAACGCCAAAGCCTTTAAAATTACAAACCCCTAAATTAAACTGCGCGCTAGCAAATCCTTGGTCTGCTGATTGCTTAAAATAAACAACAGCAGTATTATAACTTTGCTCCACACCATAACCGTAGTAGTAACATAGACCTAACGCACATTGCGCTCTCATATGCCCCGATTGAGCCGACTTAGCAAACCACTCAGCCGCTTTTTCTAAATCCTGTTTTATAAACTCACCGCTCTCATATAACATAGCTAATTTAAACTGAACATCTGCATAGCCTTGCTCAGCAACTACAGTCAGCCACTTAGCAGCCTCGTTATAATCAACATCCACACCAATTCCTTTTTGAAAACATCCTGCCATCTTAAGCTGTGCATCTACTAAACCTCTAGTAGCCGCCTTATTAAACAAGCGTACAGCCTCTACTAAATCAACATCCACGCCATTACCATACTCATAACATAGCCCTAGCCTAAACTGCGCCTCCGCTAAATCTTGCCTAGCCGCTAATGCATAAAGCTGCGCCGCTTTTTTAAAGTACTTCTCCACACCATAGCCATTTTCATAACATATTCCTAGCTTAAACTGCGCTAAACTAATATCTGATTTAGTAGCATCTGCAAACCATTGTGCTGCTATATTAAAATCTTGTTTAATGCCAATCCCATCATAGTAACACATCCCAAGCTCATACTGCGCCACAGCATGGCCATGCTCAGCAGCTCTTAATAACCACTCCACAGCCGACTTAGGTTTTACAGTTAAATACATTCGCCCTAAATTATACTCAGCGTCTACATTCCCTTGCTTAGCTGCTTTAATATACCACTTAACAGCCTTTTTAAAATCACCCTCAACCTCATAACAAGCCGCCAAATTCATCTGCGCTCCTATAACGCCTTTCTCAGCCGCTTTCTCATACCAAAAAATTGCTTTAGCTGGATTTTGCACTACACCTAACCCGCCTATATAAAATAGCCCCATCTTAAACTGCGCATCCACTTGCCCAAGCTCCGCCGCCTGCTCATACAACCTAGCCGCCTCATCAAAGTTACACTCAACATCCTCATAAGTTAACCCCAGCTTAAACTTAGCTTCCGCATGGCCATGCTCTGCTGCTGTAATAAGCCAAAACATAATCGCCTCAACATTTTTACTAACACCAATGCCATGTTCATAACATAGCGCCAACTTATACTCAGCATCCACATACCCCTGCTCAGCAGCCAAAATATACATATCCACAGCCTTAGACAAATCCTGTTCTACGCCATCCCCTGACTCATAACACAAACCCAACTTATACTGCGCCTCAGCATCACCTTTCTGCGCTGACTTTGTATATCTATCTACAGAAGCTTTAGTAAGCCAATCAGCAGTTTTCTCTGATAAATCAACCGCCTTGCCTAACAACTCCCCTACCTTATTAGTGGGAACAGTAAACTCACTCGGCTCCTCCACAGCCGGTTCTATCTCAATTTCATCCTCTTTTTTCTTAAACCATTTTTGAAATGCCATAAATCCTCCTTAAATGTTCGATTAATAAAATAAGCTTGTATCTATTGTATTATTATCTTCCCCAAAAAATTCAAAAAAACAGTTGAACTTATGCTGTAAATGGTTGACAAAAAATATATTTATAGGAAAACTATAATCCGCCGTTGTTATAGTAAATAGAAAACAAACCTATAATTAGCCAAACTTTTAGAAATATTTCATAAACTTTAAAATTCTTAGCTAGTTTGGTTCAGAAAACAAGCCCTTGTTATGTATATAAGTTATAAGGGGGGGATTTTATGATTAAACTAAGACGCATCACACCATCTTTAACTAAGAATGACATTAATTGTGTAGCGCAAAACTTAATCAAAGCTTTTAACACAACTACGTTAGCTGCAGACATAAAAAAAATGGAACAAGGCGTGGATATTATCATTATTATGGACATTATTCAATATATAACATTTGCTTACTTTACCGATGTGCTAGACATAAGTAACTTAACTAAAATTATGAATTCCGAGATAATGCCACGGCAAGCTACCTTTAACTACTCTAGAATAAAGTATTTAAAGAAACGTTTAGAAATGGCTAACGCATATCATATAGCCACTAAAGTTATTGTGCAACTAGATGATTGTCTCGATGTTGTCCTTAGCCCATATGATATTTACAACGTTGCATGCACCACCTCATTTTTATACATTGAACGCCTTTTGGATAATATTTAATACTAAACAAGGACTATCGCCTCTGGTCATAGCCCTTTGTTTTTTGTCTTAAATTAAAAACTTCAGCAAAATAGCTACTGATATAATAGCGCAAACTGGATATACTATACTCGAACAGCAAAAAGGAACCGCAAAACAAAACGGCAAGAAGGAACGGCAAGAAGGAACGGCAAAAAGGCATCGCAAAATGGCAACAAAAAAAATAAGAAAGGTAAATATAAAATGGACAACATAAAAAAAATAGTCGCCACACACAACATAAAAAAACTTTGTGCAGCAACTATAATGCTAACATTATCAGAAATAATCGGCCTTATACCGTATGTACTACTAACCAAAATAGTAATGACACTACTAAATAGCACGTTCGACTGGCAAACGGCATCCACACTTACAATATGTATCTGTGCCACACTAATAATAAAATCAATTATGTATGGCACAGGATTAAAACTAAGCATCCATAGCAAAACACATGAAAACACACCAGCATTAATATATTTGGTTACACAAGGACTACCTTATCTAGTCTTTGTGACACTCACAATTTTTGTCATCGGTATAACGAATTGGCGCGTAGGCATCACTATACTGGCGATGTTTCCTTTAACTGTGCTACCAATGGTATATGCTAATCAGAAAGATATAGATGGACGCAAAGTGAAAAAGATATTACTTCCACTGTTAAATTCTACCATCATTTTTGCTCTAGCTCTAGGGGTCAAATTGTATTTATACCAAGGTATATCTATGCGCTCTGTTACACTAATTATGATTTTGGCGCTAAGTCTATCCAAACCGTTATATCATTTAATTGATTTGCTGCCGCAGCTATTTACAATTTTTAGCTCTAATGCCAGCTCACCTTCTTGTGAATTGACAAAGCCAAAAACTCAAAACATTTTTCTACAATTAGTTGAAGCTATTGCAGTTTTAATACCATTAATAGTGTTACTATGGTTTTTTAAATTATACGTCTACTCTGATATTACAATACAAACTCCAGTTATAGTCTTCACTATACTAGTATTTGGCGTAATAATCCACATGGCTGTGATTGAACATGCGAACATTCGTATGCGCACAGCAGTAATTTCAGTTATAACTTTAATGTTAGATTGGAAAATTACAATTTTATACTTATTAACTATATTCTTAATAAAAAGCTATATATATTTATATAAATTAACTGATTATGCAAAAGCAATGGGCATTATGATAATTACATCACTAGGCAGCAGCTTAATACTATATTACATCTTGTACACCTATCATACGTGCAGATTTATCAGGTATAATGTTGTTACATTTACAATAGCTTCACTATTTATATTTAATTACACAACAAATAAGGAGTAATTTGTGTGGAAGCTATCCCATATAGAAATTAGAAAAAGGCTTATCCCACAACAATTTGTGAGATAAGCCTAATCTCTATAACTTAAACGAACTTTTTAACGGTACAATTCTATTAAACACAAACTTATCATTAGTAGAATACTTAGAGTCAACACAGAAAAAGCCATGTCTTACAAATTGGAATTTATTAAGTGGCTGCGCATCTTTAATCGCTGTAGGCTCTATATACCCATTTAAAATCTCTAGCGAATTAGGATTAATCCTATCCAAAAAATGCTCTCCACTACTATCATCTAAAATTAACGGTTCAAACAAACGAAATTCAGCTGGTACAGCATAGGTTGCACTTAACCAATGAATTGTAGACTTAACTTTCCTAGCAGTAAATCCCGAACCGCTCTTAGTTTCGCGGTCATACGTACAATGAACCTCAATAACATTGCCAGCCCTATCACGAACAGCACCTGTGCAACGTATAAAATACGCGCCTTTTAATCTTACTTCATTATCAGGAAATAACCTAAAATACTTCTTAGCTGGCACCAACATAAAATCGTCTTGCTCAATGTAAATTTCGCGTGAAAACGGAACTTTCCTAGTACCTGCATCTGGATTTTTTGGATTATTTTCAATCTCCACATACTCCACTTCATTTTCAGGATAATTAGTAATAATAACTTTAAGCGGACGCAATATGCTCATAGCAAGCGGAGCTTTATCAAGCAAATCTTCACGCAAAAAATAATCTAACATTTGACTATCTACAACAGAATCAGCTTTCGCCACACCAATCTCGCGGCAAAAATTACGAATGGAAGTTGCTGTATACCCTCTTCGGCGCAACCCTGCAATAGTTGGCATTCTCGGGTCATCCCATCCATCCACAACACCATTATCCACAAGCTCTTTAAGTAACCGCTTACTCATAACAGTATTAGTCATGCTAAGACGTGCAAACTCAATTTGGCGAGGTAAACATGGCATCTCACACTCTCTTACCACCCAATCATATAACGGACGGTGATTTTCAAACTCTAACGAACATAGCGAATGAGTAATACCTTCTATCGCATCTTCTAATGGATGCGCAAAATCATACATAGGGTAAATGCACCACTTCTTGCCTGTATTATGATGTTGAGTATGTGATATACGATATAATATTGGGTCACGTAAGTTTATATTAGGCGAAGCCATATCAATTTTAGCACGTAACACTTTAGTGCCATCTTCAAACTCGCCATCTCTCATTTTTGCAAATAACTCTAAATTCTCTTCCACAGTTCTACTTCTATATGGACTAGGTTTGCCAGGCTGCGACAAAGTTCCTCTATACTCCCTCATCTGCTCTGGAGTTAAATCACAAACGTACGCTTGCCCTTTTTCTATTAGCTTAACAGCACACTCATACATAGTCTCAAAATAATCTGAAGCAAATACAATTTCAGCTGGCTCAAACCCTAGCCACTCCACATCATCTTTAATAGCTTCTACATACTCCACATCTTCTTTAATAGGGTTCGTATCATCAAATCTTAACTTAGTTACCCCATCAAACTCTTGGGTTAAACCAAAATTTAAGCATATACTTTTCGCATGCCCTATATGCAAATAACCATTAGGCTCTGGTGGAAATCTAGTTATAATCTGATTATGCTTACCGGTTGCTATATCCTCTTCTATTATAGTTTTAATAAAATTAGATGTTACCATAAATAATACCTCTTTTCTTAATATACTTTTATCGCTATTGTACTCCTTTTTAATCTAAAAATATAGCCCCATAAAGCCAAAATTAAAATCACGGCAACAAAAAAAGCTCACCATAAAAACATGATGAGCCAAAAATTAACTTATTCAACTGTAACTGACTTAGCCAAGTTACGTGGTTTATCAATATCAAGTCCACGACCAAGCGCAGCGTAGTAAGCTAACAGCTGAGTAGGAACTATTGTTACAAGTGGAGCTAAAACTGGGAATACATCATCAATAACAATTTGGTCAGTAGCAGCACTTAGCGACTTTAACGAAATTACTATAGTTTCAGCTCCGCGAGATTTAACCTCTTTAATATTAGAGCGAGTATTTAAATTAATATTCTCTTGTGAAATAACAGCAATAACTGGCGTACCATTTTCAATAAGTGCAATAGTACCATGCTTAAGCTCCCCTGCTGCAAAGCCTTCAGTCTGAATATAAGAAATTTCTTTTAACTTAAGTGAAGCTTCAATAGCTACATAATAATCTATATGACGGCCAATATAAAAACAATTGCGTTTAATTAAATATTTATCCGCCAACTCTTTAAATAACAACTTATTATCTGTAATCGACTCAATTACATTAGCAATAAGAGCCAACTCCTTTTTTAATACCTTAGCATCCCAATTAGCTTCATTTGCAGCCAAAATAGCCATAACTGCAATTTGAGAAGTATAAGCTTTAGTAGATGCAACTGCAATTTCCACACCAGCATATAAAAGTAAAGTATAGTCAGCCTCACGCGATAAAGTTGAACCTTTTACATTAGTAATAGTCAACGACTTATAACCTAGCTTCTTAATCTTAACTAGCACAGCGCGACTATCCGCAGTCTCTCCAGATTGAGATAAGAAAATAAACAATGGACGTTTACTAATTAAAGGAGTGTTATATACAAACTCAGAAGCAATATGCACCTCAGTAGGAATGTTAGCAATAGACTCAAACAACTGCTTCCCAACAAAACCAGCATTCATACTAGTACCAGCTGCCACAATATAAATTCTATCAGTGTTAGCAAGAGACTCTACAATCTCTGGATTAATATTATAAGTATTCTCAGTGAAATACTCTGCAACGATACGACGAATAGCAAAAGGTTGCTCATCTATCTCTTTTAACATATAATATGGATACACACCTTTTTCCGTATCAGATGCATCTAGAGTTTCTTTATAAGACAATCTATCAACTCTAGTGCCTAAAATAGAATAAATAGCTACTTCATTAGCACTAAGTACAATAAATTCCTCATCATGTAGCTCAATAAATTCATCAGTATACTTAATAATAGACATAGCATCGGAGCCAATCATATTAAAGTTTTTACCTACACCTACTAACAATGGTGATTTATTTTTAGCGGCATAAAACTTATCTGGAGTAGCAGCATCCATAATACCTAAAGCATATGAACCTTCTAATAACCCCATAACATGGCGAATAGCAAGAGAAGCTGACTCACCCTGCGCCACAAACTTTTCAATTAAAGCTGCAATAATTTCAGTATCAGTATCCGAAATAAAATCATAATCCTCTAAATACTGTTCGCGAAGTTCTATTTCATTTTCGATAACTCCATTATGCACAACAGTAAAACGGCCTGTATGACATTGGTGTGGATGCGAATTACGTTGAGATGGAATACCATGAGTTGCCCAGCGAGTATGGCCAATCCCTAAATTAGATGGAACATCCATATCCACTAACTGCCTTAAATGCGCTACTCTACCTTCATCCTTAAATATCTTAACCCCATCATTATAAATACAAATACCTGCTGAATCATAACCTCTATACTCTAACTTCTCCAACCCAGTTAATAAAATTTCTTTAACATCTAAACCATCTTTAAATCCAATATAACCAACTATTCCACACATCTAATTAACCCTCCTCAATTATTATTATAAGCTTGTCACTTATTGTAGTTTTATAAGCTATATTATAGCATATGTTTACTATTTGAAATTCATAACCAATCAATCTATAAATCTATCGGCAAGTTACTTTATTCTTATTATAAGCAAAAAGTTAATTAATACTCTAGGATTAATTGTAATTTAATAATCTATTAACAATAGCAGCTATTTCAGCACGAGTAGCCGTACCTTTTAAGTCTAGCAAATCACCAACAACTTTGCCGCCCATAATTCCTGCGCTAAGCACCCATTCCATAGCCGGTTTAGCCCACTCCGAAACAGTCCAACCATCGGAATAGTCATATATATTACTAGTACCAGATACATCATAGCCTTTATAAATAGCATAATTATACATAATAACAGCTAGCTGTTCACGCGTTACATTATCATTAGGGCGAAACGTTCCATCATCAAAGCCATGAGATACATTAGCATGTACAGCCCACGCTACAGCAGGAGCAAACCAATCAGATTCACTAACATCATCAAACGAAGTAGCAGGCAAATTAGTTACTGAACCCTCTAAACGGTATAAAATCGTTGTTACCTGCGCACGGGTAGCCGACTGATACGGTTGCCACTCATCATCTGTAACCCCCATCATTAGCCCTCGACTATACACCTGAGAAATATCACCATGATACCAATCATCCTCAGCCACATCATTAAACAAACTAGCAACATTCACTATCTCAACAGCATGTGTACTGCTACTGTTTTCATAATATGGATTATCTGAACTTTCAACTACTCTAACAGTAATAGTCATAGCCGCCATATTCCCTGCTAAATCTTCCACATAATAAGTTATAGCATAAGTGCCAACAACATTAGTATCCACCTTACTAACTAATTCACCATTCTTTAAAATAGTATAATAAATTTTAAGGTCTGTAGACGAGGTAATATCATCATCAGCAGATAAAGCAGGTAGAGAGAAATTCCCCCCCTTAACAACTGTAAAATCCTTAGCGCCATTATAATTAAACCAAGGTGCTACTGAATCATATGCAGTTGCATATGTAGAAAACGTAGGAATCGAAGGAACTATAAGCAATCCACAAAGTATGCGTGTTAAAATATTTCGTAATTTAGTATTCATCAAATTTAATCCTTTCATTATATCAAAATATCAAAAATATAAAAAACCAACTGTAATCTCCCTTATCCATATGTATGTCTTATTTTAAAAAATTATATCTTATCAATCCTTTTGTTTACATTAAATTTGCAAACATAAAATGGCATAATTCCCAAAAATATATCAGCAAAACTGTCAGTCCTAAAAAAGTATCGAAATATAGTGTCAGCTAAGTCCCCAAACACATATATTAAACTAGACAACGACATTGTCTGAGGTTCTTTTTGTTTAGTTGTTGTATTAATGGTTGTATTAATAAGGAGGCAAAATATGTGTAATTGTAATGGGAATGGTAATCCGGATGGAAAACCTTGTTGCTGTGGACAACCACAACGCAGGTGTCCACAACCTGCAAGAAGTTTATATTATTGTGACAGATGTCAATGCTATTATGAACCAAATAATTCTCAAATTTATGATGGTTATCAAGCTTGTGGATGTTGCCAACGTCCTCAAGGTGAGCAAGGTCCTCAAGGTGAGCAAGGTCCTCAAGGTGAGCAAGGTCCTCAAGGCGAGCAAGGTCCTCAAGGTGAGCAAGGTCCTCAAGGCGAGCAAGGTCCTCAAGGCGAGCAAGGTCCTCAAGGCGAGCAAGGTATTCAAGGCGAGCAAGGTATTCAAGGCGAGCAAGGTATTCAAGGCGAGCAAGGTCCTCAAGGTGAGCAAGGTCCTCAAGGCGAGCAAGGTATCCAAGGTGAAGTTGGTGCTACAGGAGAGCAAGGTATTCAAGGAGAACAAGGTCCTCGCGGTCCTCGTGGAGCAACTGGTGCACAAGGTCCTGTTGGCGAAGCTGGCCCTGCTGGTGAAATGGGTCCTGAAGGTCCAAGAGGTCCATTTGGCCCAAGAGGTCCAAGAGGCCTTCAAGGCGTTCAAGGTGAGCAAGGCCCTCAAGGTGTTCAAGGCGAACAAGGTATTCAAGGAGAGCAAGGTATTCAAGGTGAAGTTGGTGCAACAGGAGCAACAGGTGCTACAGGTCCAATGGGTCCTGCTGGCGAAATGGGTCCTGCTGGTGAAACAGGAGCAACTGGTCCAATAGGTCCTCAAGGAGAACAAGGTATTCAAGGTATCCCAGGTCCTCGCGGTCCTCGTGGCGCTACAGGTGAAACAGGCGCTACAGGTCCAATGGGTCTTCAAGGTGAACCAGGTCCAGCAGGCGCTACAGGCGAAATGGGTCCTCAGGGTGAACAAGGTATTCAAGGTATTCAAGGTCCTCGCGGTCCTCGTGGAGCAACAGGTGCAACAGGCGAAACAGGTGCAACAGGAGCAACAGGAGCAACAGGAGCAACAGGTGCAACAGGTCCAATGGGACCAATGGGTCCTCAAGGTCCAGAAGGTATCCAAGGTATCCAAGGCGAACAAGGTGAAACAGGTCCTCAAGGTATCCAAGGTGAACAAGGTCCTGCAGGTGAATCGGCAGTAGGCGCTGATGCAGCATATTTACCATTAGTTCATGAGCTATTAAATGCAGTTGCAGATAAACAAGCAGAAATCTTATCTGCAGACCCTGAGGCTACAAGCTATCTAGACAACACTTATCTAGACCAAGCAATGATTGGCTTCTACACTGACCCAGTATTCACACAAGGAACAGGCGATGAAATTGGTCACTTAGAAGAAGTAATTATCCCTCAAGGTCAAGGTGTAGATATGTTTATGATAATGTCAGACTTAAAGCTAACTGCACCACAAATAAATGTATTAAGTCTTCATGCTGGTGCTGGTATTTATGCAGATGCTCTTACTGAGATAGGCAGATGGATGGGTAGAGGATTAGAATTACCAGGTTCAAAAACTGGTGAAAATGCACTCGAATTAGGTACTATTGTTTGGTTTACACGCCTACAGTTTTTATTAGATAGATCAGTTACAATAACACTATTTGGCCATGGTTATAATCAATCTGTATCAAACGGTCTTATAGAAGATTATACTGACGCTTTTGTAAAGGTTAAAATGGTTGCTAATACAGGTATCACATATGCAATAATTCCGTTATTCGCAATTGCCGGCATAGCATACCCATATCAACCAATAATCGCTCCAACACGTGGCTCCGACCATCTTACTGTAAGCGAAATAATGAAAGCGAAAATGGAAGCTGAAGCTGCTAAGTTTGCTGAAGCTATAAAGTTAACTGAAGCTGCTGCACTTGCATATGAAGAAAAATCATTAGCTACACAAGTTGCAACAGATTTAGCTACACTTAAAACTAAAGCTGCTGCAGAACAGGCAGAAGCTGCGGCTGCATATCATGCACAAACAAAAAAAGCTAGCCGTAAGTAATAACTCTTAGATTTAACGCCCCAAGGCCTCACCCTTGGGGTTTTTTTATATATACAAAATCCCCCAAAACTTTCTACCTTTACCATGTGTAGATTTTGGCTAAATAGTCAATACTTTAATATATATTAAGTATTGGATAAATTGAGTCAACTACTCCCACTTTATAGAAGTGGGAGCTTGTAAAAGCTCGGTTGACTAGACTAAGCATTTATTTGCTCCGTTATATTTGATATAGACACCATAGAATGATACCCTAGTTC
>MDJM01000008.1 GCA_001994995.1 Candidatus Parepulonipiscium sp. PG-Nuni2H_MBin01 | reverse complement strand
AAGTTTCATCACATGCGCTAGATTTAAATAGAGTGGATACATGTGACTTTAACATTGGGATATTTACAAATTTAACACAAGACCACCTAGATTTTCATGGAACTATGCAGGAGTATGCAAAAGCAAAAGCTAAGTTGTTTGCAATGTGCGATATAAGCATAATTAATGTAGATAGTGATTTTAATGAAACTATGTTAGCAGCGAGTAAAAACCCAGCTATTACGTATGGTATTGATAATGAGGCAGATTTTAGAGCGTATGACATTGAAATTCATGCTACTAGAACGAGATATAAATTTAAGTGTAGTGAAGGTGAGTATGAGGTTTTAGTACCGATACCAGGGAAGTTTACTGTTTATAACACATTATGTTCTATCATTGCGGCATATAAACTTGGCGTGCCACTAGAAGATAGTATAAAAGAAGTTAGTGTAGTAAAGGGCGTACCAGGCAGGGTGCAGAGTTTTAATTCTGTAAAAGGTTATAGTGTAATTGTAGATTATGCTCATACGCCAGATGGGTTAGAAAATGTCCTATCCGCAATTAAGCAATTTGCAAAGGGCGATATTGTAACTGTGTTTGGGTGTGGAGGAGATAGGGATGCTACTAAGAGACCGTTAATGGGCGAGGTGGTATCTAAGTATTCCACAAGGGTTATAATAACTTCGGATAATCCGCGTAGCGAAGAGCCAGCTTCGATATTAGACCAAATTGAGGTAGGTTCAAAACAGCATGATACGCCATATACAAAGGAAGTGGACCGCAGAAAGGCTATTGAGACTGCTTTAGCAAATGCTAAGGAGAACGACGTAATATTAATAGCTGGTAAAGGTCATGAAACGTACCAACATTTAAAAGATGGCATAATACACTTTGACGATTCTGAAATTGTTCAAGAATATTTAGCTAAGGAGAGTAACTAATGACAATTCAAGAAATAATTAATGCAATTGATGGGATATGTTTAAATCCTGATAAAATTGGTAATACCTTAATAAAGGATATATTTACTGATTCAAGAAAATCTCTAACTGACGGCTTATTTGTGCCGTTAGTAGGGGAAAGCTTTGATGGGCACAACTATATAAATCAAGTTTATGATAAAGGGGCATTAGCTACTTTATCATCAAACAAAGAGATAGTTGATGATAGATTAATTACAATATATGTGCCAGATACAAAGGTAGCACTTTTAGCATTAGCAAAGTATTATAGCAGGAAGTTTGAGAGATGTGTAGTAGCTATTACAGGAAGTGTAGGAAAGACTACAACGAAAGATATGATAGCGACAGTGTTAGCACAGAAGTTAAAAGTGCACAAAACTGAGGGTAATTTTAATAATGAAATAGGGTTGCCATTAACGTTATTTAAAGTCAAACCTGATGATGATGTAAGTGTATTAGAAATGGGAATGAACCACTTTGGTGAGATTAGCAACTTAACGTTAACCGCAGAGCCAGATATAGCAATAATAACGAATATTGGCACATCTCACATTGAAAACTTAGGTTCAAGAGAAGGAATACTAAAAGCTAAATTAGAAATATTAGAAGGTTTAAAGTCTGATGGAATAGTTTTAATTAATGGTGATGAACCACTGCTGACTCAGGCTAAAGGAAATAATATATGGGTGACATATGGATTAAACCCTTCTAATGATTACTACGCAACAGATATAACATATGCAAGCACATATGTAGAAGCAATATTTTACTCTCCATTAGCGCTATTTAAGCTAAGGGTACCAGCTCCGGGTGAGCATATGGTTAAAAATGCATTAGCAGCAATTGCAGTAGGGGAGTTGTTAGGACTTACAACTACTGAAATAATGGATGGTATTAAAAGTTACAAAACGGGTAAAATGCGAATGGAAATTACCGAGTTACCAAACCAAATAACAATCATAGATGATACGTATAATGCAAGCGTAGACTCGATGGTAGCCGCACTTAAAGTACTTGAAAATATTGAAACGAACTCTAGAAAAATCGCTATATTAGGAGATATGTTTGAGCTAGGTATTTATAGTGATAAGTTGCATGAAGAAGTAGGAGAAGTAGCGAACGAAATGAATATAGATTGCGTGTATACAATCGGAAATTATGCACAGAAAATTAACCAAGGAGTCACGACTTGCGAGTCGGAGCATTTTAATACAAAGGAACTATGCATAGAACAACTACCTAGGATAATAAGGCCAGGCGACGTTGTACTAATCAAAGCCTCCCGAGGAATGCACCTTGAGCAGGTCGTAGAAGCCATAGGAAAGGTGAGGTATTAATGGATAATGAAATAATCTACGCGGTGGTAATAGCATTTTTACTAAATATTGTGATGACACCATTTATAATCCCAATATTACACAAGTTTAAGTTTGGGCAACCGGTGCGCTCGGATGGACCACAAACGCATCTTAAGAAATCTGGTACGCCAACTATGGGTGGTATTATGATTGTTAGTAGTATTGTAATTACGAGTTTATTGTTTTTTCATGATAACAAAGAGTTGCAATGTATATTGTTTGTAACATTAGGTTATGGAGTGATTGGGTTTTTAGATGATTATTTAAAGATTGCAAGAAAGAGTTCAGACGGCTTAAGCGCTAGCCAGAAAATATTATCGCAATTAGTAGTAACAATAGTGTTTGCGTATTTAATAACTTTCTATTTAAAGTTAGACACATCAGTGTTAATACCATTTAGTAGAGGAGCACAGTTAGATTTAGGGATACTATATTACCCATTGTTAATAGTAGGTGTTGTAGGGATAGTGAATGCGGTTAATTTAACAGATGGAGTAGACGGCCTTGCAGCTAGCGTAACTGTGTTGGTAGCAACGTATTTTGCAGTAGTAGCTTGGGCGCTACAAAACGGAGCAGCACCATTTGCAGCAGCTACAGCAGGGAGTTTATTAGGGTTTTTACTATTTAATAGCTATCCAGCGAAAATATTTATGGGAGATACAGGTTCATTAGCGTTAGGGGGATTTGTAGCATCAATAGCGTTTATATTGCAAATGCCACTGTTTATACTAATAATAGGGATAATTTATGTAATAGAAAACTTGTCTGTTATAATACAAGTTGGTTATTACAAAAAAACGCAAAAAAGGATTTTCAAAATGGCACCTATACATCATCACTTTGAAAAAAGTGGTTGGGAGGAAACAAAAGTAGTAAGTGTATTCTCAATCGTAACAGCAATTATGTGTTTAATAGGGCTAGTCGCTATTTAAGAAGGGAGCAAGAAATATGAGAGGACGTATACCTATGCTAGTAGTAGGGTGTGCAAGAAGTGGTATTGGAGCTAGTAAGTTAGCAAATTCGTTAGGATATAAAGTAACACTTTATGATGACAAGAAATTTGAAGACTTTAGTGAAGAGACTAAGCAAGTTCTAAAGCAGTTAGAGAGTGAAGGGATTGAGCTTTTATTAGGAACTAAGATTTTTAAAGAGGACATAGAATTAGTGGTAGTAAGTCCTGGTGTACCGCTTGAAATTCCTGTGATAGAGTATTACAAATCTCAGGGGATAGAAGTAATAGGAGAATTTGAGTTTGCATCAGCATTTTGCAAAGCTCCTATAGTGGGGATAACAGGAACAAATGGAAAAACTACTACTACTACTATGGTCGGTGAAATTTTAAAAAGTTTTAACCCTAACACTTATGTTGTAGGTAATATTGGCACAGCTTTTAGTGAAGAGGTGCAAAGTATTACTGAAGATGCGATTGTAGCAGCAGAACTTAGTAGCTTTCAGCTTGAAACTATTTTAACGCTTGAATGTCAAGTAGCGGCAATACTAAACATCAGTCCTGACCATCTTAATAGACATCATACAATGGAGAATTATATTAAAGCAAAGTTTAGGATTTTTGAAAACGGCAATGGCATTTTGGTTCTAAATCATGATGACCCTGAGTTAATTAAATTGGTTGGAAAAACTAACAGAACGCAAATACTGTTTAGTTCTACCACTAAGTTAGATAAAGGAGCTTATGTAGATGATGGAACGTTATGTTATGATGCAGAGCCTATTTGTGAGATTTCTAAGCTTCATATTTTAGGTAAGCATAATATAGAAAATACATTAGCAGCAATAGCGATAACAAAGGCTTTAGGGGTACCAAGTGAGATAATAAAAAAAGTACTATTAGAATTTAGAGGTGTAGAACACCGAATTGAATATATTAATACAATTAAGGGCATTAAATTCTATAATGATTCAAAAGCAACTAATGTAGGTGCGGCAATACCAGCAATACATGCTATGACAAGTCCTATAAGGCTTATAGGAGGAGGTATGGATAAAGAGGTTGAGTTTGATGAATGGGTAGAGTTATTTAATGGTAAAGTAGCAAAGGTATATTTGATTGGCGAGACTACAAATAAAATAATAGAAACTTGTAAGGCGCATGACTTTCATAGCTACGGAGCTTATAAGACTTTGGATGAAGCGATACAAGCGGCGTATAATGAAGCGCAAGAAGGTGAATGTGTGTTGTTATCACCAGCATGTGCAAGTTGGGATATGTTTGAAAGTTATGAGCAACGAGGAGATTTATTTAGAGCAGCAGTTAACACAATAGATATTTAGAAAAGGGTGAAGGAATTGAGAGACGACAATAATAAAAAAAATACCCAGATGGATATGGTGTTAGTTACTATCATAATTGGAATTGTAACCTTTGGTGTACTAATGGTATATAGTGCGAGCAACTATTATGCCTTAGTCACCTTTGGTGACTCTTTTGACTTGGTAAAAAAACAAGGACTATATGCATGTGTGGGTATCTGTGTAATGTTTTTCGTAGCAACAAGAATTGATTATAAGATGTTTAATAATTTTAATTTAGCGCTTACAATTTACATAGGAGCGAATTTATTAGTAGCATCTTTACCGTTGATAGGTCATGAAAGTAAAGGGGCAACACGATGGATAAGAATAGGGCCGCTTAGTTTACAGCCTTCGGAGTTTGCAAAGATAGCAACGATTTTATTGTTATCTGCTTTTATTGTAAGATATAGGAATAAGTTAAGTCATATGGCATTTTTGGCCTGTTGCGGAGTTATAATTATAATACCGGGTGGGCTAGTTTTGTTAGAGAATATGAGTTCGGCAATTGTTATTATGTCTGCTGGGATATTAATTATGTTTGTATCTACTCCACAGGTGTGGTATTACGTAGCAGGAGCAGGGGCAGCAGTGGCAGGAGCGTTTTATGCACTGTTTTTAGCAAATACTTTAGACCCCACAGTGGAAACTACCGGTTTGTTAGGTATAGTGTTACCGCAGTATAGGTTAGATAGATTTAGAGTTTGGTTAGACCCATGGATTGACCCAAGGGGTGATGGGTATCAGCCGATACAATCGTTGTATGCAATAGGGTCTGGTGGATTATTCGGACAAGGATATGGTTCTAGTATACAAAAGCAAGGCTTTTTACCAGAACCACATAATGACATTATATTTTCTGTTATATGTGAAGAGTTAGGACTAGTTGGAGCTTGTATTGTATTGTTAGCATATGGCATATTAATTTTTAGAGGGTTGTCTATAGCGATTAGGGCAGAGGATTTGTTTGGCTCGTTAGTAGCAACAGGGTTAGTAGGGCTAGTAGCAGTGCAAGTTATAATAAATGTGGCAGTTAATACAAATACATTCCCAACAACAGGGATGCAGCTTCCGCTTGTAAGTTATGGTGGAACGGCATTAGTAGTATTACTTGCATCATTAGGATTACTACTTAACATTTCACGCAGTGCAAAAATTCAAAGAGCAGGAAAATAGTACATAATAAGCGAGTAGGCGAGTATGCCACTCGCTTATTTTTTTGGATAACTTACCCAAAAACTGGGTACATTACATAATAGTATTTAAGGAAAGGGTGATAAAAGTGAGGGAAGATAATAAATTGGATATAGCATTAGTAGGAATTATATTAGCAATAACAATATTTGGAGTATTAATGGTGTATAGTGCAAGTAATTATTACGCCTTAGTTACATCTAATGACCCTTTCAATTTGGTGAAGCGTCAAGGGATATATGCATCACTTGGAGTAATGTTAATGTTTATTATAGCCTATTGTGTGGATTATAAGGTGTTTAGTAATATAATAATATCGGTTACTATATATATTTTAGCGAATTTATCTGTGGTAGCTTTGCTGTTTATAGGGTATGAGAGTAATGGGGCAACTAGATGGATTAGAATAGGGTCGTTTAGCTTTCAACCTTCGGAGTTGGCTAAGGTTGCGACTATATTGTTGTTATCTACAGTAATTGAGCGTTATAGAAGTAAGCTTGATGATGTAAGATTTTTAATTTTATGTTTAGTGATTATTTTAATTCCCGGCGTATTAGTATTAAGAGAGGATATGAGTTCAGCTATAGTAATAGTGGCAGCGAGTTTGTTAATATTATTCGTGTCTACACCTCAAATCTGGTATTATGTAGCTGGAGTAATAGTAGGGATAGTAGGAATATTTTATACGTTGTTTTTAGCGGCAACGATTGACCCGAATGTACAAATTACAGGTATATTAGGGATGATATTACCGCAATATAGGTTAAATAGGTTTAGGGTGTGGTTAGACCCATGGACAGACCCTTATGGATTTGGGTATCAGCCTATACAATCTCTGTATGCAATAGGTTCTGGAGGGTTATTTGGACAAGGATTTGGGATGAGTATTCAAAAGCAAGGTTTTTTGCCAGAGCCACATAATGATATTATATTTTCTGTTATATGTGAGGAGCTAGGGTTAGTTGGAGCTAGTGTAGTTTTAATTGCATATAGTATTTTTGTGTTTAAAGGTTTTTTGGTGGCTTTAAATGCTAAGGATTTATTTGGCTCCCTAGTAGCATCAGGATTAGTAGGATTAGTGGCTATACAAGTAATTATTAATGTGGGGGTTAATACGAATTTATTTCCAACTACAGGGATGCAACTGCCGTTAATAAGTTATGGAGGAACTGCAATAATAGTATTGTTGGCATCGTTAGGAATATTGCTAAATATATCAAAACACGTGTAGTGGGAGGGGTATATGGATAAACGTAACCAAACAAAAGTTGTATTTGGATTTATAATAATATTTTCGTTGCTTCTATTATTAATACTGCCGTTGTGGAATGTGGAAATTATTGAGTATGATGTAACAAGCGACCAACCGTACTATAGTCAAAGGGATATAGAAATAGTGATGGGAATAACAGAAAATACACATATTTTGAATATTACTAGTAACAATGTGGAACAATGTATGGAGAAGTTACCATTTATAGAGAGTATGAGTATTGAGAAGATATTTCCGAACAAGTTGAAGATAAAGGTAACTGAACGTATTCCATTAGGATATATATCGTTTTCAGGTAGTTACTTATTAATAAGTACAAAGGCAGTTGTAATAGCTGAGCAAAGAGAAAGATTTTATTCGTTACCGTTAATAGAAGGGGTAAAAGTAGAACAATTTAGTTTAGGTCAGCCACTTACGATATTAAACGATGAACATATGTTAGCGCTGGAATTAATTTTAAATGAGTTTAAAAAATATGACATAGTCAGCAATATTACTAACATAAATATTGGAAATTTAGAGCAAATCCACTTGTATATTGGAAAATTAAATGTTATAATTGGTAATATAGACGATTTTGATAAAAAAATAGCTTGGTTAAATAGCATATATCAAGAATATACTGTAGGTGTTTTAGATTTATCAAATGTCGGCTCTGACTCTGGCTCTAGTTCAGCGGTACTTAGACCGTTAGAATAAATTATGTAAAGGGGGCACTAAACCGTGAAAGAAATAGGACAGGAAGAATTTACTAATGAAGCAAAGATTAAAGTAATTGGTGTAGGTGGTGGTGGTAATAATGCTGTGGACCGAATGATTGAAGAGGGTCTAGCAGGAATTGAATTTATTACAGTAAACACAGACCACCAGGCTCTAGCTCGCTCTAAAGCGGCTGAAACAATTCAAATAGGAACTAAAATAACACGAGGACTTGGTGCAGGTGCAAATCCAGAAATTGGGACTAAAGCAGCTGAGGAGAGTCGAGAGGATATTATACAAGCAATTAAGGGTACTGATATGTTGTTTATTACGGCTGGAATGGGTGGTGGAACTGGTACTGGAGCAGCGCCTGTTATAGCTAGAGTTGCAAAAGATTTAGGAATATTAACAGTAGGAGTAGTGACTAAACCATTTAGTTTTGAAGGTAGGAAGAGAATGGTGGCAGCTGAGAAGGGTATTGAGGAGTTGACCCAATCAGTAGATACATTAGTTATTATACCAAATGATAAAATTTTAGATGTAGTGGATAAGAAAACTTCTTTCCAAGACGCATTTAAAAAAGCTGATTCTATTTTACAGCAAGGGGTTGGAGGGATAACAGAACTTATTGTTAAGACTGGTATTATAAATCTAGACTTTGCTGATGTTAGAACTATAATGAGTAACAAAGGTATAGCTCATATGGGAATTGGTACAGCAACTGGAGAAAATCGAGTTGAGGAAGCGATTAAGCAAGCGATTAGCAGTCCATTACTAGACTCAAATATACAAGGTGCTAGTGGAATTCTACTTAATATAACAGGAGGACCGTCATTATCATTAACTGAATCTAATATTGGTGCTACTATGGTACAAAATGAAGCTGATATAGATGCTGAAATTATTTTTGGAGTGGCAATGGATGAGAATTTAGGGGAAGAGGTAATGGTAACAGTAATAGCAACTGGATTTAAAACTAAAGAAGTTGCACCTGTTAGCTTGGAACCAAAAGATGTGAATTATAATAAAACATCCACAGCTTCAACTACAAACAAGAATTTCTATGAGGGAGCGCCTGAAATTCCTGCATTTTTACGTAAAAAATAATAGTGAACGCGCGAAAAGATACGATTTATGTCGTATCTTTTTTTGTATTCGTATCCTTCTTTTTACAAAATATGTAAGAAAATTAGTATACAATTAATATAAATACTTAAAATTAAAAAAGGATGAAGTAATATAACTTACTTGGAAGAGGATGAAGATGCAAGTAATATATATTGATACATTATTTATAGTCAATTTAGTAATGGATATATTTATATTTATTACAGCCAGTCTATTATTATCACAAAAACTTGATTTAAAACGCATATTTATTTCAGCTTTTTTAGCTGCTAGTTTGTACTGCATCACACTTATCATACCAGAATTACAAACGTTACCTTTAAATCTATATTATGTAATATTGCCATGTATGCCTATTATTTACTTATTTCGGCCAAATACAATTACTAAATTTTTTAAGGTATATTTGGTGAATATTATGAGTGCTAGTATGATTGGGGGAATTGCATTTAGTGTCTACTACCAGAGCGCTTGGTATATGGGCAAACAACCATCTATTTTAATACCATTTCTGTGCGGAGGAGGGGTAAGCTTACTGGTATACAGTTGTTTAACTTTCATACGTAAGAAGATATTGTTGTTACATTGTGAAGCTAAAATTTCATTTGTTCTATCTGGTGAAAAGATAACGCTTGAAGGTATCGTGGATACGGGAAATACATTATATACTCCTTTTTCTAAGCAACCTGTCACAGTAGTATCTATGGATAAAATCGATAAATTTCTATGTAGTGAAATAAAAGAGTTTATATCAGATTTAGAAACAAGTGAAAATCTGGCCGATATGATGGCTAAAACGTCTTCATCGTTGCAATTGATTCCATTTAGGAGTGTAGGGTGTACAAATGGGATGATAGCAGCAATTCGTGTAGATGATGTAACAATAAGTAGGGGAGATTACACCTATTCACATGATGATATAATGGTTGGCATTACTAAAAATCATGTGTTTAAGGATGATAGTTACTCTGTATTAATACATCCAGATTTAGTAAATTAGGAGGGAAGAGGAATGCATGTTTTGTATAAATGTATAAACTATTTAAAGTTTAGATGTTTAGGTTATGGAGAGGTCCACTATATAGGTGGGAGTGAGGTTTTGCCGGCACCTTTAAATAAAGAGGAAGAGAATGAACTTATTGAGCAGATGATTGTGTGTTCTGAGAATGCGCAAGTTATTGAGGAGATTAAAAAAATTCTTATTGAGAGAAACTTGCGCTTGGTGGTTTACATAGCGAAGAAATTTGAGAATACGGGTATTGGTATGGAGGATTTAATTTCTATAGGGTCTATAGGGTTGATTAAAGCTATAAATACGTTTAACCCTAACAAAAAGATTAAATTAGCTACTTATGCATCTAGGTGTATTGAAAATGAGATATTGATGCACCTTAGAAGGACTAATAAGTTAAAGGTGGAGGTATCTATTGATGAGCCGCTAAATGTGGATTGGGATGGTAATGAGTTATTGTTATCAGATATTCTTGGAACAGATTCGGATGCAGTGTATAGGAATATAGAAGATGAGGTGGATAAGGAGTTACTAAATGAGGCTTTGAGAAAGTTAAATGATAGAGAAAGAGAAATTGTGGAGTTAAGATTTGGGTTTAAGAATGAGGGAAAAGAGAAGACGCAAAAAGAGGTTGCGGATTTGCTCGGCATATCACAGTCTTATATTTCAAGGCTTGAAAAGAAGATAATAGGTAGATTAAAAAAAGAAATTAATAGAATGAGTTAAATTTATGCATAATTTGTAATATAATGGTTATCCTTAAGTTATAGGCTTATAAGACTTTTAACTAGGAGGATTCTACATGGCAATTAATAAAGTAGAGATATGTGGTGTTAACACTGCAAAATTACCTATTTTAACAAATCAACAAAAAGAACAACTCTTTAACCTAATAGAAGCCGGGGATAATCGTGCTAGAGAAGAATACATTTACGGGAACTTACGATTAGTATTAAGTGTAATACAACGCTTTAATAATAGGGGCGAACATGTAGATGATCTATTCCAAGTAGGGTGCATAGGACTCATAAAAGCCATTGATAATTTTGATGTGACGCAAAATGTGAAGTTTTCGACTTATGCCGTGCCTATGATTATTGGAGAAATAAGAAGATATTTAAGAGATAATAATGCAATTAGAGTGAGTAGGTCACTAAGAGATACTGCCTATAAAGCTCTGCAGGTAAAGGAAAAATTAACTAGGCAAAATGCCAAAGAGCCTACTATTGAAGAGATTGCACAGGTGCTTGAGATGGCAAGTGAGAATATAGTGTTTGCATTAGATGCGATACAAGACCCTATTTCCCTATTTGAGCCTGTTTACCATGACGAAAGTGATGCTTTATATATAATGGACCAAGTTAGTGACGATAAGAGTCATGATGATATTTGGCTTGAAAATATTGCCTTGAAAGAAGCAATGAAGCGGTTGAATGATAGAGAAAAACACATACTAACGTTGCGTTTTTTTGCTGGTAAAACCCAGATGGAAGTTGCGGATGAGATTGGTATTTCGCAAGCTCAGGTGTCTAGGTTGGAAAAAACTGCTCTTAAACATATGAAAAAGTATATTTAGTATATTTGAGACAAGGCTAGAATATAGTAGTAATGTAAGGGGGAATTACTATGCGAATTGGTGATATGAAACATAAAGAGATTATTAATATCTTAGATGGTTCTAGACTTGGCTATATATGCGATGTTGAGATTGATTGGTCACAAGGGAAAGTAAAAACTTTAATTGTCCCAGGACCGGGTAAGGTTATGGGGCTGTTTGGTAGAGAATTGGAGTACATCATACCGTGGGAAAATATTCGCAAAATTGGTGAGGATACCATTTTGGTTGAACTTAATCCTGGGGAGCATTAGGGAAAGTGGTCAGTTACATATTTTAGTAATTGGCCCCTTTTTTTATGCTTCCCTTTTTTTATATCGAAAATACTTTTACCACTTATGTAGTTTAAACTTAGCTATATAAAATAATTTTCAGGGTCTAGGGACTGAGTCCCTTGGAGGGGTTTCACCCCTCCTCCCCAATTATAATGATATAATTAATGACTTTTACCACTTATGTGGTATTTTTTTATGCAAAAAAATCATGGTCTAATGAGCGGTATTGTATTGCTTTTGATACATGTATATCGGATATGTCATCACAGTCAGCTATGTCAGCTATTGTTCTAGATAGCTTTAATATTTTGTGGTAACTTCTGGCGCTGCTTTTTGATGAGTCAAGCCACTGTTTTAATAGTGTGTTTGCAGACTGTGATAGGTTACAGTATATGTTGATGTCATTGACAGTCATATGAGCGTTATAGAAGTTTGGTCTGTCTTTAAATCTATGTGCTTGTCTATCTAGAGCTACTTTAGTTAGTTCTACCATTTTAGAAGTTGAAAGTGAGGATTTTTGTGTCATGGAGTTAAAGTCTATAGGTTCGGTTTCAACATGTAGGTCTATTCTATCTAACAATGGTCCAGATAGTTTGTGTAAATATTTTTTTACTACTGGTAAACTGCATGTGCATCTATCACGGTCGGGGTAGTAGCCACATGGACAAGGATTTGTGGATGCTATTAGTAAGAAATCAGCAGGGTATGTTACATTTTGGTTAGCACGGGAAATGGTTATGTCGCGGGATTCTAGAGGTTGTCGTAGTACTTCTAATGTTTTTTTGCTAAATTCTAATAGTTCATCTAAAAATAGTATGCCTAGATGGGCTAAGCTGATTTCACCAGGTTTAGGATTTTGTCCGCCACCACATAATGCTTGAGCAGTGATTGTATGATGGGGGGTTCTAAATGGTCTAGTGGTCATAAGTTCGTTTTCAGCGAGTAAATCCGCTAGGCTATAAATTTGGGTTAAATTTATTATTTGTTCAAACGTTAGTTGTTGGAATAGCGAAGGAAAGCTTTTTGAAAGCATGGTTTTTCCAGAGCCAGGAGGACCTATGAATAATAAATTATGATAGCCACTTGCAGCGACTACTAAGGCACCTTTGGCGAATTCTTGGCCATAGATATCTTGGAAATCAGTGTATATAGAGTTATTTTCGCTTAATTGATATGAACACGTGTTCATTTCTAGCTTATCTTCTGTACCGTTTAAAAAGTATATTACGTCTTTTAAGTTAGATGCATATAATATTTTTGATGAGTTTAAACAATTCATTTGAGTTTTACTGCTCATAGGAACGATAAAATAACAGTTTTTTAAAGCTTCCATTTGGGTGAGTGCACAAATGATAGGGAATAGCTGCTTTGAGGAACGCAAAGTGCCATCTAGCGCTAATTCTCCAAACAATAAATATTTGTTTATGTTGTTATTGTTTACCATTTTATTGCAGCATAATATTGCTATTGCTATGGGTAAATCGTATAACGAGCCTTCTTTACGGATGCTAGCAGGAGCTAGGTTTACAGTTATACGACTAATTGGGAATTGGTAGCCACTATTTTTTATGGCACTACGCACCCTGTCTTTTGATTCTTTAACAGCTGAGTCTGGAAGGCCAACTATATCGAATGCAGGAAGGCCTGAGTTTAAATCTACTTCAACTTCTATTTCCATGGGTTTTAAGCCTTTTAAGGCATAACTAGTTAATTTACAAAACATGGAGAAATCCTTTCTTATGATTATTTATTACATCTTTCCCTTTTTTCTACATATTATTCATTTTTTATCCATTTTATTTTTAATTGTAGCTATAGTTTATTTAAGTAGTTATTTAAGTATTTATTTAAGCACTTTTTTAATAAATTTAGTTTGAAATAATAAAAAGACGGTTATATTTAAACTAAGAATATGAATGAGGTGTCGGAATGGATAAAGTTTACAGTATTTGGTTTAATTGTTTAGGTATAAATGAAAGGGTCAAATTCAAATTATATAATAGGGTTGAAAGCTATAAAGAAATTTATAGTTTAACCAAAGTGGGTTGCCTGGATTATGGGTTAAATGAGGGTCAGGCATTTAAGTTGGTGGATTATAAATCTAGCTTAGATGAAGCTAAATTCATTTTAGAACAATGCACCAAAAATAACATTGATGTTGTAGATATAGGTTCTGAAAATTATCCTAAGCCACTAAAATATATTGAAGACCCGCCTATTGTAATTTATGCCAAAGGTAAGATGAAGGATTTAAATGGTGTTAATATTGCTATTGTGGGGTCTAGAAAGTGTTCTGAGCAAGGTGCTGATTTTGCTAAGCTGTTTGCTAAAAAGCTAGGGCAGGAAGGGTTTACAATTGTTAGTGGTTTAGCTATGGGTATAGATGCACAGGCGCATAAGGGAGCTTTAGTTAATAAAACTATTGCAGTTATGGGTACTGGTGTTGATGTATGTTATCCTAAATGTAATATAGATATATATAGTAAAATTTTAGATAGAGGCTGTATTATTTCAGAGTACGCGCCTGGAACACAATCGCGACCTTATCATTTTCCAAAACGCAATAGGATTATAAGTGGCATATGCACAGCAGGTGTGTTTGTTGTTGAAGGTGGTAGTAATAGTGGGGCTTTGATTACAGCAAATAAAGCTTGGGAACAAAATAAAGTAATTTTTAGCATGCCACGCGATATTAATGTGCAATATAGTAAGGGTTCTAATGAGCTTATTAAGAATGGAGCTAAGGCTGTGACACACATTGATGATATAATAAATAGCCTATGTGGAGATGTTAAGAAAAAATTAATTCTAAAACCATATGATAAAAAAATTGAAAATTCTCTTGATAAATTTGAAACTTTAGTTTATGATTGTCTAAGTTGGGAAGCCATATCTAAAGAGCAGATACTAAGAGAAACTAATTTAGAAGAGGAAGAATTGGAGGTAGCAATAACTAAGCTGCTTGCCAATAAGATGATTGCACGAAGATTAGGCCATAGATATGTTAGAATATAGTAACATTAGGAGGTAGGAATGAATTTAGTAATTGTAGAATCCGCAGCTAAAGTGAATACAATTAGTAAATTTTTAGGTAAGAGTTATAAAGTAGAAGCTTCTATAGGACATGTGAGAGACTTGCCTAAAAGTCAGCTAGGTGTAGATGTTGATAATAATTATGAACCAAAATATATAACTATTAGAGGAAAAGGAGATTTGCTTCAGAAGTTACGTAAGGAAGCGAAGAATGCTAAGTGTGTGTATTTAGCAACTGACCCGGATAGAGAAGGTGAGGCTATTTCTTGGCATTTATACCATGCCCTTAAGTTGGAGGGTAAAGTAGTAAAAAGGATTACGTTTAATGAGATTACACAGTCTGCTGTTACAGAGGCTATTAAGCATCCGCGTGATATTAATACAAACCTTGTTGATGCACAGCAAGCTAGGCGTATATTAGATAGATTAGTTGGATATAAGATAAGCCCTATTTTGTGGAAAAAGATTAGAAAAGGCCTTAGCGCAGGACGGGTTCAATCTGTTACGCTTAGGCTTGTTTGTGATAGGGAAAAAGAGATTACAGAGTTTATTGAGCAGGAGTATTGGTCTGTAGAAACTTTGTTTAAGATGGGTAAGACTAAAGGGTTTGAGGCTAAGCTTGATACTAGGAATGCCGAGATTCGTAATGAGAAGGAAGCGACTGATATAGTTAGTGAGTGTAAGGAAGGTAAGTTTGTTGTTAAGGAGTGTAAGACTAGCGAGAGAGTAAAGAATACTGCGTTGCCATTTACTACGAGTACAATGCAACAAGAGGCGGCTAAGCACTTGGGTTTTTCTACGCAAAAGACTATGAATGTTGCACAGCAGTTGTATGAGGGTATAAAGACTGATGAGGCTGAAGCGGGGTTAGTGACGTATATTCGTACTGATTCGGTTAGAGTGGCAGATAGTGCTAAATTGGCCGCAGCAGAGTATATTAATAAGACTTATGGTAAAGAATATTTGCAACCTAAGACTAAAACTAAGTCTAAACAATCTAATATACAGGATGCTCATGAGGCGATACGTCCTACTTATATAGATAGAACGCCACAAGAGTTAAAGGAATTTTTGTCTAAAGACCAATATAAGTTATACAACTTGATTTGGAATAGGTTTGTGGCTAGCCAGATGGCACCAGCAGTATTTGATACACATTCTATAAAAATTATGAATGGGAAGTATTTATTTAGAGCAAGCTACTCTAAGGAGAAGTTTGATGGGTTTCAAAAGGTATATAGTATAGATAGTGATAAAAAGCAGACTAAGGCAATTGATGTGAAGGAGGGTGAGGAGTTAACGCTGCTACAAATTACTCCAAACCAACATTTTACTCAACCACCAGGAAGGTTTTCTGAGGCTTCTATTGTTAAGGCTTTGGAAGAAAATGGGGTAGGTAGGCCTAGTACATATGCTCCTACTATTACTACGTTGTTAGCACGAGGATATGTTACTAAAGAAAATAAGATTATATACCCCACAGACTTAGGTGATATTGTTAATGATATTATGATTGACTATTTTCAAGAGATTGTAAATGTTGAGTTTACTGCGCAGCTTGAGAGAATTTTGGATGAGATTGCTTCTGGGAATATTGAGTGGCAAGAGATTATTAAGGCTTTTTATCCACATTTTAATGATACTGTAATTAGAGCTGAGGAAGAAATTCAAGATATTGATATGACAGAAGTTACGGATATACCTTGTGAGGTGTGTGGCTCTAAGCTGGTTGTTAAGTATGGTAAGTATGGTAAGTTTTTAGGCTGTCCAAATTTTCCAGACTGCCGGTTTACTAAGCCATGGTATGAAGAGATTGGTGTTAAGTGTCCTCTATGTGGTGGGGAGATAATCCTTAAGAAGAGTAAGAAGGGCCGGATATACTACGGTTGTGAAAATAATGCACAAGAGCAATGTGAGTTTATGTCTTGGCAAAGACCTACGGGAGATAAATGCCCAACTTGTGGTGATGTGCTTATTGAAAAGGGGTCAGCTAAGAAGATAGTGTGTAAGAATAATTTGTGCAATTATGGTAAGGAAAATAAAGAGACGGCTAAAAACACTGTAGAGGCAGAAAATACAAACAATTGAAAATTAACTCAAATTTAACATAAAGTGTTGAGTTTACATTTTATTTGTGATATTATGGCTTTATGGAACTTGAAAAGGAGGATTTAAATGTCAGTTGAATTGCTACAAAAGATGAGAAAAGTCAACAGGCTGTTGCAACGTATCGGTTCTGATAGAGTCATTTTTTCAGAGATTTGCGAAGTAATAAGTGATGTATTATATTCAAATACTGTTGTGTTAAGTGCTAAAGGCAAAGTACTTGGTATAAATACACTTTTTATAAACGATTTAATAAATCAAGAGCAATATGTTGGATATGCCATTAACGACCAGCTCATTTCGATAATGGATATTAAAGAGAATATGTCTATGGAGGTTGTTTTTTCTGATGCTGCTAATAGCGCAGGCTATATTGGGACTATAATTCCAATAGTAGCTGGAGGACAGAGGCTAGGCACATTTATTATTTATAAAGAGAAAAGCCAAGGCATATATACTACAGATGATTTTATATTAGCAGAATATGGTTCTACTATAGTGGCTGTTGAGATGTTAACTTCTCTTAAGGAAGAGGTTGAGGAGGAGACTAGACGATTAGCTATAGTAAAATCCGCGATTGGAACGTTATCTTATTCGGAATTAGAAGCTATATTCCATATATTTGAAAAATTAGACGGCCTAGAAGGTTTGCTGGTGGCAAGTAAAATTGCCGATAAGGTGGGCATAACTAGGTCGGTAATTGTTAATGCATTGAGAAAGTTTGAAAGTGCAGGAGTAATAGAATCTCGTTCGCTTGGTATGAAGGGTACTTATATTAAGGTGCTTAATCCTTCTTTAATAGACGAGTTGAATTTGATGCGTAAATAAAAAGAGACTTTGTATAAAGTCTCTTTTTTATTGTGCATTTATTTTTGTTGTGTTTTTATTGTGCATTTATTTTTGTTGTGTTTTTATTGTGCATTTATTTCTGATAGCAAATTTGTACAAAATTTGTGTGTAGTTAAACTATTGTATAAATATTTAATTATATATTTTGTAGATTTGTATATTTATCAACTTAAAAATATGATACTTGTATACAAATATTTATGTAAATTTATGTTAAAAAGGTAGAATATGTAATTTATACAAAATAGACCTTGTGTATTAGCAAATTTGTTGGTATAATTTGTATTGAAGTTGGACATATTTATGAAGCAAACAAATTTTAGAATAAAAATTTAGGTTAAAACGGAGGTATTTGAGTTGACAGTTTCGGAAAAAATAGGAGCAATAGGCGTTGTACCAGTTATAAAATTTGACAGTGTGGAACATGCTGTGCCTTTAGCAAAAGCGTTAGTAGACGGGGGAATTCCTTGTGCAGAAGTAACGTTTAGAACAGCACATGCAAAAGAAGCTATGAGGCTTATGAAAGAAGCGTATCCACAATTAGTTGTAGGAGCGGGAACTGTAACTACTACTGCACAAGTTGATGATGCATTAGAAGTAGGAGCAGAGTTTTTAGTAAGTCCAGGACTTAATCCAAACATTGTTAAGTATGCACAATCAAAAGGCGTGCCAATGTATCCAGGTGTTGCAAATGCATCTGATATTGAAGCGGCGTTAGAGTTAGGTTTAACTGATGTTAAGTTTTTCCCTGCTGAAGTAAACGGCGGACTTAATGCTATTAAAAACCTTGCAGCACCATATGTAAATATGAGATTTATGCCTACTGGTGGTATTAATGAAAAAAACATTGGTGAATATCTAAAGTATGATAAAATCATCGCTTGTGGTGGTACGTTTATGGTGCCACAAAACTTATTAGATGAAGGTAAATTTGATGAGATAGCGCTACTTTGTAAAAAAGCGATTACAGCAGCATTTGGAATTAAGCTTAAACATGTAGGAATTAACGCACAAAACGTTGATGAAGCTAGAGGTATTGCACAAGAGTTTTCTAAGCCATTTATGTGTGGAACTAGAGAAGGTAATACGTCTTGTTTTGCTGGTGATTATGTGGAAGTTATGAAAGAGCCATATTATGGAGCGAATGGACATATTGGTATCGGAGTAAACAATGTAAAACGTGCTAAAGCTTATTACGATTTAATGGGATATGAGTTCCATCCAGAAAGTATTAAGGAAAAAGATGGCAAAATGGTTACAGCGTATTTTAAAGATGAAATTGGTGGATTTGCATACCACTTAGTTCAAAATTAATTATTATATTTTAAGGAGAATGAAAATGAAAAAAGTAGTAACATTTGGAGAAATCATGTTAAGATTAGCACCACCATTATACACTAGGTTTTTACAAACTGATGAGTATACAGCTCTTTACGGCGGAGGAGAAGCGAATGTTGCAGTATCTTTAGCTAACTATGGATATAATACAGCGTTTGTAAGTAAACTTCCTAATCATGAGATTGGTCAAGCAGGAGTTAATGCTTTAAGCAGATATGGCGTTAGTACACAACATATTGCAAGAGGCGGAGAAAGAGTTGGAATTTATTATTTAGAGAAAGGTGCATCACAAAGACCTTCTAAAGTAATTTATGATAGAGCTTATTCTTCAATTTCTCAAGCTAGAAGAGAAGATTTTGATTGGAACGCTATTTTAGATGGAGCTGACTTTTTCCACTTTACAGGGATTACTCCAGCGCTTAAAAATGAGCTTCCACAAATTTGTGAAGATGCGCTTAAAGTTTGTAAAGAAAAAGGTATCATAGTTTCTTGTGACCTTAACTATAGAAAAAATCTATGGTCTAAAGCAGAAGCAGGAGAAACTATGGCTAAACTTATGCCTTATGTTAATATCTGTATAGCTAACGAAGAAGATGCAGCGGATGTATTTGGTATTCATGCATCAAACACTGATGTAACTACAGGTACAATTAATCATGATGGATATATTGATGTAGCTAAACAACTTGTAGATAGATTTGGATTTGACAAAGTAGCGATTACTTTAAGAGAGTCTATTTCTGCAAGTGATAACAACTGGGCTGCTATGCTTTACGATGGGCAAAGCGGAGATGTTGTGTTCTCTAAAAAATATCCAGTTCGTATTGTAGATAGAGTTGGTGGAGGAGATAGCTTTGGAGCAGGTCTTATTTATGCTACTCTTCAAGATATGTCACTTCAAGATACAATTGAGTTTGCAGTAGCAGCTAGTTGTTTAAAACATACTATTGAAGGAGACTTTAACCTTGTAACTGTTGATGAAGTTAAAAAACTTGCTCAAGGTGACGGTTCTGGACGTGTACAAAGATAATTTTTATAAGGCTGTATCTTAATGATATGGCCTTTTTTTTATAGTAATAAAAAAGACTGTATCTGAGCGGGATACAGTCTTTTCGTGTTATGGGGTAGTTCGTTGTTTTGCTTTATGTCTTGAATATCTAGTGAACAAGTTGATATTAGAACAAATTGATATTAGAACAAGTTGATATTAGAACAAGTTGATATTAGAACAAGTTGATATTAGAACAAGTTGATATTAGAATAAGTTAAGTGTCGGTTACATTTTTTTATTAGAACAAGTTAAGTGTCAGTTAAATTTTTTTATTAGAACAAGTTAAGTATCTGCTATATTTTTAAATAGAACACGTGTTGGTTACATAATTTTGAAATTAGTAATATCGATAATATATGTAGCAAGATTGACTTTAAAAAGTCAACCTTACAAAAGACCTACTGTCTATCCGATTTACCTAATTCGATAAACTCTTCAACAGTGATACCAAGCTCTTCAGCTTTTAGCGCTACATCTTCCTCGCTAGGACGGTGTCCTGCTCTATGACCTTCTGGTCTCTCGCCATCTGGAAGCTCTGGTCTTTCGCCGTCTTCAAGTCGCTCTGGTCTTTCGCCATCTGGAAGCTCTGGTCTCTCGCCGTCTTCTGGTCTTTCAGGTCTCTGTGGTCTTTCACCATCTGGAAGCTCTGGTCTCTCGCCATCTTGTGGTCTTTCAGTTTCCATAAGTTCCAAAAGTTCGTCTATAGTAATACCAAGTTCTTCAGCTTTTTGAGCTAAGGCTTCTTCGCTAGGTGCACCTCTATGGCCACGGCCTTCTCCAGCCGTAAATTCAGGTCTTTCTCCACCCTCAGGTCTAGTCTCCGTTGCGAATACAGTACCATAACTTAATATAGTTGTAGCTGCTAAAACTCCTGCTAGTAATTTTTTCATAATAAAATCCATCCTTTCGTTTGCATACAATAATTAACAATTCATTAGCTTAAATCCAATTATTTACAATTAAATCCAATAAATTTGTATTTTTAAGTTGAATTGCTAATTTGTATTTCCAAAAATTCCCTAAAATATAACAATATTATTATAGCCATCTATAACGGCTTATTATGCTTAAAACTATGTGAGTCATTGTTTGTGTCGTTTGTAATCATAGTATAGCAAAAATATATGTCATTTCAATGGTGAAAATGTGGCAAGTTTGTGGCAGATTTTAAGATATATAACTTTTTTGGTATCGTTGTTTATTTGTTCCAAATATTGGTAATAATTTCAGTAAACGAGTATTTTAATATAAACATGTGGTTTAAAATACTTTAAGTAACTTTGGAGGATACATGGAAAATAAATTGAAAGATATAGCTATGCAGCTACCTACAATAGATTACTCGCATATTTTACTTGAACTTAAAAATTATTTACCTACCTTGAATATTGTTTATTCAGATAACTATATCAATTTTAATAACATAAGCAAAATAGCTGTGGACATTGCAGATAAGTTGAATGCGCATAAATTAACTAGTTTATTGAATATTAACAAAAAGCCTTATCATATAACTTTAAATCATAAGATGGAAGAGGAGTTTAATGAGCATATTAAGCAAATTGATAATCTTTTAGAGGTGCAATCACCCGCTATTAATCAGTTAAGTTCTTTAAATTCAGTTAGAGGCGCACAAGTTAATAAGAATATAAATTTTGGAATAACATATCCGTTTGGCGATAAAGATTTGGTGCGCCGCGAGATGTCATTTGAAGGTGATGGACAAGAGAGGTTAAGAATTGATGAATTAGGCATTGTACTTGATTTAAAAGAAATTGAAACGCAGTTTAAGGGAAATATTATTCAGAAGTTAACGGATAAATGTGAAGATGAAGAGCTGTTGCTAAATAAAATCGAAAGTGTAAATCAAGGCCGGCTTAATGTGCAAGCAGTTATAAATCTAATTAATAATGAGTCGTTAGCGCGGATTAAACGAACTGGTGCTTATTTATATCTGGATTATATTCTTAGCAATTATAAGGATAAGAAAAATTATGCATATAGAATAGCGGTTAATTACGTTAAGAGATTTGAACAGCTAGATGCATATTTAAATAAGTTGACTACATTGCCTGAGTCTAAGTCATTAGTATACATTGGGGCCAATTCATATAATATATGCGATATACTATCAGATGGTCAAGCTTTTAATGCATTACCGTTTATAGGTCAAGCTGATGGTGTGTTATTAGAAGATAAAAGTCCAGATATTAAGACTTTTAAGATTGCGCTTAGAATGAAGTTAAATGGCGCTGTTCAAACTGCTAATTTCAATTCGTCTTTAGAATATCAGCTAAATATGATAAATGATTCGCAAAATGGGGATGTAAAAAGATTACGCGCGTTTTTTTTATTAATGTTTATGTTAACTAGTTTAGATAATGATAACTATGACCCAGCTTTAATGTGGGATAAGCTTAATGATAGAATAAAAAAAGACGGCCCCAATGGCTTTAATGCCAATGTAGCTAGGTTTGTGGACCATTGCAATAAAAAAAATATTCATAAAACTGCTGCTGATATGAAAAAGATATTTACCTTTTGTATTAAGCAAAAAGCGTCGGGTGTTGAAAAGCAGAGTTACGTTAGAAATCTTGTGTTGTATGATGGTATATTGGATGATGATTTAGATAGCGAGAGTTCGTTATTTAAGCAAGTTGAGTATAATAAACATTATTTAAAGTATATCGCGGTAACAGAAGAGCATTCACCATTAAATCTACTAAGTATACCGATTTCATTAGAAATTTATAGCAAAAGTTTATATGAAAAAGGCAGTCAGGAGTATACACAGCTTAAGTATGATACTACCGATTTAAAAGTTTTGCCAGTCGTGTTATATCCAGATTTTAAAGGAGGAGAAGATTTATGGAAAACGCTTGGTTCGACGTATCATATTCGTATTCCATATTCGCCGTGGTCGGATGATGTGCAATCGGAGAAGGGATATATATATACTATAGTGTATGTGACTTTAGTTTATGTAGCTCTTAATAAGCTGCTTAAAGGAATTTTGGACTTAAATCCTAAAAATTTATATATTGCTATTAGCCGTATGCATTCAACTAAACAGCAGGCTAAAGGGCCAGAAGTAGGTGAATACATTCGTGATATAGGTAAAATGTTAGAGCATATGTTATGCAATCACTATAGAGCTATGTCGCAAGGATTTGTATTTGATAGACCCGGCGCGCAGTACGCTTATCCAAATGCTATGTCATCTATGTATAGTAGGCTGCCTAAAAAATTTGTGCAATCAATTTCGTTTGAGTTAGATAAGATGGCCATAATCGTTGTCACAAGTCGAACATGTGATAATACATTTGATATGGATACGCAAATTAATTTGTTAGTTGGAGAAGTGATTTTATTTTATAAAGATAGAGCTGGCAATGCTGTGTGTGATTCGTGGAAAACGTTTGAAGATTATTATTGTATTGATGATTTATATAGTTCGCCAGTGATATTAGCTGATATTGTAACGGAGCTTTATGAACTCGGATTTTTAAAAATTTTATATGTAGCAAAGGCTCCGTATTCAAATACGATTAATATTACAAATAGAACCGAAAATATGTATTTTATGAATGCTGATGTAATTGAAATGATGATGACTAATAAACCGGGGCTTATGGTATATCCATTGTATTACGAGCGGTTCACTGCTGTTGATTATAAATCGTCTAAATCTTTAGAAGAGGCGTTGTATGTAAGTTCGACGCAAGATATAAATAAAAATTTGCCTGCAGTAGCTGGCGTATTAAATTTGTATTCTGGCCGTATGGTCGGTAGAGAAACGCACAGTAAGCATTATAGGAGCGTTATATTATATTCTACCTTATGTAATATTTATAATAATCCGCAGTTCAACCGCGCTGTTGAACATGGTTTAATTGATGATACGCCATTAAAAAAAGGGATTATGGAGTTTATTATATTGTTGCATTATACGCGCTATGAAGCTAATTCAAAGATAAGCATTAAAATTAATCCATACGCAAGGTTAATGGGAGATGACGGTGTGGCAACTAGAAGTGTATTAAAGTTTGAGATGAAAAAGGAGCATTTTAATATGCGATTTAATTGTTTAGCGTATCTTACCGCGATTAAGAAGGTGATGCAATGGACAAGTTAGGCTATATATTTGAGCTAGGATTTAATATAGGAATTGCATCGTGTTTTCAAGATAGACCAGATATTTTAGATATGCTTAAAAATAAAGCTTATGGGCGTGAAAGTATTTATTCTAAAATTGCTAATGGCGATGAGGTTATTAGAAAAAATATTGATTATCTTCTTTTTAAAGGTATGTTAAGTGGCCAAAACTTTTTTACCGAATGGATAAATGGTAGAGATTATAAGTTAGAATATTTTCAGGCTAATTTCTGCAATATGATTGATGATATATCGGTTGAGCGAGATTATTATAGAAGGTGTTTACAGTCTCAATTATCTATATCGTTAAGAGATGACGAAGTTAAAAGGTTATTTGAGCGCGGTCATATGTTTAGAGCTGATACTATTATTATGGTAACGATTGGATATAAGTATTACATTTGTGTAGTTGATAATGCGATAAGCTTAAAAAACGTAGTAGAGTACTCTGATATAAAACAAGTTAAAAACGTATTTGAAAAAAGTATATTTAAAAGAAAGATGAAAGGCAGTTTTAGCAATCTAGGCATTTCGTGTGCTAATAATACTGATATAAAAGTTGCGCTAAGAAACTATATAATTGGATTAGCTGCGACGGATAAACCTTTGTTTAAGATGATACAAGCAGGAAGTTACGCTTATAGCTTTGTGAATTTAATAAGCACTCTTGGTTCTTATGGCGCTAAAATTAAGGATATATGTGTTGTAGGTTATACTGATGAAGAGATTTGCAGCAGCAATGTATCTATGGAGCAGTTAGATATTTTAGAGACATGTTTTAAAACGTATAGAACGAGCGGTGCGGCATGTGGTAAATACAAAGAGAATAGGGAAGCGGTTTTTAGGAAAATCAAAAGTACATTTAAAAACTTTTTTAATATAGACCCCCAAACTTTAAATAATCTAATAAATTTGGGACCGGGAATCAATACAATTAATATAAACGAACAATTTACAGGATATCAAAATACTGCTGGTCAATTTAAATATGATAATCACATAGATACGTTTAGAAATGTGCATGCGATGCAGATTAAAAAATATATAGCTAACAAAGATATTCAGCTAATATTTTTAACTGGCAATGCTGGAATAGGTAAAACTACAGCTATAGTGGAATATTTAAAACAGCAGGAAGGATTTTTATTTGTATATTTAAGTCCTAGGTTGCAAGTAAATCAAGATATTGAGCATAAATTTGGTGAGTTTCACGGAGTGTGTTTAAGTGCTAATGGAACTGATGAAAGTAGTATTGATGGCGAGGATGTTAACGTTGTTAATTTTAGAGCTAAAGACACACAAAAATTTACGCGCGCAAAAGGGCCAATTAAGTTTTTGCATAGTGATAGAAAGATGGAACCTGAACTTGAGCGCACTAAGTTTAGCAAAGTTAATGATACTACGTTTTCTAAGGCTACGCAATATAAGCAAGGTGTGTTAAATAGGCTGGCGCAAGCAATAAATGTAGTTATTTCAGAAAACCTAACTAATAAAATAGTAGCCACTGGGTCAATTCAATCTTTAAAAGCTACTAGCAATGTTGATAGTACGGCTAGACATCTAATTAAAATATTCTCAAATATGTATAATGAAAAAACCAAAAGAGTGGATGAAGTAGAGTTTTATAAATTCGCTACCAATTACCCAAATGTAGTTTTAATGGTAGATGAAATTACTGGAGACGAAGGCGGAGTTGCATTTTTTAATGAGTTAATAGCAGTTATGTATAGAAAGATTTATAATAATTTGCCGCCACATTTAAAAGCGTTAGTGAATTTTAAAATTGTAGTAGCAGATGCTTCTATAACTAATGTGGATGTAATCAAGAAACATTTTAATGATATAGCTACTGATAGCGATAAAATTTATTTTTCAAAAAGTAAGATTGATGAAAGCTTTAGCGTAAATGAGTTTAAGTTTAAGCTAAAATATAATGCCGTAAGCATTAATACTAATTCCTTTCCAGCGCGTAATCTGCATATGAATTACAATTTGAGATTAAATTGTAAAAACGTTCAACATGCTAACGACATCTATTGTGACGAAGTTTTAAATATGACTAATCAAGCTATAGCTAATGAAGCGGTAAACTTAATTTTGGGTAATGTAAAACAAGTTATTATATATGTGCAAAATATAGAGCGGCTAAATATTATTAAAGATTTAGTGGTTAATTGTTATACAAAGCTTAATGGCCCGTTAGAAAAAAACTTAGATTGGGTTATGATTAACTCAACACTTTCAGCGACGGAGAGACAAGCAATTAGTCAGTATAAAGATAACGTAAAATTTGTGTTTATGACATCTTCAGCCAGTAGAGGTATTTCGTTTCCTAATACAACATGTATATTAGTTGATGTGCCTAAATTTAATTTAGAGCAAAATATAATGGAAATTTTGCAGTTAATTTATAGAGGTAGAGGAAATCATAACATTGATTTAAACGCCGATAAACATTTAAAGTTTTTTATTAATGAAGTAATAGCATACCAAGACACTATTGACAAATATAAAATTCAAGAAAAATTAATTAATATATTTACGCTATTAACACTAATTAAAGCTAGCATATTAACTAGAATTTACGGTAGCTGCCAAATTGCACACCAAGATATAGCGCTTATACCAGTTGGTGGTAAAGGAGTCTCAGGCAGTTCTGATATGCTAATTGAAAATTTTTCTTCCTTAATTAATACGTTAAAGCGAGAAAGTTATAAAGATGATTTAAAGTATTTGCATACTCTTAGAGAAAAGTTAATAAAAATTTTTAGTGGAATGACAATTGAAACTGCTGGAGAAATTTATAATATGCCAATGCCTGATATTAAAGAGCAGTTTTATAAACTTTGGGATAGAGGCATGATAATGTTATTAAACTTTAAACCGCTAATCAACCCTATTATAGTTGGGGATTTAATGGTATTTAAGCTAAAAAAGCAAGTAACGAGTTATTTAGATTTCCGCCTAGATACAACAGAACGTCTTGTTAGCGATGCAACCACTGTAAAACAGCTATTAAGGGAAGCGTATTTTAATGAAGATGCTCCTCTAGCTTTTAGGCAGCAGCTAATAACTGCTGGCCATACGCTTAACTATTTTGTAAAACACGCTAATGAGAGGTCGCTAAGCTTAAAAGATACAACTCAGTCAAATGATATTTACGTTGCAATGCCAATAGTGGCTATATTTGCATTTGACGAATTTGAACAATTTAGCGAAATAGCTGAAGCGAGGACGTGGAAACAAATTTTGCAAGATTACATTAAGGCGTATTATAGCGTATGCGATATGTTGCCCATTTCTCCTAATTATCAAGATGTGCCATTTATATTTTTTAGAAGCACAGCTCTTTCGAATATGCGAAACCGGATTTACAATAGCAACTATATATTTTGTTCTAGCGAGCTAAACTTATTAAATTTATTGCTATTACATTAAGATGCCCTAGGCGGTCATTAAAATTAGTGATAAAATTACTTATATTTCTTATATTTGGTAAAGAAGGTATGCGTTATGGATGAGAAAATTAATGTTATAGACAATAAAACTAATGAGCATAAAATTACCGTTATGGATGTAGTAGTTTTGGCGGGCGAAATATTGCTTCATAGTGGAGCTGAAATTTTTAGAGTGCAAGAGACTATGACTCGGATAGCGCGAGCTTATGGAGTAGAATCGTTTGATGTATATGTCTTATCAAATGGAATTTTTTTATCAATAAGCGAAAATAGGCAACATTATTCCACTGCAATAAAACCTATACCTTTATCTCCTGTCCATTTAGGCCGAGTAGCAGAGCTTAACAGCTTATCGCGCCAAATAGTTCAGGGAGAATATAGTTTAGAAGAAGCGTATGAAAAATTAAGTGCTGTTAAGGAAATTCCGTATAAAGCTAACTGGTATAGAGTGCTATGCTCAGCAGCAGGTAGCGGATGTTTTTGCTATTTATTAAGTGGCTCTGTAATTGATTCTATACCGTCGTTTTTAGCAGGCGGTTTGTTACAAATTTTTGTGCTTTGGTATAGGACAAAGGAGCCATCTAAAATTATGTTAAACGTTATTGCGAGTGCAATATCTAGCTTTTGTGGCTTAATGTTTTACCGCTTAGGATTAGGAGAAGACGTTAACACTATTATAAGCGCTTCTATAATTCCGTTAGTTCCAGGAGTTGCTGTTACTAACTCTGTTAGAGATTTTTTCAACAGCGACTATTTGTCGGGGATGATTAGAATGATGGACGCGCTTGCTATTGCATTTTCTATTGCAGTAGGAGTTGGCGGAACTCTTATGATGTGGAATCATTTTTTTGCATAAATCGCAGGTTGGATAAACAGGAGGTGCTTGTATGAGTAAGTTAATAGTTTCTTATTTTGCCACTATAGCATTTTCCGGTATGTTTAACGTACCGAAAGAACAATATCTGTTTTGTGGAATTTGCGGTAGCGTAGGTTGGTCCATTTATAAAATAATACAAAATGCAGGGTATAGCGTAGTTATTGCAGCATTTTTTGCAACATTGGTTTTAACGTTTG
>MDJM01000007.1 GCA_001994995.1 Candidatus Parepulonipiscium sp. PG-Nuni2H_MBin01 | reverse complement strand
AATCGCGTTGTTCGTTGCTAGGATATAGCCCTAAGACTATTAAAGTTGATGGTTTGCGTTTACCAAACGTTCTACTTCGTACTAATATGCAGCCTGAGATTGGCGATGAAGGTTATGATGCAGGAGCGGCTATTTTAAATAATTTCTTTAAACAAGAAATTCGCCAATACTTAACTCCAGAAATTCATCCTTTAGGTAGAGCTATTATTGAATGTTGTTTAAATGATGGTTCTATTTCAGACTATAGAAAATTAATTCCGATTAAGTGGTAATTTATAATTTGGCCTAAGCAGTTTTGCTTAGGTTTTTTTTTCGTGCCACAACATATGCCCACATAGTAAACGTGCTAATTGTATATATTAATTAAGTGGTATATTTTTTATTTTTATTATTAAACGAAAGGAAGTGTATTTGTGGGGTTAGAATTAAATGTAACTATACCAGCGATAACTGTTTTTATACAAGGAATACTAAGCTTTTTTTCACCATGTATATTGCCTATTATTCCATTATATATGGGCTACTTATCTAGTGGAACTAACGATAGAAAAACCGTATTAATCAATACTATATTTTTTATTGGCGGAATTAGCTTTGCATTTTTCTTATTGGGATTAGGCTTTTCAACGTTAGGCAAGTTTTTTAGCGACTACCAAACTGTGTTTGTTCGTATTGGTGGGGTTATAATTATTGTATTTGGGTTAATTCAGCTAGGCTTATTTAACAAACCGTTTGGAGGCAGGGAATTTAAGTTGCCGATTAAGATTAACATATTAAAAATGAACCCAATTACAGCGCTAGCTATGGGCTTTACTTTTAGCTTTGCATGGACTCCATGTGTGGGACCAGCGCTGTCTACCGTGCTAATTATGGTTTCGTCGGCAAATTCATCTTCAGCAGGACTATGGCTTATGGCTATATATACTATAGGTTTTACACTGCCATTTTTAGTTGTTGGGATTTTTACTACAGAGGTTTTAAAATTTTTTAAAGATAACCCTAAAGTAATCACATATTCAATAAAAGTTGGTGGCATAATAATGATTGGTATCGGTGTTATGATGATTACAGGGCTTATGAATGGTTTTAGCGGATTGGTTGCTAATAGTGTAAATCAAAATAGCGATGATAATACGCAATATAATCAAGATTATACACAAGATAATCAAATAAATGATATAGATACGCAAGATAATGAACAAATTGATACTCATGATAATGAACAAACTATAGATTTACTGCCAGCAATAGCATTTGAGTTATATGACCAGTTTGGTAACGTGCATACGTTAGAAGACTATAAAGGAAAAGTTATATTTTTAAACTTTTGGGCTACATGGTGTCCTCCTTGCGTTGCTGAAATGCCAGATATTCAACAGCTGTATGAAGAATATGGATTAAATGAAAATGACGTTATAGTGCTAGGCGTAGCATCGCCTAACGATAACAATGTATATACGCGCGAAGGGTCGGCTGCTAATGTGGCGCAGTTTTTAGCTGATAATGGATACACATATCCTACAATAATGGATATGACAGGAACGCTTGCTTCATCATATAGCATTTCTGCATACCCTACTACATTTATGATTGACGCGGATGGATATGTGTTTGGTTACGTTTCGGGAATGCTATCATATGACATTATGATGGATATTGTGGAGCAGACTTTAAATAAATATTAGAAAAGGCGGTGGTAGTATGTTAGCAATTCAAGTTAAATTAGAAATACTAGAACCTGGCGATGACGTACTAAATGCTACGGAAAATACTATAGCAGTGAAAAAGCCTAGTGGAGAGGTGGAAATTTTTCAATACTATGTAGATGAAGATAACAATCCGCGGTTGGAAAAATGCTCTTATCTTGTAACTTATGGAAAAGGCAATGTAGATATAGTATCTAGTGGAAATGTGGCAGAAGTATAATATAAAAAAGACTATAGCGGTTAAACTATAGTCTTTTTTTGTACGTTATATTAGCCCGGCATATGTTATACAGGGTCTACCAATTCTGTTATCTTATCGGGAGCTTCCATATCAGCTTCATTTATAGTTGCCGAAGGTATCGAACGGATTTCTCGAATAACAATAATAGCAGATACAACAGCAGCTATAGAGTCTGCTATTGGTTGTGAAAACCAAACGCCATTTAGCCCAAATATATAAGGCAATGTAAGCATAAGCGGAATAAGTAATATTACTTGCCTAAGCAAACTTAATAGCATAGCATATTTAGCTTTTCCAATCGCCTGCATATAAGTGGAGCCAAATATAGTAATACCAATAACAGGTAGAACTGTGGAATACTTACGTAATCCGTTAGACGTAAGCGCAACTAAATCTGGATTATTTCCGCTAAAAGGTCTAACTAAAATATTAGGGAAACTTTGAATTAGAAGCCAGCCGATAGACAGAATAATTGTAATTGCTATAATACATATTTTAAACGCTTGAGTTGAGCGATTATACTGTTTAGCTCCGTAGTTAAATCCTATAATTGGCTGAGCGCCTTGGTTAACGCCAATTACAGGCATAGTTACCATTATCATAATAGAGTTAATAGTAGCAAAAGCCGCAATAGCCGAATCACCGCCAAATGCGCGTAAAGCGTTATTTGCAATAATCTGCACACAGCTAGTAGCAAGTTGTAGAGTGAAAGGAGCGACTCCAATAGCTAGTATAATTTTAATAATCGTAAAATCAGGTTTCATATTACTTATATGAAATTTAAGATTAGAATTACCTTTTATAAAATATAACAAGCCCCAAAACACAGTACCCATTTGCGCTATAATAGTAGCTAATGCTGCGCCTCTAATCCCCATCTCTAATCCAAAAATAAAAATCGCATCCAAAATTATATTTAATGCACAACCACCAGCCATAATTATTGCCGATAACTTTGGATTTCCGTCGCTACGGATTAAATGGCTTACAGAAATCGCAATAATATATGGTACAGTACCAATTGTAATAATGTCCATATACTCTTTTGCGTATGGCAAGCTAGCTTCACTTGCGCCAAAAGCTAGTAGTATTTGATTGCTAAACAGCAGTCCTATAATAGTAATAGGAATTCCAATCATAATGCCCATAACACCGGCATTGCCAAGAATTTTTTCGGCCAAATCTCCTTTTCCCTCGCCTAATCTAAGTGAAATATTTGCCGCTGCACCTATTCCGATAAGTAATCCAAAAGCTAGCAGTATTGTCATTAGTGGTAATGTAATACCAAGTCCAGCTATGGCAAGTTCGCCAACTCCTGGGATGTTGCCGATAAATATACGGTCGACCACGTTATATAAGCCGTTTACCATCATTGCTATTATGGCTGGGATGGAATACTTAATTAATAGTTTGCCGACAGGTTGTGTTGCTAATTCTGTGCTCATAGTAACCTCCTTCACAATGATAAAACCTAAAAATGGTTCTTTAATAGTTTACGCGAAAAATTTTTATATATGCAATATGGCTTATAGCATGGCTTATAGTATACGGTCGTACCGTTGTTAAAAACTTCCTGTAAATATGAATCATATTTTGTCGATATATATTATAGACAAGGATAATATATCGATTTTCTATTGTATAATATAAAAGGAGTGAAGAATATGAGTTCATCAGGAATTTCTTTTACAGGTTTAGCATCAGGTATGGATACAGACGCTTTAGTTTCGGCAATGCTTACTAGTTACGAAGATAAGTATAAGACGGCTCAGAAAGAACAAGCTTTGCTCGAACTAAAATTAGATAAATATAAAGAAGTAAATAATAAAGTTGTAGATTTTTATGATAATAGTTTGCGCGCTATGCGTTTGGAGTCAACTTTTACTCAAACTAACACATCAGTTTCTAACCCAAATATTGTGGAGATTATAAGTGGTGGTCAAGATAATGACTATATAGAAGTGCAGCAAACAGCAAAGCCAGGGCAGGTTGCTACATCTAGCATTATGTCTGTTGTTACTACATCTACTACGTTAGAGGATTTAGGGATAGAAGAGACTGGTAAAACGATTACTATTCATAATGTTACTGATTCGACTGGAGCAGCAGTACCTAGTGTTACAATAGATCTAGACCCAGATAAAACAGTTGATGATTTAATAACAGAATTAAATGATATACAGGAGATAGATGCTGATTATAACTATAAAACAGGTGCGTTTTCAATTAACTTTAGTGGGTCGTTAACATTAAGTGGCGATTTAGGCTTATTAGGTATTAATGTTACAGAGGCTGAATACTCAGATGATAATAAATACACATATTATGATGACATCAAAACAACTATATTACAGAAAGATAATATAGTTTCAACAGATACTAATTTAGGTACATTAGGCATAGGCCCAGGTACTTTATATGTTAATGGCCATACCCTTACTTACCAATCATATACAACTGTAGATGAAATGCTAGATATGTTTAAAAGTGCAGGTGTAGATGTTGACTTTGTATTGGAGTCTAGTGAGACATCAGGTAATTTTGTATTTACTGTAGATAGTGGATTTAAAATATCAGGTACTGATGTTGGTAAGTTTTTAGACATAAGTGATATGGATGACAACTATGATGGTAACTATACATTTGATACTACTTTAGATACAGAAGCATTACAAAAGATGGATATGACGACAGATGAAAATATAACGGCTATATACAATTTACCATTATCTAGTTTTGAAGGGATTAATTCAACTGACACATTTGGGTTTACGAATGCAGCGCCGCTTACCGGGTCTAGTACAATTGGTGACATGCTATTAGCATTAGAGTCATCGACTGGTACGAGTGTAGCGTTTGATCCTGATTCAATGTCATTTGTAGTCCCTGAGGGTACTCAAATTCTAATTTCTTCAGGTTACATTAATAACTTTGAAAAACTAGGTTTAAGTTATGGGGGAACTATAGCAGGTACTAGTTTAGAGTTTTCAACCAGTGCACCTTTATCAGTATTTGGCATTGATAGCGGTAGTATTACTATTATTAATAATAATGTAGATCCTGCCCTTAATTCTACCCTTCCTTTCGCTTCAACGGATACAATACAGGATGTTTTAAACTATTTTGATGGTATCAGTGGTATTTCAGCATCATTTGATTCTTCTACTAACACATTCAATTTCGATACTAGTAGTACAGCTGCAGGTACAATTATCCAAGGAAACTTAGATAAATTTGGTATAACAACTGGTAATTCAATCTATCTTGGTGCAACAGCACAGTCAGAGGATCTAGATGTATCATCGGGTGCCGACTTAAGCATGTCTACAACATTAAAAGAGCTAGGATACGACCTTACACAAGGGCTTACTATAAACGGACAGTCGCTTAGCATAGATTCTACAACAACTTTACAAGAGTTAGACACCTTTTTACAAAGTATAGAAGGAGTAGACATAACTATTGAAAATACTTCTAATACTTACAAATTATCTTTCGACCTAGAAGGCGATGTAACAATCAAAGGTGACTTAGACGCTCTAGGCATAAATACAAACCACAATGCAATATATAACGCAGACGGTAGCTATACATTTACAGATGAAGTATCAGTTGAAGCGTTAGAAAGAACAGTGCCAGCCGACCTATCAGCAACAACATTACTAAGCGAACTTGGGATTACAGTAGACCCTTCAACAAATTCACCAAGAGAACTTATAGTAAACGGCACTCCAGTAGCACTAGACCCAGATATGTCTATTGGCGACTTATTAAAATCATTAGAAGAAGCAGGCGTAACAGCTAGATTTGACTCAAAAATCGGCGCATTCCAAATAACTAAACCTGGTGGTACTATCGAATTTACAGGAGACACTAGCGAACTATACAAACTAGGTATTAACCCTAATGAAGACGGCGAATATCTATATGAAGGTCAGCAAGCTAAGGCAGTATATAATGGTATGGTTGTTTACTCCGACACAAACGTATTTGAGCTAGAAGGTATAGTTTTTGCCGTAAAATCTGTTGGTGAAGCATTTGTAAGTAAAACTCCAGACGTTGATAAAATCTATGATTCAATTATGACATTCGTAGACTCATACAATGTATTAATTGAAGAATTAAACGAACTAGTAAATGCAGCATACAATAAAGACTATTTGCCACTGCTAGATGAAGAGATGGCAGAAATGTCTGACCATGAAATCGAGCTATGGAACGCTAAAATCGATGCATCTTTATTAAGAAGAGACTCTACTCTACAATCTCTACTTACTAAACTACGTTATAGCTTAAGTGATTACTACCCAGGGCAATCTCCATCATGCTTAATGGAAATCGGTATTACAACAAGCTCTAACTACCAAGAAAATGGTAAATTATATGTTGATGAAGATAAATTAAGAGACTCATTAACTAACAACCTAGAAGGCGTAATGGACCTTTTCACTGGTAATGAAGAAAAAGGAATGACAGGTTTAGCTGAAGAGTGCTACGGTAATATCACTGATATGTTAAAACGAACTGCTGGAGCATCAAGTTCTATGCAAATCTTTAATGACCTATCATTAGAAACTGCAATAACAAACCAAAAAAATGAAGTGGACAAAGCACTTGATAGAATGGAAGCTCGTGAAGCAATCTTAAAAGCGAAATTCTTATCAATGGAGATGATGGTACAACAATTAAACTCGCAAGCATCTATGTTCTCAACAAGCACAAGCGCGTAATATAAAACTTAAAATATCACTTAAAATAAAAGCTGTTGCCAACCTTAGGCAGCAGCTTTTTTAGTTGTGATACACCAAATTAAAATAGAATAAACTCAATTGCCACGCAATAGTATAGCATAGGTAATAAAAGAGGGGGCGAGCGCGTGAATATAATGGACACTATCCATAACCATATTACAGAAGTAATAAAAGACGAAATCATTATAGAAAACAATAGAGAAGCTCTATACAATCACCTAATAAACAAGATGAATACTACCGACCTTAAAATCCAAGAAGCTAACCCGTATACGATTAAAGCAAAATATTTTAAAATCTCCATCCAAGAAGGTGGTCGCGCTAAACTTAAAGTAGACCTATACGAGATTTACACAAACCGCACAAAAATTGCTATAGAAATTACTGTATTTCAGGATACAAAAAGAACTCAAATTCATAATTACTGCATCTGTCTTGCGGAGTTAATGAAGTGTTTATATATGGCCGATGCGGAAGGGCTTGAAAAAGTTCAGCAGAACAAACTATCTATAGACCAAGAATACGCATACTTTGTAAGTAAATTTATCAGCAAAATTCACCATAAGCGAACAGCTGTAACTAATGAACACCACACATACTTACATTCACAGCACCACGCCACAATCAGTTTTCCTCCGTCTAAACAACTAATCAGCACAATCCCAAGCCTGCCAGCGCTATCTAAAGATGAATTCCCCATCTTGCTATATAACAACTGTGACTGGGACACCTTTTTGCTTACTACCGACTACTTATACGTTAACATGCGCGACTACGAGACACGGCTGTATATTAACATAGTAATAGCCACATCTCTTATCCACTCCTTATCATTTGAGTCATCCAACGACTCGCATCATTATATAAGTATAAATTCTCAGCGGTTATTTGTATTTTGTCCGCTTACCGCAATAGACGATATAGCAACATTAAACAACTGCATAAACGCCATATAGAAAAAAATAAAAAAAATTTTCCATTTAATGTATAAAATAGAAATGCAATGGTTATACTGTTAACGTGTAGCTTTTGTCTTAGCTATTTTGACAGCGAGGATAGAAGTCTCAAGTCCACGATTAACCGTTCGAATCGTGGACTTTTTGTAATGCAATATAAAAATATTAATCATACAAAAAAAGCTGACGATATAATATATGAGAAATTTTATATTAAAATCAAAAAAAGGAGTATGATTTATATGAGTTCAGTAACTTTTACTGGTTTAGCTTCCGGCCTAGATACATCCTCTCTTATCGAAGCCATGCTAACCAACTACCAATCTAAATATGACACAGAATACAAGGAGCAACTTCTTCTAGAACTTAAGCTAGATAAATACAAAGAAGTAAACGCTCTTGTCCTCGACTTCTATGACAACCAACTTCGCGACCTTCGTATGCAGTCCACCTTTATGCAATCCAATACTACCGTTTCTGATGATAGCGTCGTTAGCATTATCGGTGGCGGTAATGACAATGACTATATCGAGATTTTGCAAACAGCACAATCAGCAGCTGTTTCCACATCTAGTATTACAAATAACGTAACAAGCGCTACAGCTCTAGACCAGATAGGGATAGAAGAAGACACTAGCATAACTGTTACTACTTATGACTCAAGTGGAGTTGGCACGGAAACTACTATTGACTTAACTGCTGATATGTCCATATCTGACGTAGTGGATAAATTTAGCGAGCTAGGAATAGACGCTAGCTACAACGACTTTACACAACAGTTTTCACTAGACTTTAGTGGCCAAATCGGCCTTAGCGGTGACTTAGATGCACTTGGTATTAGCACAACAGGCACAAGCACGCAAGGCACCGATGCAAACGGCGATGATATTTATATATACACAGACCAAGTTGCTACTAACGCGCTTACTAAAACTACTACAATCACTGGCGATACAGCGCTTGGCACACTCGGCATTAGTGCGGGTACGGTTAACATTAATGGTGAGGAGATAAGATACGATGGCTCTATGACTATAGATGATATAATACAGAAATTTGCTGACATTGGTGTGGATGTAGAATTTATTTATAGCGATGATAATACATCAGGTTACTTTGAATTTGATGTGTCTGATGGCTTTACAATAGGCGGCGATTGTGCACCGTTTATTGATAATACAGGCTTAGTAGCTGATGTGAACGGCAACTATACATTTGATACTACGATAACAGCAGACGCTCTTATTGTAGGAGGCTCCTCAACTAGCGATTCAACTAGCGATTCAACTAGCGATAGTAGTACAGTTAATAATATTAAATTATCAGATTTAGGCATATCAAACGGCTATATTGCGTTAAGCAATGGATCATATTTGATGATAGACGAAGATTCCACGGTACAACACATATTAAACTTACTTGAAACTAGTGGTGATGCTGTCTCGTTTAATAGTGAAACTATGTCGTTTGAAATTGGGGATACAGACTTACAGCTTTCAGGGAATTTGGGCATCTGGGAGCAGCTTGGTATTACTCAAGGAAATGGTATTGAATCTAGCAGCATAGAGATTGGTGATAACACTGCACTCTCTGTATTTGGCATAGACTCAGGTACTATAACTATAGACGGTGTAGATCTAGACCTTGAAGGCAAATCTGTAAACGATGTTATTGAGCATTTTGATAAAGTGGATGGCATTAAAGCAATATTTAATAATGAGACCAATACATTTGAATTCGATATTGCAGAAGGGACTAGTGCTAGCATAAGTGGCGATTTACAATTATTAGGAATAGACGCTACTGCTATTAATCTTCAGCCGACTGTTTCATCATCCACTCTTACAGTAGCTGACCCAACCGATGTAGATGGAAATACCACGCTATTTGAGCTAGGCTATGATACATCTATGGGCCTTAGTGTTAATGGCGATAGCATCGACATTTCAAGTTCAATGACAGTGAATGAACTAGTTGCAGCTCTTAACGATGCTGGCGTTAACGTTGAGTTTAACCAGATTACTCAGGAGCTAGACTTTGACCTTAGCGGCGGCCTTGCACTTTCTGGTGACCTAGCGGCACTTGGCGTAGACTTATCTGACCCAAATGCAGTACAGACTGATACTAACACTTACACATTTACAGACGAAGTTCCTGTTGTAGAACTTGAGCGCGTTAGTGCTGCTGAATTCACCACATCAACAACGCTAGAAGAGCTTGGCTTTACATGGGAGGAAAATGGCGATGCAATGACTATCACAGTTAACGGCACTGAAGTTAGCTTTGCTCCAGACTCCACCATTCAAGACTTACTAGACCAATTTACGGAACTTGGTATAACTGCTGCTTTTGATAGCAAAGTTGGCGCATTCCAATTTACTAACAGCAGTGGCAATATAGAATTTACTGGCGATAACGTAGACCAGCTACATATGCTTGGTATAGAACCTAATGATGATGGTAGCTATATATTTGAAAATCAACAAGCTATAGCAAAATACAATGGTATGACAGTTTACTCAGACACAAACACATTTGAGCTAGAAGGCATCACATTTGCCGCTAAATCTGTAGGCGAGGCATTTGTAAGCGTTACAGCTGACCTAGATGCAATATATGAAAGCATCAGCGATTTTGTGGATGCGTATAACTCGCTAATAGAAGAGCTTAACACATTAGTTAATGCTGATTATAACTCAGACTACTTGCCTCTTACTAGCGAAGAAATGGCAGATATGAGTGACTATGAGATAGAGCTTTGGAACGAAAAAGTGGAAAGCTCGTTACTTAGAAATGACTCCACTTTGCAATCGCTTCTTACTGGTATGCGCTACGCATTTATGGACTACTATCCTGGCGAAAGTCCATCTTGCTTGATGGAAATAGGTATAACTACTAGCGTTGACTATACGGAAAACGGAAAATTATACATTGATGAAGATAAACTTATGGACGCACTTACTAACAACCTAGAAGGCGTAATGGACCTATTCACTGGTAATGAAGAAAAAGGGATGACTGGACTTGCAGAAACTGCATACCAAAAAATAAATGATATGATGTCTAGCTCCGAAGGCTCTAGCGCCATGTTCTTATTTAATGATAAAGACCTAGAAACGGCTATATCATACCAAGAAGAGCAAGTAGAAAAAGCTCTAGCTAGAATGGAAGCTCAAGAATCAATTTACACCGCTAAATTCCTTGCTATGGAACTAATGATACAAAAATTAAACGTATCGGCAAGTTTATTTGAAACTAGCACCTAAGTGAGGTGATAATATGTATATCTCTAACAACGTTACTTTTACTGGCCTAGCATCGGGGCTTGATACAACAGCACTTGTTGATGCAATAGTAAGCAGGTATCAGTCTAACTACGACAATGAAACTAAGCAGCAAATGTTACTAGAGCTTAAGCTAGAAAAATACAAAGAAGTCAATTCTCTTGTGCTAGATTTTTACGATAACTACATTCGTGACCTTCGCCTTGAGTCTACATTTAATCAAACTAACACCACCGTTACAAATACCAATACAATAGACCTAGTAAGCGGTGGTTCTAACAATGACATTATAGAAATACTACAAACAGCGACACCGGCTACTGTAAGCACAGAGTCTATACTTAATAACGTAACTACAGCAACTACATTAGGAGATATTGGTATAGAAGATGAGCAAACTATCACAATTAATAATACGCAAATAGCACTAACTGCTGATATGAGCGTAGCTGGATTAGTGGATGAAATAAACAACATTAGTGGCGTAGAAGCAAATTGGAGCGAGAGTACTAGCACATTTAGCATAAACTTTGCTACAGCACAATTAACTATAGAGGCCGATACAGACGTACTAAACAGCTTAGGCATAAGCACCGAAGGAGCAACTTATAATAACGGCGTTTGGGAATACAGCGACCAAGTTAAAACTAGCGCACTTACTAAAACAACACAAATTGATGGCAACACTACTTTATCTACACTGGGCATTGCCGCTGGTAGCTTAAATGTAAATGGAAACATTATAGAATATGACACAACTACTACAATAGACGATATGCTAGAATTGTTTAAATCAGCAGGAGTTGATGCTACATTTGAATACAGCAGTGACAACACCAGCGGCCAATTTATATTGGGTTCTGGATTTACAATTGCAAACGGTGGCACCGCTAATTCAGTTGCTGACTTTATAGACTCAAAGTATAGCGCTGATGAAAATGGCCAATATACATTTGATAATACAATTACTACTAGCTCATTAAGTGCAATGGGTAGCGAATCAGTTGGCACAGATACATTTGCTAACGATATAAAGTTAACAGACCTGGGCCTAGAAGTTAATGATGTATTAATAATTACTACCACGTCTAGCGACCATGTTACAGTTACTGAAGAGACTACTGTGCAGGCAGTTCTTAACCTGTTTGAAACTAGTGGAGTATCAGTTAGCTTTAACGCCGAAACATTAAGTTTTGAGTTTGGCGACAATACCGACTTTACACTTGTAACCCAAGATACATTTGAAATACTTGGTATAACCGAATATAATGGTATAAAAACTGAAAGCATAAAGTTATCAAAAAATACTAATCTTGAAATCTTTGGTATAAATAGTGGTAGTATTAGTGTTGGTAGCGAAACGCTACAATTAGACGGAGCTAATATTTCGGAAGTTCTAGCGTTATTTAATGATGAAGACGGTATAACTGCTAGCTTTAATTATGATACTAATCAGTTTGAATTTACTATAGCAGATAACGTAGATACAGTTATAACAAGCACAGATAACGGACTGCAACAACTTGGTTTTGATACAAATGCAATTAACTTAACTAGCCAAGCTACATCTGAGACTATAGAAGTAGCAAATCCAAATGTAGTTACTGGCGATACAACGTTATACGAACTAGGATATGATATAAATAGCGGTCTTAGTGTAAATGGCGAAGATATATCCATTTCAAATAGCACGACTGTAGATGAGTTAGTAGCCAGTTTAAGAGAAGCTGGTGTTAACGTAAGATTTAATGAAACTACCATGACATTAGACTTTATACTAAACGGCGATGTAACATTAGGTGGAGATTTAGAATCTTTAGGCATAGACACAAGACATAACACAATCCAAGACGCTGATAATAGCTACACATTTACCGATGAAGTGCCTGTAACAGCGCTAGAGCGAGTTAACTCAGCCGAAATAACCACCTCCACAACGCTTAGCGAACTTGGCATCATTTTAAATGATGATGGTTCATACAAAACAATAACAGTCAATGGAGAAAATGTTTCACTATCACCCACTGCAACAATAGCGGAGTTTTTAGAAAATCTAAACTCAACAGGTATAAATGCTGCATTTGATTCAACAGTAGGCGCATTCCAGTTTTCATCTACAGAAGGAGACATAGTATTTGGCGGCGACACAAGCGAATTAGCTAAATTTGGCATAAGTGCTAATGACAGCGGCGAATATATATACGAACATCAAGAAGCAATAGCAACCTATAACGGAATGACAGTAACATCCAATACAAATACATTTAATCTTCAAGATATAATATTTATAGCAAAAAACGAAGGCACAGCCACCATAAATGTAACTGCGGATATAGACTCGGTATATAACAGCATAGAGGGCTTTGTAAATGCGTATAATAATTTGATAGAGGAATTAAATACTTTATTAAAAGCAGATAGCAACAGCTCCTACATGCCTTTGCTAGATAGTGAAAAATCCGGTATGAGCGACTACGAGATTAGCTTATGGAACGATAAAATCGATAGTTCGCTACTAAGCGGTGATAGCACGCTACAAAGATTGTTAACAGGAATGAGAACCGCGCTTCAAGGATATGACTCCGGAGCACAAAATATATCATTGTCAGAAATTGGAATAACAACGAGTTCTAATTATAGCGAAAATGGTAAACTATATATAGATGAGGACATCTTAAGAAACGCGTTGACAAACAATTTACAAGGTGTGAGTGACTTATTTACGGGTAGTGCAGACACTGGCTTTAATGGCATCATAGAAGACATGTATGAGCATGTAAACGGAATGTTTATGAGCACAGCTGGCTCTAGCGCTATGAGCATATTTAATGACAAAGACTTAGAAACCGCGATAAACAAACAACAAACCGAAGTTGATAAAGCGCTATCTAGGTTGGAAGCTCAGGAGGCTATATATACAGCTAGGTTTTTGGCAATGGAATTATCGCTTCAAAAGCTAAGTGTTAGCGCAACTTTATTTAGCAACTATACTAGCGACTCTAGCTGGTTATTTTAACATTTTTCGGCTGGGCCGTGTCTCAGCTGAAAAATAGATAAATCATTATAATAAAATGAATAATTTGGAGTGAAAATTTTATAATATAGTAATAGGAAGGGAAGATGAGAATGTATAATCAAGAGCAAAATCATGGACAGCAGGCCGGATATAACAGACCAAATGGTGGAGGATACGGTGCATACACATCAAACAGACCGCTAACCCCATCAACTCAGCCAGCAAGAATTCCGCCCGCAACAGTAGGACAGCAGCCAGTAACTGCGCCTCCACAGCAACAAACAGTTGCATCATCTGGATACGGTGCATATAAGTCAAATAACGTAATGACAGCTTCTCCTCAAGAACTGACGTTGATGTTATACAATGGAGCAATAAAGTTTTGTACACTATCTATGGAAAACTTAGAAAAAAAAGATATAACTAAGGCACATAATTATAATGTAAGGGCGCAAGATATAATTAACGAACTTAGAATAACGTTGGATAAAAAATACCCTATTGCAGAAGAAATGGATGTGCTGTATAGATATATACTAGAGCTATTAGTGGAAGGTAACATAAACAAAGACCCTGCTAAAGTGGCCGAAGCTAGACACTTTATCACAGAGTTTCGTGATACATGGAAACAAATTATCGGGAAAACTAATTAAGATTAAAAGTAATTAAAAACGGACGGAGTTGAAAAAATGTACGAAATTGATAAAGTCAGTTATGAAATTGCCGAAAGTAAAACTAAAAATGAATACTCACTAAAACTAAGCTTAGGAGAAAAATCTCTATTTGTACTTAGTAAATACAAACCAAAAGAACAACTTAGCAACACATTAAACTTTACTAACGTAAATCGTAGTACAGTGTTTATACTATTTGGCTACGGTTTTGGCTACTTAGCCCAGCAAATAATTGATACAGTAGGTAAAGGGGCAACCATACTAGTTATAGAGCCGTCTGCTAAACTATTAAAAGAGCAAAGAGCGGTAAATGATATAAAAGGTATTACTTACCTAACTGAGCAAGACGATTTAACACAAACAATAAAATCTACTATAAATAGCACAAATTATAATGACCTTTATATGGTAAAGCATCCGCATTATGAAGTGTTTTATGGCGAATATTTAAAAATGGTATTAAACGCTATTACTGAAGTTAAACGAGGTATAGAGGTTGACATAAACACTATAAAAGTAATCGATAGTAAGTTTATAGAAAATAGTGTAGTTAATAGCAAATACATTAATTCCTCGTTTGACTTTACTATTCACAAAGATAAATATAAAAATATACCTGCTGTAGTAGTATCAGCAGGGCCATCTCTAGATAAAAACTTAGATGACTTAAAAGGTTTTAAAGGCTTAATATTCAGTGGAGGGCGTACTTTAAATACCGTAAACAATATTGGAATGCCAGCAGACTTTGCATGCGTAGCAGACTATAGCGAAAAAGTAAGAGATACATTTGGAGAAAATATAACGACACCGCTAATAGCTATGATAAATGCAAGTCAGCAAGTAGTAGCAGACGCACAAAACGCTAGATACTTTGTGGAATATACTCCTATTGCACAGGAACTTATTGGCAAACCGCTGCCGTCGGTAACAATGGGGGGTTCGGTTGCTACGCTATGTATGGACGCGGCTCGTTATATGGGCTGTAACCCAGTTATATTCATTGGGCAAGACTTAGCATATGATAATGATAAGATGTATTCCAAGAGTTGTAATATTTTTGAGGATACAGCGCATAATAATGATATGAAATTCATACCTGCGTACAATGGGGGTAAAGTTAAATCAACTGATATGTTTATTGCCTTCCTTCGTTGGATTGAAAATTATATTAGTGAAAATAGCGATACAACTTATATAAATGCAACTGAAGGCGGAGCTAAAATCGCTGGTACAATACAAATGCCTCTTAAGGAGGTTGTAGAGAAGTATTCTACTATTGAAAAGCCAGCTATTGAACATGTAAAGTTAAATTATCCTATTGATATTAACGATGCTCTTAATGTGTGTCTAAATAACTTGCAAGAGGCGAAAAAATTGACTGCTCGGGCAGTTGAAGTATCTGAGAACTTATACCGCCAATACCAAAATTACCATGCTGGCAAAAGTCCTATAATAGTTAAGCGATTAGTAGCAAGCTTGGACGAATTTGATGCTAAGCTAAAAAACGGTAATATAATGGCAATTGTTGGATATATGTTTGCTAATCTATCGCGCACAATTTCTGTTGACTCGGAGCATAAAGATATGATGGGTAGAAGTGACTTAGATAACGCCAAAGGCATAGCGCATGGGAATTTAAAGTTATACAAAGCTTTAGAACTTACTATAGATAACATTATGAATATTATAAAAGAAGAATTAACCGAGATGTTAAGTTAATAGAAATGGGGCAAAGCGTCTATTTATTATTTGAACAAGCCAATATAAAAGGAGTAAAATTATGAGAGATCAAGAACTAGGATTAATAGGAGAAGAAACTGAGCTAAGAACACTAGAAGCGGAGTTAAGAGCAGAAGCTAAACCACAACAAGCTGCACTAGAAGATGTTGGACTAGACGAAGTTGAACTAAGAAAAGAAAAAGCTATATTAGAAGAAAACCACGCAGTAGAAGACGCTAGATTAATAAGAGAAGAATTTTCAGACAGAGCAGTATCAGAAGGGATAGCAGATGAAGCACCGTCAGAAGATGTAAATGAGGAAGAAGTAATAGAGAGTTTGCGCGAATATCTTCCTAAGCTGCACAACGGTCTAGCTTATATATTAGATAAATATCGCACAGGCCACGTTGAACAAGCGGATTCTGCAATGCCAGATGCAATAGAAGGACTTAAATGGGTAGTGGATGTTATGGAAATAATATACCCAGAAGAAATGCATATGGAAAGCCTTAACGAAACATTTGGTTCGTTGCTTGATGCAATGGAAAACAAAGATGTGGGAACGATTGCAGACGTTATAGAATTTGAGCTATTCGACCTTGTTAAAATTTGGAGCAATATATGTAACAGTGGCCCAAATATACATGACTAAAATCTATGTCACAATTAACGCTGTTGCGCAACATTTATAGTTGTGCAACGCCGTAAGTTGTAAACGTAAAAGGAGGTTGTTGTGTTGCAAGAACCAGTAGCATTTGAAGGAGTCACATTTGAAATAGAAGAAAGTAAAGTACCAGGTGACTACGCGCTTAAACTAAAGAAAAACAATCAATCTGTATATGTAATAAGTAAATATAAACCAAAAGACAATTTAACCAAACTGATAAACCTAGAGAAGTGCAATAAAAAAACAATGTTTATATTTATTGGTTACGGAATGGGTTACCTAGCACAGCACATTACAAATGTAATAGGAAAAAAGACCCAAATAATAGTACTAGAACCATCACAACAGCTATTAGACGCGCAGTTAGCAATAACGCCAGCAACGCCAAATATAGTGTTTTTTAGTGGAACTAACTTCAATGTACTGCGCAATGAAATTCGCGGATTAATAAATCCTCTTAATATAAAAGATATTTCGGTAGTAATGCATCCGCACTACGATGAATTTTACACAGAATATTTAAAAGATGCGTTAAGTCTTATATCGGATATAAAAAGAGGAATACAGATAGATATAAATACCGTAAAAAAAATGGACCAAAATTATATAAAAAATTGTGTTGCTAACCTAATGCATATAAATAAATCTCGAGATTTTGCATACCATAAAGACAGATACAAAGATATACCGGCTGTAATAGTGTCTGCAGGCCCTTCTTTAGATAAGAATTTAGAATATTTAAAAGATTGGAACGGACTAATATTTTGTGCTGGGCGTACAATTGTATCAGTAAGGAGCATTGGTAAGGACGCAGACTTTGCGGGGCTAATTGACTATAAAAAGGTAATAAACCAAACGTTTATGGGCCATAATGATGTTCCGTTAATAGCGTTACTAGATGCGGGTAATACAATTATTGAGGAGTACAGAGGAGACCTTTACTTTGTAGAGCATACCCCTATTGCGCGCGAAATGGCAGGGATTAACTTGCCTAAAGTAAACATAGGTGGCTCCGTTGCTACACTATGTCTAGACGCAGCGCACTATATGGGCTGTAACCCAATAGTATTTATTGGACAAGACTTATCATATTCAGGAAACCAAAGTTATTCTGAAACTTGTAATATCCATGAAAATAGGGAGAGAATAGCACAAAGGTTAGAAAACAAAAAAGGTATTAGGCCTATTCCGGCTTATAACGGTGGTGAAGTTTTAACTAGCAACACTTTGCTTGTATATTTGCGCTGGATTGAACACTATATCCAAAGCTGCGACAGAACGGTTGAGTTTATTAACGCAACTGAAGGCGGAGCTAAAATTGCAGGCACAATTCAAATGCCTTTTAAAGATGTGGTGGAAAAATATAAGCATATTACTAAGCCGCAAATTGAGCATAACCTGCTACTACAAGAACCTATTGACCTTAGATGGAAATTAGAAGAATGTATAAAACGTCTAAAACGTACAAGTACTTTATGTAGAGAGGCAGCAGATGTTAGTAGCAGGCTATCGTATCAATACGCTAACTTTAACCCTGGTCGTAGTCCAAAAATGATAAATCAGCTACGTACTAGAATGAAAGCACTTAACAAAAAAATTAGCTCAGCTAAAATAGATACTATGGTAGGATATATGTTTTCAAACTCGGCAATAGACATTATGACTGATGATACGTATAAACGCCAGCTAGATAAAAAAGAATATGCAGACTCAGCTGGAATTGCTCAGGGGCATGAAAATATTTATAAAGCTTTAGATGAATCTATTTATAAAGTTATAGATGTAATTAATACTCAGTTAGAAAAAGAAACATCAGAGAATAAGACGGAGCCGGTAACTTAATATGGAGTTCCACTTCAAAAGGCCCCATATCTCTGAAGCTTTCGGATGCTTAGGAGGGTAGATATGTCAAAAAGTATATTTTCAGTTGAAGATGGAACACAAAATGATTTAAATTTTACTAGCCTAGAATCGGACATGTACTCGTTAGAAGACACTATAACATCTGGCAATTCTGTAATTATGGATGTAATAGGTTCATCCGTAATAGTAGGCGATGGCGTAGGGCCAGGAGATGCATTTACAGATGTGGTAACCGAAGCTGGTACCGTGCCGGTTTCTGAAATTTTAGATGAAACCGGTTGTGAAACAGTACTAAATATTGCCCAGGCTGAAAACAAAATTGAAAATGCAACTACATTAGATAAAGCTAAAGAAAAAACTAAAGAACAAATAGATAAGATAAAAGAAAAATTTAAACCAAAAAGTAGCCGTTAAGTTAATATAAAAAACTCAGAGACTTAAGGGGTCTAAAACCCCATACCACGGTAATTTTTAAAATAGGAGAATAAAAATATGAAAAATCCACAAAACTCAATTGAAGAAATAATCGCAGTAACAGAAGAAGCAACACCAGCTCAAACACCTGTGTCAGATGATTTAGAAAATAACGTATTCTATAGATAGACAGATTGGGGCTGTAGCGGCCCCAATTTAATAAAAATATAAATAAATTTGGTTTTAAACCAAAATTTAGGAGGAAAGTTTTGTATGGGAAAAAATTCGATTGAACATGCTATCCAAAATGCAATGGAAGGCAAAGAATTCACAATTGATTTAGGCGGTAGCGTATCTGAAGATTTATTTACTATGGACGTTAGCCCACTAGATGCAGATAATGAACTAGTTACTAACGACGGAGTGGCTACTGGCGTAGATGCCTTAAATGATGTGATTTCTATGTCATCTAGCAATTCAACAAGCGAGCAACCGCATATTGGAAACACAGCTAAAAATTTAATACTACAAAATCAAGTTAGAGCTGAAAGCGCAGTACTAGGAGCAGATGCAGCCCTAAGTGGCGACTCGCTAATAGTTGATGTTGCTGGAGATGCTATTGCCGGCACTGCTGTAGCTCGTGCGATTGTAGCAGACGATGACCCTATTGTGCAAGAAGTTACCGAGATGGCAAACTTAGAAAACGCGGCAGACGAATTACCACAAGGGCAAAATAAAATTAGCTGGGCAGACCATGAATTGTCTGTAGAAGACGACTCAGCGGCAGCAGATGAGGAAAGCATGGATGATATTGTAAAGGATGAACTTGCGATGGGAATTGATTACGAATTAAATTATGATGAAAAACACTTTAACGCAGTAGACGCTACACTTGAATATGATAGCTTAGAAGATGATGTACAAGCTGATGAAAAAGAATTGAAATTAGAAAAAAAGCTAGCAAATGATGAACTAGCAATTGGTTTATATGGCGCAGTAGATGGATTAGATTTTGATGATGATGTATTTGACGATGACTATACATCAGAAACTGATTACGAAGCTGACGAAGAATTTGCTATTGCATTAGACCAAGATGAAGAGCTAGACGACGCAATTGATGAAGATGATATTGAAATCGTAGAAGCTAAACGCAGAAGTAGACAACATGAAATTGAAGTTGAAGCTAGAGCTGAATTAGCAATTGCTTTAGATGACGATTACGATGACTATGAAGATGATGAAATCGACGATGATATTGATGATGTGCTAAACGAATTAGCAGAACATGAATTTGCGGTTGCATTAGACCAAGACGACGAAATGGGCGATGAAGAAATCGAAATAGAAATTGGTGATGACGTAGATAACCAAGACCCTTACGCTGAATATGCAATTACATCGGATTTAGAAATAGATGTTGACGATGATTTAGAACCTAGTTTAGAAAACGCAGTAGAAGAAGCGCTAGAAGAAATTCGTGACATCAACCAAACTGCTCATGACCCTGTATTAGATGCGTATAAAGAAGTTTTTGGCGAACATGCTATTACAATTGACAATAATACACAAGAGTCAGACGATATAGAACAAAGACTAGAAAACTTAGAAGACGCTACTTTAAAAACTTTTAACGATGAATTTGCGATGGCTCTAGACGACGCACAAGACGACGAAGCGCAAGATATGGAGCAAGGGCTAGAAAACGAAGACGATAACGTAAAAGCTTTTAATGAAGTATTCGATGAATTTGCGATGACTATAGACGACGAGCAAGACGGCGAAGCGCAAGATATGGAACAAGGGCTAGAAAACGAAGACGATAACGTAAAAGCCTTTAACGAAGTATTCGATGAATTCGCGATGACTATAGACATGCCAGACTACGAAAGTTTAGAATATGATAACGACGAAGCAGAAGACGAAATAGACGAGCCAGGTTATTACGAAAACGAATTCAATGAATTTGCAATAACTATAGATGACGAATACGCTGTTGGCTTAGAATATACCTCAGATGCTAACGATTACGCTATAACCTACGTTTACGATGATGCTGAAAATGCTGCTATAGATGAACTTGCAGTATCTCTTGAAAAAGTAGACATCGACCCAGAAGCGCTAATGGCTGGCGAAGTAATTGGTAGCGGAACAAAACTAGAAAACGTGCTAATAAAAGAAGATTCATTAGAAACAGACCCAAAACTAGACAATAACGTAGTTGCAGACGCTGCAGCTATAGAAGATGTAGCAATGGTAGCATCAGATGACTTAACTGTATCTGTAATCGCAGAAGATGCCATCGCTACAGGGATTGCAGAAGGAATGAGATAACAAGAAAGGGTGAATAGATTGGTACTTGTAACGGGTGCAGATGGATTTATAGGTAGTCACTTAGTAGAAGCCTTAGTAAACTCAGGTGAAAAGGTGAAGGCTTTTGTATATTATAATTCGTTCAACAACTGGGGTTGGCTGGAAAATAGCCGTGTAAAAAATGAGATAGAAGTATTTGCAGGAGACATACGCGACCCTAACGGCGTAAGAAATGCTGTTAGAGGCGTAAATACTATTTATCACCTAGCGGCTCTTATTGCTATTCCGTTTAGCTACCACTCCCCAGACTCTTATGTGGATACAAATATAAAAGGTACTTTAAATATTCTAAATGCTGCAAAAGACTTTAACACTAGCCGAGTAATAGTAACATCAACCTCGGAAGTGTATGGAAGCGCTAAATACGTTCCTATAGATGAAAAGCATCCGTTGCAAGGTCAGTCCCCCTACTCCGCAACTAAAATTGGTGCTGATAAGCTAGCTGAATCATACTTTAAAAGTTTTGAACTACCTGTTAGTATAGCCAGACCATTTAATACTTACGGCCCTCGCCAGTCAGCTAGAGCGGTTATTCCAACCATTATTACACAACTGCTAAGCGGCGCTACCAAAATCAAGCTAGGTTCTCTTGAACCAACAAGAGACTTTAACTTTGTTCGCGACACCGTAAGTGGACTAATTGCAATTGCTACAAATCACTCTACCATAGGTCAAGAAGTTAACATAGCTACTGGTAAAGAAATCAGCATAAAACAACTAGCAACAGAGCTAATTAATCAAATTAATCCAGAAGCAGTTATAGTAAATGACTTTAATAGAACTAGACCAACAAATAGTGAAGTTGATAGATTGTTAGGTTGTAATAAAAAAATATTGCAACTAACAAATTGGCAACCACAATTTACATTTGAACAAGGCATTGCACAAACCATAGAGTGGTTTAAGCATAACCTTTCACATTACAAACCAGATATTTATAATATATAATGGAGGTGTAGCATGATAGCGCTATCTGTACCTATGTTAAGAGGTAATGAAACAAGATATGTGACTGAAGCTATAGAGCAAGAATGGGTGTCTACTGGAGGCCGATATATAGAATTGTTTGAAGACAAATTAGCTAAATACGTAAAAGTGGATAGGGCAGTTAGTACTCAAAGCGGCACCGCTGCCTTACACCTAGCCCTGGTGGATGCTGGTGTTTGCGCAGGCGACGAAATAATAGTGCCAACCTTAACCTTTATAGCAGCAGTTAATCCTGTTAAATACGTAGGAGCTTATCCAATTTTTATGGATTGTGACGACACACTATGCATGGATATGGATAAGCTTCTTAAATTTATTGAAACTGAATGTGAGCTTAGAAATGGCGAGCTATATAACAAATCTTCAGACAACCGAATAAAAGCCGTTATAGTAGTGCATGTATTTGGCAACATGGCTGATATGGTTAGCTTAATGGACATAGCTGCTAAATATAATTTAATCGTTATAGAAGATGCTGCTGAAGCACTAGGTTCCTACAGCGACGATGGATTTGCCGGCACCATTGGCGACTATGGCATATACTCATTTAACGGCAATAAAATCATAACTACAGGTGGAGGTGGCATGGTTGTTGCTAAAAACGCTAAAAGCTTAACACATATAAAATACTTATCTACCCAAGCTAAAGATGACGAATTTAACTTCACTCATAACGAAATTGGCTACAACTACCGAATGACAAACGTTCAAGCTGCAATTGGTTTAGCTCAACTAGAAAAATTAGAAGAATTTATAGAAACAAAAAAAGAAAATTACTTATTATACAAACATTTATTAGGTGATACTTTACTAGACTTTAGAGAAGACATAAGGCCAAACTATTGGTTCTATAGCGTAAAGTGTCCTCAAGGTACAAGTGATATAATAGACTCATTAGCAAAAAAAGACATTCAATCCCGCCCAATTTGGGGATTAGTTTCTAATCAAAAACCTTATCAAGAATGTATGAAATATGAGATTGAAAAAGCTACTTTATATCAAAAATTAATTATAAATGTGCCTTGTAGCTCAAATTTAACAAAAATGCAAGTTAGGAAAGTGGTGCGTGTATTACGTAAAGCAATGGAATAATTGCTAAAGAGAGGTGGTATTTTGATGGTTAATAATAAGGTGGTAATTATGGCTGGAGGTAAAGGAACAAGGCTGTACCCATATACCCAAATCGTACCTAAACCTCTTATACCTATCGGGGATAAAAGTATAATTGAGCATATTTTTGAGCGTTTTCATGAATTTGGTTGTAAAGAATTTATCTTAACTTTAAACTATAAAAAATCTATGATAAAAAGCTACCTAGACGATTTAGAAGGAGAATATAATTTTACCTACATTGAAGAAGCAGATTACTATGGGACAGCAGGAAGCCTTTCCTTACTTAAGGGGCAAATAGATAAAACATTTTTCGTTACTAATTGTGACATCTTAGTAGAAGCAGACTACCAAAAAATTATTGAAACTCACACAAGTAGTGGCAACAAAATAACTATGGTTACATCCTTTCAAAATTTTACTATCCCGTATGGTGTTATTAATTTATCTGATGCTGGCAACGTAGCAGACATAGTAGAAAAGCCTAAATATGAAGTACAAATTAATACTGGGGTTTACGTGCTGGAGCCTGAAGTTCTTAACGACATACCTGCAGGAAAACTATTTCATATTACAGACTTAATAAATATTTATCTAGAACGCGGAGAACAGATTGGAGTTTTCTCAGTTGGCTCTGAAGAATGGCTAGATATGGGTGAAATTAGTTTACTTCATGAAATGAAACATAAAATTGAAAGTGTGGATAAAGAATAAAAAAATTAGTTTACTTTATGAACTATAAAAAACTGTTAATAAGGAGTTGATTCAATGAAAAAAATTATGGTTGTATCCGGTACTCGCTCAGAGTACGGTTTATTAAAACATGTCCTACAAAAAATAGAAACCTCAAATGTGTTGGAGCTGCAATTCGTAGTAACAGGGACACACCTAAGCGACAAATTCGGCAACACAATTGACGAAATTCGCTCAGACGGAATAAATATAACTGCCCAAATCCCCATGTTACTAGAATCAGACAAAACTAGTGCAATTGCTACATCCATGAGTATAGAAATGCTACACTTATCGTCCATAATGGAACGCCTAAAACCAGATATAGTACTAATTATTGGCGATAGATTTGAAATTCTTACCGTGGCAACAGTAGCTACGGTAATGAATATCCCAATTGCCCACATCGCTGGTGGCGAAATCTCCTACGGTAGCACAGATGAACAAATCAGACATGCAATTACAAAAATGTCCCATATCCATTTTGCTGAGGCAAAAGAATATGCAGACAATATTATAAAAATGGGAGAAGAAAGTTGGCGCGTACACAACGTAGGAGCCTTAGGTATAGAAAATATAAGACATTTAAAACTGCTGACAATGAAAGAACTTGCTAAACAAGGCCTAAAAGTTAACAAAAAAACTACTATACTGACTACCTACCATGCCACAACATTAGAGCTAGATTCCTTAAAAGAAGACGTAGACCAGTTACTTAGCGCAATAGAACAACTAAAAGACTTCGACTTTATAATCACATATCCTAATGCTGATAACGGCGGATTATATATAATTGACAGATTAACCGAATTTTCCAAGCAACATGAAAACATAACATTAGTAAAAAGCCTAGGCACCCTTAAATACTTAAGTGTAATGAAACATTGCGCTCTTGTGCTAGGCAACTCATCTAGTGCATTAATAGAAGCCCCTTATTTAAAAAAGCCTGTAGTTAATATAGGAAATAGACAAAAGGGTAGATTGATGGCAGAGAATGTAGTTTCCGTAACAAACGATACAACTAGTATTTTAGACGGCGTAAAACTAGCCCTTGATAAAGATTTATCTAAAATAAAAAATTTATATGAATATGGAAACACAAGTAGCGATATAATAAAAATATTAGAAGAAATAGTTATTAACGATAAGTTAAGACAAAAATTATTAACATGGGATATACCTCAGTAAAAATAAATACGTATTTATTGGAAAAAATTGAATAAAATATAAAGTAATAGGTAAAAAATGCCGAAAACTTTTTAGATAGATATTTACTTCACTATTTTTTATAGGAGAGGCTGTATGAAAGATGAAATAGTTTTAATAGGAGCAGGCGCGTATGCGCATGTTATAGTCGACTTATTATCTGAAATTGAGCAATTTAAAATCGCTGGTGTTTGTACTCCAGATTTAAAATATGGAGACATATTTGATAAGGGTATATACTGTTTAGGTGATGATACAGACTTACTAAGTATGTATAGGCTAAAAATAACTAACGCTGTTGTTTGCGTAGGTTCACTAACAAACCTAAGTCGGCGTATGGAAATTTATGTACATTTGAAAAGCATTGGCTTTAACTTACCTATTCTAGTTCACCCTTCAGCAGTCATTTCAAAACGCGCTTCACTTAGCGAAGGGACTTGCGTTATGCCTCGTGCAGTAGTTAATGCTTATGCACAAGTAGGTGTTATGGGAATAATAAACACCTCATGTGTAATAGAACATCACTGCTTACTTGGCGATAACGTACATGTTAGCCCCACTGCATGTTTATGTGGCGGAGTATCTATCGGTGGTAACACTCATATTGGAGCTGGTTCTGTTATTAATCAAGGTATTTCAGTTGGTAATGACGTGATAATTGGTAGTGGTTCTGTAGTAACTAGAAATGTAATTGATAATAAAATTGTAAAAGGGGTACCTGCTAAATAAGAGGTGAATATGGAGACAGTGTTGGTAAAAGTAGATTACAACAGGGAACATGAGATGGATCCGTTTTTTAGAATGCATACATTAGCTAATCAACTTACAACTCAAGTTAACAATCTTAAAGTTATTTTTCTATGTAAAGATACTGCTATAAAAGGTATTAACTATTTAGCAGATAGAGGATTTACTATAGAAATATATAACACTGAAATAGAATTAATTAACTTAATAAAAACATTTGTACCATGCAATATAATAGTAGATAGTCGCATGAAGGCAACTGTTTTTGAACAAGCATGCCAACATATATGTAAACATGTTATTTACATAATTGAAGGCGCTTCTCGTAGTTATAAAGCTGATATTGTTTTTAACACAGCTTATGGTGGTGAATATAGTGATTATATGGTTAGCCGCGACTGTAGAGTATATTCAGGTAGTGATTACTCGCTAATTAGGCCTGAATTTCTAGAAAAACCTTTAAGGGAATTAGATGACTGCGTTAGGACTATTCTTGTCCATTTGGGTGAGCTAAAATCTAACAATGTTACCCGCGATTTACTTAGACCTTTACAAACACTGCCATATAAATTTAATGTGGTTTTAGAAGACAATATTAAAGGACGCTCACAAATCATCTCCCATTACGAGAGTGAAAACATCAACTTCTTCAACTCAGATGATATTATTAATCTGGTAGATAATTGTGATTTAGTAGTGACCGGTTGTATTAACTTGGTACATGAGGCTGGGGCGCTAGGTCTTCCTATTATAGTAGTAGCCCTATCTAAAGAACCAATTCGCGAATGCCAATATATGATGAGAGATAGGCTAGTCGAAGGGGTAGGTATAGTAGGTGTAGTAGCAGTAAAAGAAATCATTAGAGCGATTAAAAGCTTAGCTAATGATTATACAAAGCGTTTCGATATGCATACAAGAATATTAGCTGTATTTAATTCACACTGCAACGAAAACGTAGCTAATAAAATTTTAGAATTATTAAACTTATGGTAACATGTTTCAAGGGGGAACATCATGGCTCAAGAATTATTAATAAAAATGGATAGTGTTAAAAGTAGTGGTATGGATTGGTTCTATAGAATGGAAGCTTTAGCTAAAGCTGTAGATAACTTTGTTCAAGTTACATTCCTATGTAAAAGTGCAGACGATGCAGGCATTCAATACTTAAAATCAAAAGATTTAAGTGTAATGAAATATGTAGACGAAGCTGACCTTATTGATATTGTTAAAGAAAGCTCTGAAAACCAAGGCGGATGTAGCATAATCATAGATAACAAGCACCGTGTAAGCAAATTAGATAAGCTATGTAGCGAAGCTTGTAATAAAGTTATTTATATGGATGAAGCGGCAAGCCGTAGTTTTAAAGCTGATATGATAATCAATCCTTTATATGGCAGTCAGCTATTAGAGTACTTCGTGGCTCCAGAGTGCGAAAAAATCTTAGGCACTGAATACAACTTAGTTAGGGAAGAATTTTTAGAAATTCCTCCTATTAGAATCAATAAATTCGTTGATACTATTTTAGTTCACTTAGGTGAAACTACTTCTAATAACCTTACCCGTGAATTTCTAGCAGCTATTGCTGATGAAGAATATGATTTTAAAGTAGTTTTAGATACAAATCTAGTTAACAGAGAACAAATTAAAAGAGAATACAAAGAGCGTAACATTAAATTCATTAGCGAGGAAGACATCTGCATGGTAGCTGGAGAATGCGATATAGCTATTTGTGGAGTTAATCACTTTATGTACGAACTAGCTACTCTAGGTATCCCTATGATTGGCGTAATGCTTAGTAAAGATAGAGTAAAAGAAAGCCAATATTTAGTTAGAGATGGCCTAATAGAAATTTTAGGTGCTGCTGGTATAGTTGCTACAGCTGACATCCTTTCTGCTTTAAATAGAATGGCTATTAACCGCGATAGACGTGAAGATATACACGATGCTTTAATAAGAGAATTTAGAGCATGGGAGTATGATAACTCTAAACAGCCAAGCACTACACATGCAGCTAAAGCTGTGATTAAATTATTAAAATAGTGTAAAAATCTAACAAATAAAATGAAATTAATAAAATTTAAATTATCTACTAAAGTTGCATAAGTTACCCTCCGATATAGTAAATAAGGGGTTAGAAGTATTTTAAAGAACGGGGGGTAACGGTATGCATGTTAATAACAATGATATAGCAAATGCAACCACTCAAGCTGTACAACAATCTCAATCTACTCGTAAATCATCAGCTTCGGCAACATCAGCTTCGGCTACTACTGCCTCAGCAACCGCTTCAGCTACTACACAGCAAACGCAGAAGCAATCGGCTAGTATAAAAATAGATACTAATAGCGACTCATCTGCAGATAGCAAAAGCAAACAAGAATCTAAGCAAGATGCTCTTGTTAAAGCAGTGGAAAAAGTTATAGCTAATGATGGTGGAGAAAGCATAGATTTACAGTTTAAGGAACTTCGTTTCTCTTATCATGAAGACACTCAACGTATGATGGTTAAAGTTGTAGACCAAGATACGGAAGAGATAATAAGAGAAATTCCTTCAAAAGAAGTTTTAGATATGTTGGCAGCAATGTGGGATGCAGCTGGATTGTTTGTAGATGTCCAACGATAAATCCACTTTTGACAAAACGTTCTAAAATACAAAAGGTAGTACATAAAAACCACTTATGAAAAAACATTTTAACATCGTAATTAGGGGGAATTAAAAATGACAACAGATATAGCAGCATTATCAATTTCGATGAGTCAATTTGATATAGGTACAAAAGTCGGTGCTTCTTTAGCCAAACTTAGTTTAGATATGGCTGAACAAACTGGAGCATCAATGGAAGATATGATGAAAAGCATGGAGATTTCTGTATCTCCAAATTTAGGTAGTCAAATAGATATTAGGTTGTAATTCGCTAATGCTAGTAAATTTAATTTACTAGCATTTTTTTTATGGTTTAAAATATACAATCTAACGCATACTATTCTCGAAGGGGTGATAATATGAAAAATGTAATAGATAAACAAGAATTAGCACAAGCACAGCACTGGTTAGAACAGGGGAACATTACTGAAATAGAACATTATATGACGCAATTAAATGATGTTACTTCTGTTGTATATTTATATTTACAAGCAAATATAGAATACTCACGAAAGAACTATAACAATGCAATTAAATATTTTGAGCAACTAATTAAGTTACGACCATATAGCTACAACGTGTATAATAAATTATTTGATATATATTTAATAAGGAAAGAATACATTAGTGCAATGGAATGTCTAGTTAATGCAACATTATCTCATGCTGGTACTCCGCTTCATAAACCAGATGAGTTCCGTATAAAAATGGATACTATAATAAAACGAGCAGAGCAAAATAGACAGCTAAGTCGTGAATTAATCAATGACCTAACAATAATGGCTAAACAGTGCGTAGCTAAAGTAAATACACACAACTTAAAAGACTTCCCTTACAGCTCCATAAGTCCGCCAACAAGCTATATCTCTAACTTTATTAACACTGATAGAAAATACTACGTTGGAATATATGACAAAGGCATGTACTGTGTACTTCCAAAAGGCTTTGAAACTAAAAGTATAGCAGCAGAAATATTAGCTGTAGCTGCTGTAGCTACAGAATACAATGTAAACTTAAAAGGTAAAAGAATATTACCTATAGTTGCTTTAAAGCCGGATACCAAAATTACTATTACTGATAAACATGGGGAAAATGAGTACACACAAACTGCCTTAAACCGATACTACTATTATTTTGTAGAAGGAGCAGTTAGTGTAGTAGCAAATGAAAGTATAGTCATAGGAACTCCAATAGGTAGCCCTAAAATAACAAAAAAAGAATTAATACTAACAATTTGTATAGACGCGCTATCGCAAGAATTTCTAGACGAAGAAGGATTAGAAAATGTAATGCCTAATACTTATAATTATTTTAAAGGAGCAACAATTTGCAACAATGTATATGCAAGTGGCGAATGGTCCTTACCTTCAGTTGCAAGCCTTTGCACCGGGCAACCTACTGCAAAGCACCATCTGTTTCACCCAACCCGTAGGGACAGTATACAAAAGAGCGAATTGACTTTATTTGAAATGTTTAAAGGCGCTGGTTATGTTACAGGTGTTATAACTGGCGATTGGAGAGTTTCTCCTTTATATGGATACTTAAGAGGTGTCGATAGATTTGTATATCAAAATGCTGGATACGGATTTCCGGATAGCCAAGTTATATCGGAAGCTATTGAGCATTTGGATAGCTTCAAAAAGAATGGTCAATATCTATGGATTTCTCTATCAGATTTACATTATATTAGCAATGAGGATAAGCCAGGGTTATATGTGCAAACCCACTTAAAAGATAGAAGCAACCGAGAAGAATACAAATGGAGATTAAAAAATTTAGATAGAGCATTAGAAAACTTATATCATTATATTCAAACTAACTTTGATGAACAAGAATGCCTAATATCTATAGTATCAAACTATGGTGCTAGCTATTTAAACTACCTAGAAAATCCAAAGCTAGCTAATACTAAAACCAAAGTACCACTTATGGTTAAAAGTAGCGAATGTATAGAACTACTATCAAATGAACTAATTCAAACTACAGACTACTTTAGCATAATGGCAAGGTTAGCAGACACAGAAGTTGAATTAGAAAACAAGGATACAAGGTTACCAATGAGTTTCTTGGGGGGAGCTAGTAAGCGTCGTGAGTATACTTACTCTGAATCAATTTACCCTGATAGACCTTATATCGCAGCAGTAAACACAGGGGCGCGCACCATATATTTTACAACATTAGAAAACGTTACTCATGAGGGAGACATACCTATAGATAAATATGAAATTCAAGTGTGGGATAAATACACAAAAACATTTGTAGAAAGTCAAGAATTAGCTGATTGGGCCTACAACATTGTTCTACAACACACAAAGAATAATATAGACTATACACAGGCATAATTATAGCCACAACAATATGAAATAATATTAGACTAAGTTTTTTAAGAGCGTATAATAAATGTATTTTAAGAACCCTTAATGCGTATAATATTAGTAGCAACTTGCTAAGGGGGGCATGAGATGTATTTACAAAAAGAACTATATACGAAGATTTTAGAAATAGCACAACAACAAAGTAAATGCTTAGATAGAGAAGATATAGAAGGTTTTGATAAACTGGTACCAGAGCAAAAACAACTAATAGACCGTGTCGTAAACATGGGGAAACGTTTAGACAAAAAAAACGAAGAATGTAAAAAAATACGCGATGAAATAGTTCGGCTAAATCAACAAAATATAGACCGTTATGAAATAATGCTAGACCAAGTACAAAATAACCTTAGGAACCTAAGAAAACATAAACAATTTGGGATGGCCTATAAAACCCAGTACAATGCGTCATTTGAAGAAGGTATATTCTTTGATAAACGTAGCAAATAAGCATATTAAATATGAAATTTCTTATGATTAAGGAGGGGTATTTGTGGATGAAAAAAGTAAATTACCCGAATTAGATACTAGATTAGCCAAAATAATTGAATTACTTCATCAAATTGAAGGAATAACTCTAAATCAACAGCAAGTGTTATGTGCGGACTTTATAGAGCAGGGGGATTTGTCGATTGTTGAAGAAATGGCTGATAATAAAGAAAATATTATGACTGAAGTAGAACAAACTGAAGAGGCTTTTGAAGTACTATATAATGAAGCAAAAGTAGACATCAATAGTAAATCCTACATTGCTAAACTACAAGAAAACATCAGTGAAGTACTAAGACTAAAAGATAGTATAATAAGACTAGAAAAAGCAAATATGGAGCTAATGACAAAAGACCTAAGAGTTAAGCTAGGAAAATTTACTATACCAAAACCAGCCCAAGAAGTAGTAAATATGTATAAAAGAACTACACGAGTGCAGCCATTGTAGATTATATAATAAAAAATTTACTACTACCTACTTGACGACCTAAATTAGTGTATGCTATAGTAATGGTGTGCCTAATTAGGTCTTTTTTTTATGGCAATTTTTGAGAGCTTAAATCAGTGTGGAGGTGTCAACCNTGAGAACTCAAATTACATTAGCTTGTGAAGAATGCAAGCGTAGAAATTATACAATGACAAAGGATAAGAAAGCACATCCTGACCGCATGGAAACAAAAAAATATTGCAAATTTTGTAGATCACATAATCCGCATAAAGAAACTAGAAAATAGTTTCATATGAAACCAGGGAGGAAGTGACGTATGGGTGAGTTTTTTAAAGACTTTAAAGCAGAAAGTAAAAGAGTTATTTGGCCTACTAGACAGGAACTTATCTCTAAAACTATAACAGTTATTAGCACTTCTGTTCTAACCTCGTGTATACTACTAGTACTGGATTGGGTTTATAATAACGTGTTGCTGCTATTGCATCAATGGATATAGGAAAGTGGAGGTACGGTTTAAATGGATGAGGCAAAATGGTACGTAGTACATACGTACTCAGGTTATGAAAATAAAGTAAAAGTAAATATTGAAAAAGCAATCAAAAACCGTAACATGCAAGAGTTAATCCACTTGGTGGAAGTTCCTATGCAAGATGAAATAGAAGAAAAAAACGGCGCCCAAAAAGTTGTACAGAGAAAGGTATTCCCTGGATATGTGCTAATTAAAATGATAATGACAGATGATGCTTGGTATGTAGTACGTAATACCAGAGGGGTAACAGGTTTTGTAGGACCAGATTCAAAGCCAGTGCCGTTATCGTTACATGAAATCGAAAGCATGGGAATTGATATAGCAGTATTTAAATCCAGATTTCAAGTTGGTGATGCAGTTACTATATTGGCTGAAAACTGGAGGGGGTCTGAAGGTACTATTTCAGAAATCCATAGAGAAACAAATACTGTTACTGTAATGGTGAATGCTTTTGGTAGAGAAACAGAGCTAGAAATAAATTTTGAAGATGTTGAAAAAGCACTTTAAATACAAGCATTAATGTGGGAGCGGTAACGCGATTTACCACGTTTTAAGGAGGTGCCATTATGGCGAAAAAAGTAACGGGTATGATTAAATTGCAAATTACAGCTGGAAAAGCAACACCAGCACCACCAGTTGGACCAGCTCTAGGTCAACATGGGGTTAATATTGCACAATTTACAAAAGAATTTAATGAGAGAACATCTAAAGATATGGGTATGACTATTCCAGTAGTAATAACTGTATATCAAGATAGAACATTCTCATTTATAACAAAAACTCCCCCAGCAGCAGTTTTATTAAAGAAAGCAGTAAATCTTAAATCTGGCTCTGCTGTACCAAACAAAACTAAAGTTGCTACAATATCACAAGACGAAATCAGAAAAATTGCTGAACTTAAAATGCCTGACTTAAATGCAGGTAGCATAGAAGCAGCTATGAGTATGATTGCAGGAACAGCGCGTTCAATGGGAATTGTAGTACAATAAACTTAAGTAATACGTGGGAGGGTGTTAACTCCCGATAATACCACAAGGAGGTAAAGTATGAAAAGAGGTAAAAAATACCAAGAAGCAGCAAAATTAGTTGATAGAAATGCTCTATATGAAACTCCAGACGCATTAAAACTAATAGAAAAAACTGCTATAGCTAAATTCGACGAAACTGTTGAAGCTCATATAAAACTAGGTGTTGATTCAAGACACGCTGACCAACAAGTAAGAGGAGCAGTAGTATTACCACATGGTACTGGTAAAACTGTGCGTGTACTAGTATTTGCAAAAGGCGTAAAAGCAGACGAGGCTCAAGCAGCTGGAGCAGATTATGTTGGCGCAGAAGATTTAATACCAAAAATCCAAAACGAAGGTTGGTTAGATTTTGATGTTGTAGTAGCAACTCCTGATATGATGGGTGTAGTAGGTAGACTAGGACGAGTATTAGGTCCAAAAGGTTTAATGCCAAATCCAAAAGCTGGAACAGTTACTATGGATGTAAAAAAAGCAATAGATGATATTAAAGCTGGTAAAATTGAATATCGTTTAGATAAAACCAACATTATTCACGTACCAATTGGAAAAGTCTCATTCGGAGAACAAAAATTAGAAGACAATTTCACCACACTGATGAACGCTATTATTAAAGCTAAGCCATCAGCAGCTAAAGGACAATATTTAAGAAGCGTATCACTTTCTACAACTATGGGTCCTGGTATCAAAGTAAACCCTGCTAGACTTAGCTAATAGATTTAATAAAATAAACCGTAGACAGTAGGTGCTAACGCATAACGTAAATCAACCTGCCTAGGTACAACAACAGTTATAAGAGCTATGCTTAAATAGTCTCTTTGGCTATAGGTGTCACTTAGCTTACGGTTTATGCTAAAGTGACTATTTTTTTATCTAAAAACGCTAAACAAAAACTTATTTAAGGAGGTGTAGTAATGCCTAATGTAAATGCAAAACAAATAATAATTGATGAAATTAAAGGTAAATTAGAAGGCGCGTCTTCAATAGCACTAGTTGACTATAGAGGTTTAACAGTAGAACAAGATACAATCATGCGTCGTTCTATGCGTGAATCTGGTGTTGAGTATAAAGTATACAAAAACAGCATGATTAGCTTTGCCATAAAAGGGACAGAATTTGAATCGTTAGATAAACATCTAGCTGGCCCTACTGCTATGGCTATAAGTTATCAAGATGCAACAGCAGGACCTAGAGTGCTTGCCGAAGTTGCAAAAACTAATGATAACCTAGAATTTAAAGCTGGAATAGTTGAAGGAAACTACTACGATGCAAAAGGAATAGCAGCAATCGGAAGTATTGCTCCAAGAGAAGAATTACTTGGTAGATTACTTGGTAGCTTCAAATCTCCAATTTCAAGCTTTGCTAGAGTTATTAAAGAAATCGCTAACTCAAAAGGTGGCGCAGAGGCAGAATAAATATAACCCTCTTCACTTTTATAAGTGGAAGCTAGTAACAGAAGTGGGGCTTATACCCCATATTTTATAAAAATATAGAGAAATCTACGGAGGTGCTATAATGGCAAAATTATCAATTACAGAAATTATTGATGCAGTTAAAGAATTAACAATTTTAGAACTAAACGAGTTAGTTACAGCGTGTGAGGAAGAATTTGGTGTATCTGCAGCAGCAGGCGTAATGGTAGCAGCAGGACCAGGAGCAGCAGCGGAAGAAAAAACTGAATTTGACGTAGAGTTAACTGAAACAGGCGGAGAAAAAATCAAAGTAATCAAAGTTGTACGTGAAATCACTGGACTTGGATTAAAAGAAGCAAAAGACGTAGTAGAAAGTACTCCAAAAATTCTTAAAGAAGGACTATCTAAAGAAGATGCAGATGCCCTTAAAGAAAAGCTAGAAGCAGTTGGAGCAAAAGTTACACTTAAATAGATTGCTAAAAAGGAGTGGTAAAGTTACCGCTCCTTTTACTATCTTAATTATAAAACTTAATTATAAAAAAATTAATCAGCGATGTTTAAAACTATAAAATTTAGGCAAAACTCTTAAATGTCTTCACATTTAATGCAAAAGTTTTATTATTATCAGATAATGATATATAGTGGAGTTAAATTCTTAAAATAAAAATATAAGACACCTTGAAATTTTCTGTATTCTAATGGTATATTAAATTAGTTATGGCATGAAAGTTCGCAAGAGGGGTTGACGTACCTTTTGTTTTCTGATAGCATTAAAAAATGCGTCTTTAGACGTAGTGTTTACATATTTTTTATTTAAATATGTAGTTATAAGGCGTTAAACACATGATTTATAAATTTTGCTAGGGGTGAGAATACACATGCAAAAATCTAAAATTAACCCAGTTGAAATGGGTAGGCAAATTCGTATGAGCTATGCAATGACGGATGAGATTTTTGAGATTCCAAATTTAATTGAAGTACAAAAGGATTCTTATGATTGGTTCCTAAAAGAAGGACTAAGGGAAGTTTTTCAAGACATCTCTCCGATAACAGATTTTAATGGAAACCTAATGTTAGAGTTTGTTGATTTTTCGCTAGAGCCTAAAACTAAATATACAGTAGAAGAAGCTCGCGAAAAAGACGTTAATTATGCATCGGCATTAAAAGTAAAAGTTCGTTTGTATAATAAAGAAACAGGAGAAAGTATGGATAATGATGTCTTTATGGGAGATTTACCTATAATGACAGAAAACGGTACTTTCATTATTAATGGTGCAGAGCGTGTTATTGTAAGTCAACTCGTACGTTCTCCAGGAATTTACTATGGACGTGAGTATGATAAAGTTGGTAAGAGGCTTTTTTCCGCGACTGTTATTCCAAACCGAGGAGCTTGGTTAGAATATGAAACTGACTCTAATGACATCTTTTATGTAAGAGTTGACAGAACTAGAAAAGTACCAGTTACTGTTTTAATCCGCGCGTTAGGCTTAGGGTCTGATGCAGAAATAGTTGATATGTTTGGCGAAGAATCTAAAATTTTAGCAAGTATAGAAAAAGATACTACTAAAACATATGAAGAAGGTTTGCTAGAAATATACAAACGAATAAGGCCAGGAGAGCCACCTACAGTAGAAAGTGCTCAAACTTTACTTGCAAATATGTTTTTTGACCCACGTAGATATGACCTTGCAAAAGTTGGACGTTATAAATTCAATAAAAAACTAGCACTAAGAAATAGAATAACAGGGTTTACTTTAGCTGAGGATATAGTAGATGCATTTACTGGTGAAATCATAGCTGAAGCTGGCCAAAAAGTGACTGTAAGCTTAGCTGATGCTATCCAAAATACAGGAGTATCTCAGGTTAAAATTGATATAAGCGAAGCAGATAGACCTGTAATAGTGCTAACTAATCAAAGTGTAGATATTACTCATTTCTTAGAAATAGACCCTGAAGAAGTAGGTATAAAGGATACTGTATATTATCCTGTCCTCTCTGAAATTTTAGAAAATTACGATGACATTGATGAAATTAAAGAAATTATAAAACAGCGTATATCTGATTTAGTTCCAAAGCATATAACTTTAGAAGATATTTTAGCTTCAATGAATTATATTTTAAACCTAGAATATGGTATTGGGCAAAAAGACGACATAGATCATTTAGGAAATCGTCGTATTAGAGCTGTAGGAGAACTATTACAAAATCAATTTCGTATAGGTCTATCTAGAATGGAAAGAGTAGTAAGAGAAAGAATGACAATTCAAACTGACGAGCCAGTTAATCCGCAAACATTTATTAACATAAGACCTGTAACTGCTGCAATAAAGGAATTTTTTGGAAGTTCTCAACTTTCTCAATTCATGGACCAAAACAATCCATTGGCTGAACTAACCCACAAACGAAGATTATCAGCGCTAGGACCAGGAGGTCTATCACGAGAGCGTGCCGGTTTTGAGGTGCGTGACGTACACTATTCCCATTATGGAAGAATGTGCCCAATTGAAACGCCAGAGGGTCCAAACATTGGACTGATTAACTCTCTAGCAACGTTTGCGCGCATTAACGAATATGGGTTTATTGAAGCTCCTTATCGAATCGTTACAACTGATAAAACAACTGGCGAACCCATAGTAACAAATGAATTTAGGTATATTACTGCTGATGAAGAAGAAAATTACACAGTATGTCAAGCTACAGAACCATTAACAGACGATATGCATTTTATTAATAAAAAAGTTACCGCGCGTCGTAGAGAAGCTATATTGGAATTTGATTATAAAGAAATAGACTTAATGGATATATCTTCAAAACAAATTGTATCAGTGGCTACAGCTATGATACCATTTCTTGAAAATGATGATGCCAACAGAGCCTTAATGGGAGCTAACATGCAACGTCAAGCCGTACCTTTAATTCGTACAAATAGTCCGATAGTAGGTACTGGTATGGAGCACAAAGCTGCTCGTGACTCAGGTGTACTAGTAATTACCGAACATAGTGGAACAGTTGAAAGTGTAACATCTAAGCGTATAATCGTAAAGAATGATAATGGTAAAAAACAAATATATAACTTAACTAAGTTTACTAGAAGCAATCAAGGAACATGCATAAATCAGCGTCCTCTTATTAAAAAGGGACAATATGTGGAAGCTGGTAGTATATTAGCTGATGGACCGTCAACTGATAAAGGTGAATTAGCCTTAGGTCAAAATCCTTTAATTGGATTTATGACTTGGGAAGGGTACAACTTTGAGGATGCTATATTATTAAGTGAGCGCTTAGTAAAAGAAGATATTTATACATCTGTTCATATAGAAGAATACGAGGTAGAATCACGAGACACTAAAGTCGGACCAGAAGAAATTACAAAAGACATACCAAATACAAGCGATGACACCTTAAAAGACTTAGATGATAGAGGTATTATACGAATTGGTGCGGAAGTGCGCTCAGGAGATATATTAGTTGGTCGAGTAACTCCAAAAGGGGAAACTGAACTAACTGCAGAAGAACGTCTTTTACGTGCAATTTTTGGTGAAAAAGTACGTGAAGTTAGAGATACTTCACTACGTGTACCACATGGAGAAGCCGGAATAATTGTAGACGTGAAAATATTTACACGAGAAAATGATGATGAACTACCCCCAGGAGTCAATAAAATGGTACGATGTTATATAGCTCAAAAAAGAAAAATTTCAGTGGGTGATAAAATGGCAGGGCGACATGGGAATAAAGGTGTTATCTCTAGAGTATTACCAGAAGAAGATATGCCTTTTTTACCAAACGGAAGGCCATTGGATATTGTGCTAAATCCATTAGGGGTACCATCACGTATGAATATAGGGCAAGTACTAGAGGTGCATTTAGGTCTAGCGGCAAAAGCTTTAGGCTTTAAAGTTGCTACACCTGTATTTGACGGGGCGAACGAACAAGATATTATGCAAACTTTAGAAATGGCAAATGACTATGTAAATAAAGAATGGGACGATTTCAAAGAAACATGGAGTAGTAAATTAAAGCCTGAATCATTGGAATATCTAGAAAATAACCTAGAACATCGTGATGAGTGGAAAGGGGTTCCGATGGATAGAACTGGTAAAATTTTACTACGTGACGGAAGAACTGGTGAGCCTTTTGACAACCCTGTAACAGTAGGATATATGCATTATTTAAAACTACATCACTTAGTAGATGATAAAATGCATGCACGTTCAACTGGACCTTATGCAACAATTACTCAACAACCGTTAGGTGGTAAAGCACAATTTGGAGGACAACGTTTTGGTGAGATGGAAGTATGGGCATTAGAAGCATATGGTGCTGCTTATACTTTGCAAGAAATATTAACAATAAAATCTGATGACGTTGTAGGACGGGTTAAAACTTATGAAGCAATAGTTAAGGGCGAAAATATTCCGGAGCCAGGTATTCCTGAATCGTTTAAAGTTCTTCTTAAAGAGCTACAATCATTAGGGTTAGATATTAGAGTTATGACTGATGATACAGAGGTAGAAATTAGAGAAAGCATATATGATGGCACTAGCTTATCTGTAAGTATAGATGAAATAGAGGACCATGACGACCTAGAAGGCTCAATTGATGAACTAGCTGATATGTCAGATGATTATATTGATGATGGTGATGATGATTTACATGAAGTCTCCATTGATGAAGATGGTAATTTAGAGTTTGAAGATGATGATGTTGAACCTGAAGAGGAGGATTTATTTGGATTATCTTCTATGGAGGATGATTTAGATTAATCGAACTTAGAGGAAGGAGTGCATGGTAAACGTGAATATTGATCAGCCAATTTCGTTTGAGAATATAAAGATAGGGCTAGCTTCACCGGACAAAATACGTGAATGGTCAAGAGGTGAGGTTAAAAAACCAGAGACTATTAATTATCGTACACAAAGACCGGAAAGAGATGGGTTATTTTGCGAAAAAATCTTTGGCCCTAGCAAAGACTGGGAATGTCACTGTGGAAAATACAAAAGGATTAGATATAAAGGTGTAGTGTGTGATAGGTGTGGAGTTGAGGTTACAAAAGCAAAAGTGCGTCGTGAAAGAATGGGGCACATTGAGCTGGCAGCTCCAGTTTCTCACATATGGTATTTTAAAGGAATACCAAGCCGAATGGGTTTAATACTTGATATAACTCCAAGGTTGCTTGAAAAAATTCTATACTTTGCATGCTACGTAGTTACAGAGGTAAACCCTGAATATCAAAATAGGGAAGGTATAAGTTATAAACAAGTTTTGACTGAAAAGGAGTATAGAGAAGCTGAAGAAAAATATGGCTATGACGCATTTAAAGCTGAAATGGGTGCTGAAGCTATAAAGAAATTACTACAAGATATAAATTTGGAGGCTGAAAGTGAACAGTTAAAGTCTAGTTTAAAAGAAGCGACAGGACAAAAACGATTAAGAATAATTAAACGCTTAGAAGTTATAGAAGCGTTTAGATTAGCTGAGAGTAAACCAGAGTGGATGATTTTAGACGTAATACCAGTACTTCCTCCTGATTTAAGGCCAATGATACAGCTTGATGGAGGACGATTTGCAACATCTGATTTGAATGACTTGTATAGAAGAGTAATAAATCGAAACAATCGTCTAAAAAGGTTAGTAGATTTGGGCGCTCCTAATATTATTGTAAGAAATGAAAAACGAATGTTACAGGAAGCTGTAGACGCACTAATTGATAATGGTAGACGAGGCAGGCCCGTTACAGGACCTGGTAATCGACCACTCAAATCGCTATCAGATATGCTAAAAGGAAAATCTGGACGATTTAGACAAAACCTACTAGGTAAACGTGTTGACTACTCAGGACGTTCAGTAATTGTAGTAGGACCATATTTAAAAATTTATCAATGT
>MDJM01000006.1 GCA_001994995.1 Candidatus Parepulonipiscium sp. PG-Nuni2H_MBin01 | reverse complement strand
TCCAAGTTTCCAAAGTTCTTGATCAAACTCTTCCATAAAATCTACAACTCTTGCTTTTAACGATCCAAAATAGTGATCTTCTAAATCTTGACCTTTTGCTGGACGTGCTCCGAATAATGTTCTACCAGTATAAATTAAGTCTGGTCTTTTTAAATATACTTCTTTATCAATAAGGAAATATTCTTGTTCTGGTCCAACTGTTGTAGTAACTTTTTTTACTGCTGTGTTGCCTAAAAGGTGTAAAACTTTAACTGCTTCTTTATCAATTGCTTCCATAGAACGAAGCAAAGGAGTTTTCTTATCTAATGCTTCTCCACTATAAGAACAAAATCCTGTAGGAATACATAATGTGCCATCTTTAATAAAAGCATATGAAGACACATCCCATACTGTATAACCACGCGCTTCACAAGTTGCACGAAGACCACCAGATGGGAAACTAGATGCATCCGGTTCACCCTTTACAAGCTCTTTACCTGAGAACTCCATGATAACGCGACCATCCGAGTCAGGTGAAATAAAGCTGTCATGTTTTTCAGCAGTACTGCCTGTCATTGGCTGGAACCAGTGAGTAAAATGAGTAGCGCCTTGTTCAATAGCCCAGTCCTTCATAGCGTTTGCTACAACATTTGCTACATCAATCTCTAATTGCTCGCCCTCTTGAACAGTTTTCTTAATAGCTTTATAAATACTTTTAGGCAATCTAGCTTGCATTACAGTATCGTTAAAAACAAGTGAACCAAAAACTTCTGGAATTTTTTTCATAATATAATCTCTCCTTGATTTAAATTATATCTACTATGTAGATGACTATTAAATTCAGGGACTACGCTTTTCATATCCTATTTTATGCTGGAATGACATTTTTTTTATGATGTAGAAAATTGTAGCCCCTTAATCTTATTCTTATGATGAACAGCTTATTCAATATAACTACTAAAGTAGTACAATTGAAAGTTTTTCGCATTCATCTATCATCTGTTGCGGCCAAATAGACGCTTGTACTTCGCCCACATGAGCTTTTTCTAAAAGTGTCATACAAATTCTTGACTGACCAATACCCCCACCTAATGTTAATGGAAGTTCTCCATTTAATAGCATTTTATGGAATGGCTTTTCTTTTCTTTCTTCTAATCCTAGTAATGCTAATTGCTTTTCAAGAGATTGTGCATTTACTCTAATACCCATTGATGATAACTCTACTGCTCTATCTAGCACAGGGTACCATATAATAATATCGCCGTTTAATGACCAATCGTCATAATCTGGCGCTCTAAGGTCATGAGGAACACCGCTTGCTAATTTATCACCTATTTGCATAATAAAGATTGCGCCTTTTTCTTTAGCTATTGCATCTTCACGCTCTCTAGGTGTTTTATTTGGGTACATATCTTCAAGTTCTTGAGAAGTTATGAATGATATTTCTTTAGCAAGTTCCATATTTAATTGTGGATATTGTTGAACTAGCGCTGCTTTTGTATTAAGGTATGCTTGCCAGATTTTCTTTACAACACTTTGTAAATTGTCGACAGTACGAGTTTCTGGGGTAATAATCATTTCCCAATCCCATTGGTCAACGTATAAAGAATGTAAGCTGCCCACTTCTTCATCTCTTCTAATAGCATTCATATCAGTATATAGCCCAGTATTTGCTACAAAGCCATAGTTTTTAAGCGCAAGTCTTTTCCATTTTGCTAAAGACTGAACTACTTGTGCATCTTGACCTAAATCTTGTATATCAAATGCTACAGGTCTTTCCACACCGTTTAAATCATCGTTTAATCCTGTTTGAGGTAAGATAAACAACGGAGCAGATACACGTGTTAAGTGTAGAGCTTTAGCTAATTCTCTCTCGAATGTATCTTTAGTTAACTTAATAGCAATTTCAGTATCCATTAGAGAAAGTTTTTGTTCATAGTTAATTGGTTGAACTAATTTTTGCATATATTTAGATTTCCTCTCTTGATTAACATTATATTTAAGCATACAAAAAGACGCTACGGACTACAATAGAAGCCCACAGCGCCTTTGCTGTAATTAACACAAATACTATCATAAAAAATTTTAGCTGTCAACTAAAAGTTTTCCATTATTTTCACACTATCTTGGATTATTAGAATAACTGTTAGCAATTCCAGTTGTGCCTGAACTCATAGTGTTTTTAAATCCTGTTTTGGAATTTTTTGCCTGTTCAGATACATCTTCGCGCGCTGTATTTGTTGCTTCTTGCACTTCATTGAATTCTTTTTTCATAATTGTCTCCTTATTTAAGTAAATTATATACATATAGTCTGTCCAATTTTGTCCATTATATGTATACAATAGTGTTTAGTTCATTAATTACAAATGTAGGCTAAAAATTTTTGCTATATATGTATACAATTATGTTTGTTTTATAATTAAATAAATGACTTGTATATAATTTATACAAACTTACACGATTACTAAAATATTATTAATTTAATACAGTTTGCCCAAATTCGCCAATTAGTATGTATATGACAAACAATTGAATGGATATACTAGCAATAATAGGCATTTGTGGGGTGAAGTATGACGTATTTAAAGCTTATAAACTACTACTCTAAAGTTACTCCAAGTTACCGACCAACAAAGTTACTTCAAGACCCTATTACACGGGTTTGGCTTGATGAACAAGTACTAATGAATTTTTATAAGATGAACCAAGCTTTGCAAAAGGAGGGGTTATCTGCGTTAGTTTTAGTTTCAGGATACCGTGCGTTTGCTCTGCAGAAGAAACTTTATAATCAGCAGGTGGAGAATTTAGTTCGCCTAAGTGCTCCGTTTGAAGATATTTCTGCACTTGTAACGTATTTACCTGCTGGCACTAGCGAGCATCAATCGGGGCTTTGTATGGATGTGTGCACTGCTTATATGCAACAAAATTTTGAAGAATTATCCCAATTTGAATATACTTTTCATAAAAAATGGTTAGACTCTAAAGGAGCAGAGTTTGGTTTTATCCTTAGATATCCTAAAGATAAGGAACATATCACTCATGTTAAGTATAAGCCTTATCATTACAGATATGTTGGGGTAAATCATGCACAAAAAATGCGTAAACAAAATTTGTGTTTAGAGGAATATTTAAGCCAGCATGAGAGGCTTAGATATAATAATATTTAGGACTAATAGGAGGATTATATGAAATATTATGGATTAAATGAATTACGTGAAATGTACTTGAATTTTTTTGAGCAAAAACATCATCTTAGGTTAAAAAGTTTTGCTCTTGTGCCAGAAAATGACAAGAGCTTACTGTTAATTAATGCAGGTATGGCACCTCTTAAGCCTTATTTCACAGGGCAAGAAATACCGCCTAGTAAGCGTATTACTACATGCCAAAAGTGCATTCGTACTGGTGACATTGAGAATGTAGGAAAGACTGCACGACATGGAACGTTTTTTGAGATGTTAGGGAATTTTTCGTTTGGGGATTACTTTAAAAAGGAAGCAATAGCTTGGGCATGGGAATTTGTTACTAAAGTTTTAGAAATACCTGACGAAAAATTGTACGTAACTGTATATAAAGATGATGAAGAAGCGGCAAAAATTTGGCATAATGACATAGGAGTACCTAAAGATAAAATATTTTATATGGGCAAAGAAGACAATTTTTGGGAAGTTGGCACAGTTGGACCTTGTGGGCCATGTTCAGAGATTTATTATGATAGAGGAGAGGAGTTTGGGTGTGGTTCACCAGACTGTACTATAGGATGTGATTGTGATAGATATATTGAGTTTTGGAATTTAGTGTTTACGCAATTTGATAAAAATGAAGATGGTTCTTACACTCCACTACCAAATCCTAATATTGATACCGGAATGGGTCTTGAAAGGCTGGCTGCGATGATGCAAGGTGTACGTACTTTGTTTGATGTTGATACAGTTAAAGCTATTCGCGACCATGTGTGTGAGCTTGCTGGCGTGACTTATGGTGCTGATGCAAAAACTGATGTTTCTGTTAGGGTTATAACTGACCACATTCGTTCAGTAGTGTTTATGTCATCTGATGGAGTGCGCGCATCTAATGAAGGCCGAGGGTATGTTATGCGTAGACTTTTAAGGCGCGCAGTAAGGCATGGTAAAATGCTTGGCATTGAAGGGTTATTTTTAGAGCCTCTTATTCGTACGGTTGTTGAGCATTCTAAGTCTGAGTATAATGAGTTGGAAGAAAAATATGATTATATAGTAAAGTCGCTTACAGTTGAGGAACAAAATTTTAATCAAACGATTGAGCAAGGATTAAATATATTAGATGGGTATATTGCACAGTTAGAAAAAGGTAGTAGTAAAGTTTTAGATGGTGCTGCTTGCTTTAAGTTATATGATACATTTGGCTTTCCTATAGATTTGACGCGAGAGATTTTAGAAGAAAAAGGATTTACAATTGATGAGGATGAGTTTAGTAAGGAAATGAATTTACAACGCGAGCGTGCTAGAAATTCTCACAGTGAAACAAGCTATATGGGTGCTGATGAAACGATATTCAATAGGTTGGATACTAATATTACGTCTGAATTTGTAGGGTATACTCATAAAGAGCTTACGTCTAATATTGATTTTATTACTACTAATGATGAGATTTTAGATACAGTAAGTGGTGGGGATGTATTTATAATTACTAGCAAAACTCCTTTTTATGCTGAAAGCGGTGGACAGGCAGGAGATTTTGGGCTTATTGTAACGGATACAGGTAAGGCTAAAGTAACTAATACTACTAAAGTGGCGGGGGCTAAAATTGCTCATCATGCTACTGTGTTAGAAGGGAGTATAAGTGTGGGTCAATCTGCAACTTTAATTGTGGATATGAAAGCTCATTTGGATATTGCTAGAAATCATAGTGCAACGCATGTATTACAAAAAGCGCTTCGTGACGTTGTGGGAAGTCATATTGAGCAGGCAGGTTCTAACGTATCTAAAGACAGACTACGTTTTGATTATACTCATTTTGAAGCACTAACTAGCGAACAAATTGGGGAAGTAGAAAATTTAGTAAACGAAAAAATACTAGAGGGCCTTGACATCGAGATTATGGAAACCTCTATTGAAGACGCTAAAAAAATGGGTGCAATTGCGTTATTCGGGGAAAAATATTCAGATACCGTACGTATTGTTGATATGGGCAGGTATTCTATAGAACTTTGTGGTGGAACTCATTTAAGTAACACTTCACAAATTGGGACATTTAAAATTATTTCTGAAACAGGAGTTGCTTCTGGTGTTAGACGTATTGAAGCGGTGACAGGGCGTGCGGCGCTTGAGTATTACAGAGTTTTAGATAGAACCATTGATGATATTACTAAAGCTGTAAAAGCGAAAAGAACAGATGTAGTTAAGCGAGTAGATGGTTTAACTGCTGATTATAAAAATTTACAAAAGGAAATATCTAGCTTGAAATCGCAAATTGCTAATCAAAAGGCTTCAGCAGCTATTGAAGATAGCATTGAAGCAAATAATGTTAAGGTGTTAGTTAAGGCGTTTGACAATATGGATATAGGAGCGCTTAAAGAGATGGGCGATACTTTTAAGGACCAGCTAGGAGAAGGCGTTGTATTTTTGGCTTCTCACACTGGCGGTAAGGTAAATCTTGTATGTATGGCAACTAAAGGTGCTAATGACAAAGGCGTTCATTGTGGCAAAGTTATATCCTCTTCAGCTAAAATTGTAGATGGTGGAGGCGGTGGCAGACCTAACATGGCGCAGGCTGGTGGAAAAAATCCAGCTAAGATTAATGAAGCTTTAGAAATGGCAAAACGTACTATTTTAGAGCAGATTGGCTAAATGTCAGGTGCTTGAATTTTATTTTGTTTACGTTTATAATTGCAATGTATTTTGAAAATTGTGACCAGTAGACAATGCGCTATCAATTTTTTTGTTTACGTTTACAATTGGAATATATTTTGAAAATTGTGGCCAGTAGCCAATGCACTATCAATTTTTTTGTTTATTTTGTTTACAAAGAAAGGAATGAGTGTTTTATGAAAATCGGAAAATTAGAAAGAGTTGGATTAATTTTAGCTGTATCAGCAGTAATATTTACAGGTTGTTCCTCAAGTCAGACAGCAGAAGCTACAGTAGATGAAAATGGAAATATTAAAATAGCTGACCTTAGCGTTGGATTTGTTCCTTCAAGAGACCCCGATGAAATTGTTACGGCTACTGAGCCTTTAAAAGCTATGTTACAAGAGACTTTATTGGATTTTGGTTATGATGTAGGTAGGATAGATATTACGGTTGGTACTAATTATGAGGTGGTTGGTGAAGGGCTAGATGCAGGGACTATTGATGTTGGGTTTATCCCGGGTAGCACTTATGTGTTATATGATGATGGGGCGGATGTTATTTTAACTGCTACTAGAAGCGGTCTTAGTACTGATTCAGACGATCCAGCGCAGTGGAATCTAAGTGAGCCTATTGAAGCGTCAGATGATATGACGGTTTCTTACCGTTCGTTAATTGTAGCTGGACCTTCTGCTAAAGGGCAGGAGCTTGCAGCTAAAGTTAATAATGGTGAGCAGTTAACTTGGGACGATTTAAATTCAGCTACATGGAGCGTTATGTCCACAACTTCGCCAGCCGGCTATATTTATCCTTCAATTTGGTTACAACAAAATTATGGGAAAAGTATTTTGGATTTAAATAATGCTGTACAAGCTGATTCTTATGGCTCGGCATTTGCTAGATTAGCGGCTGAGCAGTCTGATGTAGTTTTAATTTATGCTGATGCACGCCGAGATAATGCGGATAAGTGGGAAGCTGATTTTGGTAGAAGTGGTTCTATTTGGGATGATACTGATGTTATTGGGGTAACGCCTGCTATTTATAATGATACTGTTTGTGTTTCAGCTAGATTGGATGATAACCTTGCTGAGGCTATTCAAAATGCCCTTATTCAAATAGGAGATACACCACAGGGACAGGAAGTAATTTCGATTTATAATCATGCTGGGTATAGGATTGCCTCTCCTGAAGATTATGATGCAGAACGCCAAGCGCAGGATTTAATTAGACAGTTAAATAGTTAGTAAGCACTCAAAAAAACGAGGTGAAACTATGATATTATTTAATAATGTAAATAAAATTTATCCAAATGGCACGAAAGGTTTAGACAATGTATCTGTGCAAATAGACCAAGGAGAGTTTGTTGCTATAATCGGCTTATCAGGTGCTGGTAAATCTACTTTAATTAGAGCAATTAATAAGATGCATGATATAACAGATGGGTCGCTTACTGTAGATGATGTGGATATTAAAAACCTTAAAGGAAAAGAGCTTAGGCAATATAGACGCGGAGTGGGGATGATATTTCAGTCGTTTAACTTAGTTACACGAGCAACTGTTATCCGTAATGTGTTAAATTCTAAAGTTCCAACGCTTAGTTGGTGGCAAAATTTATGTGGTATATTTTCCACTGAAGATAAAGTGAGTGCATTAGAAGCATTAGATAAAGTAGGTATATTGGATAAGGCTTACACTAGAGTAGACCAGCTGTCTGGAGGTCAGCAGCAAAGGGTTGCGCTAGCTAGAACTTTAGCGCAGGAGCCGAAAATCATTTTAGCGGATGAACCTGTTGCTGCACTAGACCCTATTACAGCTAATCAGGTTATGAATGATTTTAAACGGATTAATAGGGATATGAATATAACAATTTTAATAAATATTCATCATGTGGACTTAGCACTTGAGTACGCAGATAGAGTTATTGGTGTTAAGGCAGGGCAGATTGTTTATGACGGAAGTTCTAAAGATGTGGATGAAGCTGTGTTAAAAACGATTTATGGTGATGCTAAAGAAGGAGTATGTCGTGCTATTGAAAATGTAAAACCCGTTGAAAGTCAAAAGCCAACTAAAAATGTAAAGCCAGTAGCTGCAAGTTAGTGGAGCTTTGTTTATGTTAGCAAAGCTTAGAGGCTTTGTGTGGAGGTGTTTTATGCTCGCTAAAAAGAAAATAGTGTTAAGCGATGGGCGTGAGGTGGATGAGCCACGTTCTATGTTTCTATTATGGCTAATTTTATTGCTAATTGCAACATGGGCATCAGCTAGAATGACCGGATTTAGTTTGTCGGTACTGCTTACACGTGGAAATGAGTTTTTCATTTACTTTGCAAGAATGATACCACCTAATTTCGCTTATTTAAGTTATATTTGGGGACCATTATTTGATACAATTAAGATGTCGTTGTTCGGCTCTGTGTTAGGTGCGTTACTAGCAATTCCGATTGCACTTTGTTCCGCTAACAATATAATGAAGAATAAATTTGTCCTTAATTTATGTAGATTATTTTTAAGTATAGTTAGAACTTTGCCAACTCTAGTAGTAGCGTTAATTGCAACGTATGTATTAGGGCTTGGTACGTTAGCTGGGACTACAGCAATTACTGTTTTTACATTTGCTTATATTGGCAAGTTGCTATATGAGCAGATTGAAACTGTGGATATGGGAGCATTTGAAGCGATGGAAGCACTTGGTTCTACTAAAACTCAAGCGTTTTTTTCTGCTATTGTACCCCAGGTTTTACCTTCTTATATAGCAAACTGTTTATTTAACTTTGAAGGTAACGTTAGATATGCAGCTATATTAGGTTATGTTGGAGCCGGAGGATTAGGGCAAATTATTAATGAGAAGATTGGTTGGAAAGAGTATGGTAATGTGGGTATGATATTACTTGTACTGTTTATAACTGTTGCAATTATAGAATTTATAAGTCATGCTATCCGAAAAAGGATTACTTGATATTTATTTATATTATAGAATTTTAAGTAAAATTTTAAAAAGGAGCGATGGCTTATGACTATACAACAGCAGTTAGAACTTGAACCGAATTATCGTAGAAACCGTGTAATAATATCAGTTGTAGTAATTGCACTAATGTTTTGGTCAGCTACAACGTTAAATTTTTCTAATTTTTCCATCAATGGTTTTAGCATAGCTAGAAGCATTATAAACGGATTGGTAAATCCAGATTGGGCGTTTTTATTTAATGCCACACCATCAGGAGTACCATATTTATTAATAGAAACAGTAGCAATTGCATTTTTAGGGACTATAGTAGGAGCTATATTAGCTATTCCATTATCGTTTCTTAGTGCAACTAATTTAATACCTAAGCCAATTGCTTGGATATTTAGAACTGTTATAATGGTTATTAGAACTGTGCCAGTGTTTATCTATGGGCTAGTTTTTGTACGAGTAGCAGGGCCAGGAGCGTTTGCAGGATTGCTTACTATGTCGTTTGCATCAATTGGTATGGTGTCTAAGCTGTATATTGAGTCTATAGAGGATTTAGATATAAAAGTATTAGAAGCATTGGATGCATGTGGTTGTAACACTTTCCAGAAAATAAGATTTGGTATAATACCACAGCTTATTCCGGATTTTGCATCTACAGTAATATATAGATTTGATATGAACTTACGTGACGCTACAGTGCTAGGTCTTGTGGGGGCTGGAGGTATTGGTGCACCGCTGATATTTGCAATGAATGCTTATAGATGGAGCGAAGTTAGTTCTATATTGCTAGGGCTAGTGGTGCTAGTATTAATAGTAGAATTTTTCTCAGCTAAAGTTAGAACAAAGCTTGTTAGAGGGTAATTAGAGAGGCGATGCCTCTCTTTTTTTTATTGCTATTTAGTCATAAAGTAGGATAATATTGCAAATATAATAAAAAAAGAATTACTATTAAATTGCGTGGACATACTACTATTGAACTACGAATTGTGTTTATTTTTGTTTTGGGACTGTTAATTTAATAGGCATAAAATTAAGTTGACAAGACCGTTTTTACCTAAGGAGGTATTTTTATGGAACAAGTAGCGAAATATTCCAGTGTGGAGGCCGTCACTATACCTAAGCCGCGAAAGCTTAACGTTATGAGTAAGATAGCGCCATATTTGTATTTGACACCGGCTATGATATTTTTTGCGACTTTTGTATATGCACCATTTATAAACACTATTAGAATGAGTTTTTGTATCACCAATTTAAGAGGAGAAGCTGTTAAGTTTGTTGGGTTAAGAAATTACACAGAAACTATCACTTCTCCTAGTTTTTTGAACAGCTTAATGGTCACATTTCAATTCGTAGCTCTAATTGCAGTACCGTCTATTATTATAGGACTTATTCTTGTGCTTTTAGCAAATAATAAAACTAAGTTAAGTCGTTTATATGAGCTTATGTTTTCTGCGCCTATGGCAATTGCGTCCGCACCTGCAGCTATAATATGGACAATGATTTTTCACCCTACAAACGGGATTTTAAATTATCTTGTGCAAAGAGAAGTAGGCTGGTTAACTAACCCCAACATTGCAATTTACTCAGTAGCATTAGTTACAGTGTGGTTAAATATCGGTATAAATTTCATATACCTACTTACTGGCATAAGAAACATTCCAGAAGAGTTGATTGAAAGCGCAGAGGTGGATGGAGCTAAGTATTTCCAAAAGTTATTTAGCATCACATTACCTATGCTTTCGCCACAGTTATTCTTCGTATTTTTCTTAAATATGATTATGGCTTTTCAAGCGTTTTCGCAAATAAGATTACTTACAGCCGGAGGACCAGAGAATACGACTAACGTATTAGTTCACTCTATATATAGAGAGGCTTTCTTTAACGGTCGTTTTGAGATGGCAAGTGTGCAGTCTTTAATTTTATTTGTTATAATGCTGATATTTACCATAGTGCAATTTGCTCTTGAGAAAAAGTTGGTTCACTATCAATAGAAAGGGGGGTTATTTGTGGACAGTAGAAAAGTGGGAAAGGTAGTGTTAGTAATTGCCAATATTATTGTTGGTATAGTTATTATATTACCGCTTCTATACGCATTATCATTGAGTTTTATGCCAAGAAATGAGATTGTGCAATATCCGCCAAACATTTTTCCATCAGTTCCTACGTTTGATAATTATAGACAAGCCGTAACAGCAGCGCCACTATTTAGGTTTATGTTTAACAGTTTACTTGTTTCAATTTCTGTTATGTTAGCCCAAATAGTAATAGGAAGTATGACTGCGTATGGTTTAGTGTTTTTTGAATTTAAAGGCAAACAGGTGTTATTCTTTTTAATAGTAGCAACCATGATGATACCAGGCGAGGTAACTATTATATCTAACTATTTGACTGTAAGTGGTTGGGGGCTAAATGATAGTTATTTAGTTTTAATTTTACCATTTTTAACGTCTGCCATGGGGATATTTATGATAAGGCAGTTTTATTTAGGAATACCAAAGGAATTGCAACAAGCGGCCCAAATAGATGGTTGCGGAAGTTTTATGATATGGTGGAAAATTGTGTTACCTATCTCAAAACCAATTATGGCTTCACTTGGAATTTATGCATTTATTAGCACTTGGAACCAATATTTATGGCCATTGCTTACAATAAATGACCCAGATAAACGTACAGTGCAAGTTGGTATTAGTATGTTGCAATTTGCTGAAGGTTCAAATTATGGAGTTGTTCTTGCAGGGGCAGTTATTATATTGCTTCCTTCGTTAATAGTTTTTGGTATTGGCCAAAAAGCGTTAGTGAAAGGTATGACTGCTGGAGCAGTTAAAGGGTAGTGTTTGTAGATAAGGAGTGTATTATATGAAACTTTTAAAAAAACTTTTATTAGTAAGTGGTGTAATAGCATTAGCAACTGGGTGTTCAAGTGACCCAGCGCCAGTAGAAACGCCAGCGCCATCTAATGTAGATAATAGTATCAATAACAATACGATTGCTAACGCAGAATCAGCGCCATCTAATGATGTAGCGGAGCCTGCTACTAATGTGGAGCCTATTAAGCTAACGTTTTGGCATTCAATGGGTGGAGCAGGAGGTACGGCGCTTGAGCAGTTAGTAGCAGATTATAATGCATCTCAAAATGAGATTATTGTAACTGCACAGTATCAAGGCACGTATGATGATGCAGTAAATAAGTTAAAAAGTTCGGCTATAAGTAATTCTGGCCCTGATATTATGCAGTTATATGATATAGGTACAAGATGGATGATTGATAGTGGATACGCTGTTGCTATTGAGGATTTGATTAATCAGGCAGGTTATGATTTATCACAGATTGACCCTAGCGTATTAGGCTATTATACTGTAAATGATAAGTTGTATGGAATGCCATTTAACACATCTACACCGATTTTATATTACAATAAGGATGCATTTGCAGAAGCTGGTTTAACTGAAGCGGATGTACCAACTACATTTGAGGAAATTTTAGAAGTTAGTGAAATTCTTACTAAGAAAAATGGTAATGAGATAGAACGTTATGGATTTGCTATGCATGTTTACGGTTGGTTCTTTGAACAGTTTTTAGTAAAACAAGATTTATTTTATGCTAATAACGGAAATGGACGAGCAGCGCATGCTACTGCTGTAGAGTTTGATGAAAATGGTGGTGGTGTTGCAATTTTACAAGGGTGGAAAGACTTATATGACTCAGGATTTGTAGGTAGTTTTGGTCGCGAATGGGCCACAACTCGTGACGCATTTACTTCAGGTAGAACTGCTATGACGTTAGGTTCAACAGCTTCATTAGGAGATATAGAGCTTGCAGCTACCTTTGACGTAGGTACAGGCTATTTCCCTAAAGTGCATGCTGATGACCCAGGCGGTGTATCTATTGGTGGTGCAGCTATGTGGATTATGAATAAAGATGCACAGACAGAACAAGCGGCATGGAAATTTACTGAGTATATGATTTCGCCAGAAGTGCAAGCTGAGTGGGCTAAAGCAACTGGATATTTCCCTGTTTCGCTTGGAGCATATGAGCTTGCTACTATGCAAGACCATTTAGAGCAGTATCCAGCGTTCCAAACTGCAATCGACCAGTTAAGGGATAGTAACGGTTCGACTGGTGCATTGTTAGCAGTGTTCTCTGAAGCTCGTGCTACTATAGAAGAAAATATTGAAAAAGTTTTAAATAATACGCTAACACCAGAAGAGGCAGTGAGTGATGCGGCTAAAGTTATTAATAATGCTATAGAGCGTTATAACTTGGCAAATGGCATTGAATAATACGATTTAGACTGCTTAGCATTTATTAGATAAGGAGTATAGTATGGTTGGATTTGCTCATAGAGGAAATTGTATAGACTACCCTGAGAATACTATTTTAGCATTCCAAAAAGCTTTAGAAACTGGAATTGGTGCAATAGAGCTTGATGTGCATTTATGTAAGGATAACAAGTTAGTTGTAATTCATGATGAAACGACTGAGCGAACTTTTACAAAAAGATTGGTGATACGAGATACTAACTATGTTGATATAACAGACTTAGTGCCACGACGCGTCTTTTTTAGAGAAACGCAGCAGTGTGGAGTTCCGTTGCTGGAGGATGTAATTAAGCTAATGGAACCTTATAAAGATGTGGTGTTAAATGTAGAGTTAAAAACTGATGTTTATGAATATACAGGCATCGAGCAACTAGTAATTGATTTATTAAATAAATATAATTTTAAGGATAGAACTATATTGTCTAGCTTTAACCATGAAACGTTAAAAAGGTGTAAAGCAATTGACCCAACGTTTTATTTAGCGGCGTTACACTTTTTAAGATGTGATACTATGGTAGAAGATGCAGTTGAAAATGGTTTTAAGGCGATTAACGTTTGTGTAGAAATGTTTTTAACTGAAAATATAGTTCCTAAAGCGCATGATAATGGATTAAAGGTTAATGTTTATACAGTGAATGAACCCGAGATTATGCGTAAGTTAGCACAAATTGAAGTGGATGGAATTTTTACAGACGACGCGGCTTTGATGCTAGAAGTTTTTAAATAATTTAGTTAAGAGGAGGCTTAGGTCTCTTCTTTTTTTTATCTTCTATAAGAATGCATCTGCAAATAATTTTCGTGCATAAACATAATGCTAATGTTACATAATAAAGGTATAAACTAGCAAGGAAAGGGTGGTAAGATGACAATGATAACAAGAATAATCAAAGTATTAGCAATAGGAGCGGTTCTTACAAGTGTAGCTTTTACTTCAGGCTGTAATGTACATGATGCTAAAATTGAGAGACTCAGACAAGACACGATTAACAATACTAAAAACCCAAGGTCAAACAATGGTTCAGCGATGGGAGAAGCACTTGCTAGTATGAGACGAGCGTTTAAATAGAGAAGGGAAATGACCCTTCTCTATTTTTTTGTTGTTATTTATCAAAATTAAAAACTACTCCAGTTAACTTCTCTGTTTTCTCGAAGAAAGTTTTGGCAAGTTGTTCATCATATAAAAGTTCAGAAGATTTACGCAGTATAGGTTTTCCGGTATATTCATTCTTATTTTAAGCAATAAAAAAGGACTAATTTGCATCAGCCCTAATTAGGTGTTATGAACTTTTTTGTTCGTTGTCTAACATTGCTATATAGTTTGGATTTGCATCTCCGCCATTTACGTAAGGCGAACTTTCTTGTGATGCAGATGAGTCTGAAGAACTAGACGAGTTTGATTTAGATGAACTGCCAGTCCAAGCTGAGTTCTCCCATGCGTAAGCTTGAGCAGCAGCTAAAGAGCTGTGACTAGCAGAACTGCTAGATGTGTTAACGAACTTATCTGCTGATAAACTAGCCGTTTCAAGTAACTCATTAGCAGCTGCAGCACCGCGAGCAACTGCAGCTGCAATTTCATCGCCCTCGCCATAATTATTAGCCGCAGTAAGGCCGTTATTATAATTGGTCATAGCTTTAGAAGCCATTTCGGCAAACTCTTTAGAAGTTTGAGTAGCTCCAGCTACAATTTTAATTTCGCTAGCATTTTGCGTGTTAAGTAATTGATTACGTAAATCTCTCATTGCATCTTCAACTTTAGTACCTGTCTTTTCTTGCATTGTGGAATTATACTCAGCTTTTTGTGACTTTTTCTCGCTATCATCATTTATATAGTCAAAATATACTTCAGAAATAATTCCATCTTGATAAGTAAGTCTTAGATGTGGCATCCAACCGTACTGGTCTTCTGGACCTTCTACTTCTACAACTTGGCCATTAACCATTTTTTGCATGTTGACAACATCTCTGGCTGTTCGTGAACAACCAGCTAACATAACAGAGCTTATGCACATGGCACATATAAAATATGATTTTTTCATTCCAATGCCTCCCTACATAGTTGATTTGTTACAGGTTAATGTTATTTTTCCAAAAAATTTAGGATTTATACAACACTAAGTAAAACAACTAATTTGGAATGCACATATAAAAAAAGACTGTAAGCAATCACCTACAGTCTCTTATATTACACATACTTATTCTTGAAAAGCTTGTTTAAGCTGAGCTAAGCTATTAAAGTTGTGTCTATTCATATATTCAATAAACTCATTTTTAATATTAATCATAGCAACGGGATTTACTAAAGCGGCAGTACCAATAGAAACAGCGTCTGCGCCTGCTAATATAAATTCTGCCACATCCTCTCCAGTTGCAATTCCACCAAGGCCAATTAGCGGAACGTTTACCGCGCGGCGAACTTGATATACCATGCGAACTGCTACTGGCTTAATAGCAGGACCAGAAAAGCCACCCATTTTGTTAGCCAAAATTGGCTTAAATGAATTTACGTCTATTTTCATTCCTAGCAAAGTATTAATTAACGAAATTGCATCTGCGCCTTCAGCTTCAACTGCTTTTGCAATTTCAGTAATGTTAGTAACGTTAGGAGTCAGCTTAATTATTATAGGCTTTTTACTAATCCGTTTAACTTCCCTAGTAACCATGCTAGCAAGTTCCACATCTGTGCCAAAGCCAATACCTCCTTGCTTTACGTTAGGGCAAGATATATTAATTTCAAGCATATCAACGCTTGTTTCATTTAGCTTTTCTACAACATTACAATATTCTTCAACGCTACGCCCAGCAACGTTAACAATAACTTTGGTGTTAAAATTATTTATAAAAGGCAGTTCTTCTTTAATAAAGACATCTATTCCCGGGTTTTGTAATCCTATAGCATTAAGCATTCCGCCATAAGTTTCAGCAATTCGTGGCACCGGATTACCATCCCAAGGAACGCTAGCTACACCTTTTGTTATAATTGCGCCGAGTTCGTTAACATCATAAAATTTTGAGCTATCAGGAGCTGAGAAAGTACCCGACGCTGTTGTAAGGGGATTTTTTAGCTCTACCCCAGCTATATTCACACTTAAATCAATCATTCCTAAATCACCTCAATTATCATTCCCAAAAAATTTCGCTTCCTAAAAATACTGGACCGTCACTGCATATCTTCTTATTTGTATAACCATCTGCAGTTTTAACTTTACATGCACATCCTACACAAGCTCCATATCCACATCCCATACGACCTTCCATAGAAACTTGAATTGGTCTATTAATTTGTTCGCAGTATTCCGATACAGCTTTTAGCATAGGTTTGGGACCGCAACCGTAATAGTAATCTCCAATAATATTCTCTTTCTTTAATAGCTCCACTACATTGCCTTTAAATCCTTCGCTACCACTATCACTTGCTACATACGTAGTAGCTCCAATGCTCTGCATTTTGCCCACTAAAAAACTTTTATCTTTAAATCCCATTACCGCTATGACTTTACCAGGCAGATGCTTAGCTAGTTCTACTAAAGGTGCAATACCGATGCCACCACTAACTAACACATGAGTAGCGTTATCATAACAAGGTGTAAAGCCGTTTCCTAATGGACGGCTCATTTTTACAATGTCACCAGGTTTATAACCTGAAAATTCCAATGTCCCTTTTCCCACCACTTCATATACAATCGTAATTGAAGTTTTGCTAATTTCGCTAATACCAAATGGACGAGGCAATAGTAAACTTGCGGTTTTTGGATAAAGGTTAATGAACGTTCCAATTCTCGCCAGATTTGCAATCTCTGGTTGCTCAATTTCCATACTATAAATCTTACTTCCTATGCGATTATTTAATTTGACAATACCCTCCACTACATAAGCCTCCTAATCTTAGTCATTTTTATAAACAATATTACCCTTTACAAACGTATAACAAACTTCACCATTAACTTGCATACCGTTAAATGGTGTATTTCTTGCTTTAGATACAAAGTCGTTACTATTAATTTCATATTGTTTGTCAACATCAATTATAGTTAAATCAGCTATTTTACCTTCTGCAATACTACCTTTATCAATGCCTAAAATTTTGGCTGGTGTAGTGCTCATTTTATCCACTAGTTGCATAGCAGTTAATATGCCGGTTTTAAATAGATGAGTATAACTTAGTGCAAAGCTAGTTTCTAAGCCGATAATACCAAATGGCGCATCTTCAATAGGTTGATCTTTTTCATCATAATGATGTGGCGCATGGTCGGTTGCAATAGCATCGATAATTCCTTTTTGTAAAGCTTCTTTAATTGCGATTACATCGTCAGCAGTTCTAAGAGGAGGGTTCATTTTCTTATTAGCATCGTAATCCTCAAGCACGCTATCATCTAGAGTGAAATAGTGAGGAGCAGTTTCTGCTGTTATTGAAATTCCTAAACTTTTGCCAAATTCGATTAGTTCTACACCACCGCGAGAGCTAACATGGCAGATGTGAAGGTGACAGCCTGTATATTTTGCTAAAATCATATCGCGAGCAATGATGATTTCTTCAGCAGCTCTAGGCAAGCCTTTAATGCCAAACTTAAGAGCATTCTCGCCAGCGTTCATAGCCCCGCCAATAAGAGTCATATCTTCGGCATGAGAGAATACAGGTAAACCGAGACCTTTAGCATATAGCATAGCTTTTTGCATAAGAGCGGAATCCATAACAGTTTTGCCATCTTCGCTAATACCGCAGATGCCGAACTCTTTCATTTTCCCAATGTTAGCAAGTTCATCGCCTACTAAACCTTTGGTGATAGCGCCAACAGGGATAACATTAACTCCATTAGCACGTTTGGCCATAGAGTTTATAAATTCAACAATACATTCATTGTCGATAACCGGATTAGTATTTGGCATACAACACATAGTTGTTATACCTCCACGAGCCGCTGCAAGACAACCGGTAGCAATAGTTTCTTTGTGTTCAAAGCCCGGTTCACGAAGATGCACATGCATATCAACAATGCCAGGAATAACCCATTTGCCGCTAGCGTTAATCACTTGGCGCGATGGATAATTTCCTGGACCTATATGAACTACTTTTTCCCCTTGTACCCAAACATCAGTAACTTCTTCCAAATTTGTAGCTGGATTTATAACTAATCCATTTGTAATCCGTATCATTTCGAGCCTCCAATATTTAAAAAATTTTTTTAGAGTATAACCAATACAATAATAAGATAAACAAAACGGCTAATTCGCTTTTGTTTTTATCATTAAGAAAATCCCATAATATAAACTAACGTCTGCTGGATTTTAAAACGCTTTTGTTTCTATCATGAAGCAAGGTTAATATAGCCATTCTAACTGCAACGCCATTAGTAACTTGCTCATCAATAGCGCTAATATTGCTATCACACAATTCTGGAGTAAGTTCCACACCACGATTTACTGGTGCTGGATGCATTAAAATTGCATCTTTAGCAGCTTTGCTAAAAATTTCTTCGTTAATACCATAGATTTGGCTATATTCACGTAGGTCCGGAAACGAACCACTGTTTTGTCGTTCCATCTGAATTCGTAAACCCATAACAACATCAGCTCCGCTAACAGCTTCGGCTACATCAAAACAAACTCTAGCACCTAAAGCTTCCATTCCTGTAGTTAACAAAGTTCCAGCTCCTGCTAGTGTAACATTTGCTCCAAGCTTTTTTAACCCAATAACGTTAGAGCGCGCAACTCTGCTATGGTTAATGTCTCCAATTATAGTAACATTTAAATCTTCAAAGCTACCCTTTTTTTCATACATTGTATATAAGTCTAGCAAAGATTGTGTAGGATGCTCATTCGCTCCATCTCCAGCGTTAATAATTGAAGCGGCCACATGTTTTGCAATAAGATGAGGCGCGCCAGTTTTCTCATGGCGTATTGCCATGTAGTCAATTCCCATTCTATCTAATGTGATTGCTGTATCTATTAGCGATTCCCCTTTTTGCATACTGCTAGTTGCAACCTCTAAATCTGTAACATTCATACCTTGATACCATGCCGCCATATTAAATGAAACTTTCGTTCTTGTGCTATTTTCATAAAATAGAGTAATTAACGTTTCATTTTTTAAATTTTGTTGTCTAAGTGATTTATTATTAATCCTTTGCTTCATTAACCTAGCTAAGTTTATAATAGACATAATTTCACTTACTTCTAAATCCTTAATCCCTAACAAATCTTTATTCCGTAACAATTGCATCGCTCCTTTAGGGCATATCCCAGTTGTTTACTTAATTTTACCATATTTTTATATTAGTGTCAATAATTTTTGGACTTCCTTGTAGTTACGGCGGTATTAATTGTGTTTTTATTTAATGCAACTAAAAAAGGAGCATCCAGACGCTCCTTTTAGCTTTGATTTGATTTAATGAGAGATTATAGTAGTACCTTTAATATCATCCCATGTTAATTTAACTCCAAATAACGTTGATAAATCTTCTAATCTAAAATGCATTATGCCATCAAGTACATACGTTTCCATAGTGTATACTTGCTTATCTTTAGTAACGTTAGTTAACTGCAATAATGGGTCACTAACTTCCGTCGCTGATTGGAACGTGTGTGTTATCGCTTTAGGACTATGTGGATTATATGATTCTAGAACTAATCCATTGTTCCAGTTAACGCTAAATCCTTTAGTTGTTGTATTTAATAAATTAGAAAAATCTCGTATAGATAAATAGTTATAACCATCAATTGCGCAAACTGGTATAGTTTTTATTAAACTATTTACGTGGATATACATATCTGCAAAAACAGGAGTGTAGTCAACATAAGTAGCTTCTGGCGCATAAACTTCTGGAGTATAAACTTCTGGTACATAAACTTCTGGTGTATAAACTTCCGGAGTATAAACTTCAGGTGTATAAACTTCTGGCACATAAACTTCAGGCGTATAAACTTCTGGTACATAAACATCTGGCTCATAAGCTTGTGGGTAAGTTTCTGGTGCATAAATATCTGGCTCATACACTTCACTTGGAATAGATATATCTATCATATCAAAGTCAGTTTCTTCTACAGCAGGTTCTACTACAACTGGTTCTTCAACTGCTGGGTCAACAACATATAAAAATAATGAGTTTCCACCTAAGTAGTTAGAAGAATATTTATTTTGTATATGCAATCTATATTCTCCTGGTTGCAATAAAGAAAGGTAACTTCCATCTAATAAAGTTACATCTCCCATCGCAGCTCCTAATGCAATAACTTCTGATTTATATTTTTCGTAACTCCAATCTGGGTAATGCTCATATGGATATAAAGAAGCAGCTTCTTTAAAGTATTCTTCGCTATTGTCAGTTGCGTAATATCCAACTGAGCCAGCTGTTATAAGGTCATTTATGGTAGATGTGCTATCTTCAAAAACTCCGCGAGAATTTAAAGTAACTGGCACACATTGTATTAAATACATTCCTTCTAAATCTACTGTGGAACCTGGAGCTACTGTAAGTGTAGTTAAATCGTACACTTCTCCATCTCGTTCCCACTTAGTTGTCCCATTGTGGATTTCCACAACATCACTAATTGTATATATTGGTGCATCTCCTCTGCCATCTTGATTATAACTATGAGTGTAGTCTGCTGCCAAAATAGGTGTTGTTATTGAAAGTGCTAATAAAATCGCTAAAAATTTTTTCTTCATTATCATATCCCCTTTTTTAAATTTCAGCCCTGTTAACATTGGGAGGTGCCCCATAACAGACCCTTAATTTCTCTCTATATAGTTTTTTATAAAAATAGTTTCTTCATATAACTACTTAACATTCTTTGAAATTATACCCTATCAAAATTTTCCATAGAAAAAATGCCCTACAATACCATTGCAGGGCAAGCATTTTATAACCAAAAATAATCTAATAGTAAAAAGGCGAAAAAGTATACTACAAAGAATGTCATGGCTATAGGTAAAACTACTGAGTACGCTGCAAGTATCATAGCACGCTTTTCTTTCCAAGTTAAATCCAGTTCCATCAATTCGTTATTTGGTACATTTTCTTTATTTCGTTTCATAATAAAAGCCTCCTATATAATAGTTATTTAAAGTTATATTCTCACTAAATTATTTTTTATCATATAAATGGCAAGCTACAAAGTGATCATTACCATGATTTTTGTATTGTGGAGCAGTTGTTTTGCAAACTTCCATGCACTCTCTGCATCTTGTGTGAAACTTACAGCCCGATGGCGGATTTGCTGGCGATGGAATATCACCTTGTAACACAATCCTATTCATTTTTACTGTCGGGTCTGGTGTTGGTATAGCACTAAATAATGCTTTTGTATATGGATGCATTGGATTTTTAAATATTTCTGTCTTCGGTGCTTTCTCTACCAAATTCCCAAGATACATTACTCCAACTTCATCCGATATATGCTCTACTACGCTTAAGTCATGTGATATAAATACATAACTTATGTTTCTATCTTTTTGTAAATCCATTAATAAGTTAATTACTTGCGCTTGGATAGAAACATCTAGCGCTGATACTGGCTCATCACATACTACAACCTTTGGTTTTAACGCTATTGCACGCGCTATACATATACGTTGTCTTTGTCCACCTGAGAACTCATGCGGATATCTATCTATATGATGGTCTTGTAAACCGCATTCTCTCATAACTTGCATAACATATCCTCTAAGCTCTGCTTCTGGCACTAACTTATGCTCGCGCACTGCTTCTCCTATTATTTCTCCAACCGGCATTTTTGGACTTAACGAACTATACGGGTCTTGGAATATTAACTGTATTTCAGGACGAATGTTACGCAGCTCTTTAGAATTTAATTTGAAAATGTCTTTATTATCAAATATAACACTACCGCCGTTATTCTCATGCAATCTTAGCAACGTACGACCAACTGTAGTCTTTCCGCATCCTGATTCTCCTACTAACCCAAATGTAGAACCCGGCTTTACTTCAAACGAAATACCATCTACAGCTTTTACATGACCTACTACCTTTTGTAATAATCCACCTTTAATCGGGAAATACTTTTTTAAATTATCAACTTTTAAAATCGCCTCGCTCATTACTTATTCCCCTCCTTATATAAATGACATGCCACTTTATGCTCATCGTCAATATTTCTAAGCTCTGGAATTCCTGAGTTACAACGCCCATCAGCCTTATCACAACGGTCTTTAAAATAACAATGATTTGGTAAGTGCACTGGATTTGGTACAGAACCTGGAATAGAATACAATCTATCCACAACTTGATTCACAACCGGTTTACTCTTAATCAACCCTATTGTATAAGGATGTTTCGGATTTAAAAATACTTCATGAGAAGTTCCTTGCTCAACTATTCTACCAGCATACATTACTACTACATAGTCTGCCATCTCAGCCACAACTCCTAAATCGTGAGTTATTAGCAAAATACTAGCATCGATTTTATCTTTTAAATCACGTAATAATTCTAATACTTGTGCCTGAATAGTAACATCAAGTGCTGTTGTTGGCTCATCTGCTATTATCATTTTAGGATTACAACATAATGACATTGCAATCATAACACGTTGGCGCATACCTCCTGATAACTCGTGTGGAAAACATGAATAAACGCCTTCAGCACGTGCTATACCAACTAATTCAAGCATTTTAATAGTTTGTTTTTTAACATCGTCTTTTTTAACATCCGGTCTATGCAACTTAATAGCCTCATCAATTTGAGCACCAATTCTAAATACTGGATTTAAGCTAGTCATAGGCTCTTGGAATATCATTGAAATCTCATTACCTCTAATAGTTTGCATTTCTTTAATTGGAGTCTTAACAATGTCAATCGCTCCGCCTGGTCTATTATATCTAATCTCCCCATTTGTAATCTGGCCTGACGGCCCGCGCACTAATTTCATAATAGATAAACTAGTTACAGATTTACCGCAACCAGACTCTCCAACTAGCGCGACCGTCTTACCTTGTGGAATTTCAATATTAACGCCGTTTACTGACCTAACTATCCCCATATCAGTATAAAAATAAGTGTGTAGATTATCTATCTCCAAAATGTTATTTGGATTTTTCATTGTAGTTTGGTATTCAGAGGCTGGAACATTTTTACGTTTTTTCTCAGTCTCATACTTTTTCATAACTGCTTTATTAGATTTAGCGATTTCTCTCATTTTTTTTACAGCTTCTCTTTGTTCTGCAGTTTTTCTAGCCATCTCTATCACCTACCTTTTCATTTTAGGGTCAAACGCATCACGTAAGCCATCACCAACAAAGTTAAATCCTAACACTGTAACTAAGATACAAAGTCCTGGTGGTAACCACATAAAAATGTATTCTCTTAAGATTATTGTATCACTAACAACGTTAACCATATTTCCCCAAGATGCAAATGGGAATGGTACTCCAATTCCTAAATAACTATATGCCGCCTCTGTAAGGATAACGCTACCCATACCCATTGTTGCTACAACTATTAATTGTGGCATTACGTTTGGAACAAGGTGTTTTACAATTCTTTTGATTGGGTGAATCCCTGTTGCTTCTGTTGCTACCATAAATTCTTGCTCTCTAAGACTCAAAATCTGCCCTCTAACAAGTCGCGCTACACTCGCCCAACCCATTAGACCCATTACTAATGTCAGCCAGTATATTTTTTGTGTTTGTGGTATGCTATACGCTATTAGTAATGAACTTATTATTAACATTATCGGAAGTGTTGGCAAACAATATATTACATCTACTAGACGCATTATAAGGTTATCCACCTTTCCTCCAAAATATCCGGCTATACCGCCAAGTGTAACTCCTAGTGTTATTTGGAAAAATACTACTACAAATCCGATTGTAAGAGAAATTCTTCCGCCATACATAAGTCTTGTAAATATATCTCTACCATCTTTATCAGTACCTAAAAGGTGTGTGCGTGATGGAAATTGTTTATTTGCAATTGTTACACCAGACCCTGCTGGGTCATACCCTTTTGTATCCTCAGAACTAAACTCCTCACCTTCTGCCGTAAAGTAAAACATTGTATATTCCCCATAAGGTGAAAAGACTGGTCCTACAAACGAAAACAAAAACATTCCTAATAATATAAATACCCCAACTATCGCAAGTTTATTTCTTAAAAAACGCTTTCTTACCAATTGCCCCGGTGTTACAACTTTTTCTAAATTTATATCCTTCGCCATTTTTGCTCCCCCCTTACTTCAGTCTTACACGTGGGTCAACAACGCCGTAAAGCACGTCAGATACCAGTGTTCCTACTAATGTTAATGCTGCCATAAATAGAGTTGAGCCCATTATGTATGGGATATCTCCACCTCTTAATGCTGTTAATGCGGTATTACCTATACCGTCAATTCCAAATATTCCCTCTGTTATCATTGAACCAGAGAATAGTCCAGGAATCATTCCGCCTAAAATTGTTACTATAGGTATTAACGTATTTCTAAATGCATGTTTGTAAACTACTTTACTTTCGCTAAGCCCTTTTGCACGAGCTGTTCTAATATAATCTTCATTTAATACTTCTAACATATTAGTACGGCAATAACGCATAAGTCCCCCAATACCAAGAACAGTTAAAACCATAACTGGTAACACAAGGTGTTTTGCCATATCTAACATAAGTGCAAATCCTTCATAATCCATACGTGCTGTTTTCATACCTGATAAAGGGAACCATCCAAGTCCTTGTGCAAATATTCTTTGTAAAATTGCTGCAAAGAAGAAACTCGGTAAACTCATACCCATTAATGCAATCGTTGTTACTGCGTAATCTATTTTGCTATACTGCTTTGTTGCTGAAAGTATTCCAAGTGGTATCGCTATTAAAATTTGCAAAATATATGCTGGGAATGCCATCCAAAATGAAATCCACATTTTACTGCTAAGTACTTCTGCCACTGGTTTTTGTTCAATAAAAGAGTCCCCTAAATCTCCTCTAAATACTCCAGCAGCCCATTTTGCGTAACCTTCTGGTATACTATCATTTAATCCGTATAACTCATTTAACCTATCAACCATTTCTTGTGTAACTTCAGGGTTACTACTTGTTAGTGTAGACACGTAATCACCCGGTGCGGTTCTAATTAATCCGTATATAATCATAGATACGCCCATAAGAACGACTACACCTATACAAATACGTCTAACAATATATTGCCACATACTATCCCTCTCCCTCTAGTTAATATTTTTTTATGTTAAGTAGTAACCACCATTGGTGATTGGTGATTACTACATTGTTTTTAATTACTTCGCCATCTCTAAATTATTAAGCTCTTTATAGAACGTATAGAATGGAGTCATATCGTCTGGTAATGAATTTATATCTAAATAATCTGGATTTATAACATACATGTTTTTACGTTGATACACTGGCATTTCAACTGCCTCATCCATTACAATCTCAAGTGCTTGCGCGTAATACTCTGCTCTTACATCTGTATCATTTGTTGAACGCGCCGCTTCAATTAACCCATCAAGCTCTGGATTGTTAATATTGTAGCGCGTAGTTGAACCATCTGTATGATAAATTTGATACATATCAGGGTCAGCAGTAGAACCCCAAGCAGCAACCCACATATCCCACTCTTCAGCATTTAAAATTTCAAAAAATACTGTGCCGTCTGTATCAAAAATCTCAAGTACACCACCCATAGCTTCTAAGTCAGTTTTCATTTGCGTTAAAACAGGTGCTGCTGGATGGTCCATAGTACCGCCACCAGAAATACCTACTTCAATACGAAGTTGAACGCCATCTTTTACAAGTTTACCATCAATTTGCTCATAACCAGCTTGATTGAAATATTCCAGCGCTTTAGATGTGCTATACCCATAATATTCTTCTGCATCTTGTGGATAAGCCCAAGAAACTGTAGTCATAGGTCTTTCAATAACTTCAGCAAGGTCTCCGTAATAAGACCTTACCGCTGGCTCTCTATTCATTAAATGCATAAGTCCTTTACGAACGTTAATATCAGGAATACGCTCTGCATTCATACCGATGTAGCCATAACCTAAGTTATCAATCAATCTATACTCAAGCCCCGAAGATTCAACTCTAGCTAACATTTCTGGCGAAGCTGTTGGGTCAGATATATCAACTTGCTCAGTTATAACCGCTTCAAGTAGGTTAGAAGTATCGGTAACTTGGTATTTAAGCTTTTCAAGCTTTGGTACTCCTAAAAAGTAATGCTCATTATATATAAGATTAACTACGTTATTTGCATAACTTTCAAATTTAAATGGTCCTGCTCCTAGCGGTGAGCCGTTTTTAGCTTTAACTGCTGATAAATCGCCTTTTACAAACCCTTCACCATAGTAATGCTCTGGTAGGACAGCTATTGATAACTTATGAATTGCCGCTGGGTCAATGCCGTCAATTGTAACTTGAACCGTACGCTCATCAATTTTTTGGATTCCTGCAATTTCAGTAGCATCACCATTTATATACTCATCAAGTCCTAAGATAGAAAGAGTGCTTAAAGTTGCCATTCCGTCATAAGTAGGGTCTAATTGAACTAAATAACTAAATATAACATCATCAGCAGTTATTGGCTCTCCATCACTAAATAGTAACCCTTCTAATAAAGTAAATGTATAAACTGTTTGTAACTCTCCTGCTTCGTTTGTAACTTCTTCTATATCATACTGTGCTAACCTTGGAACAATCTGTCCTTCGCGGTCAGTCATACACAGCGATTCCTGTATGGAGCTGTTAATTATATTGTCATAGGCAGTTGTATAGAAAAATGGAGAAAATATTCCATTTAAAGAGCCTATTGCAATAACAGATGTTCCACTTGGAGCATTTGTTGTAACCTCATCTGAGTCACTTACTGATGTTGTAACTGAAGTGCTAGATGAACTATCACTTGAACCACATCCTACTAAAGCTACTGCTGTAAGAGATAATAATGCAAATGTTTTCGCGAATTTTTTCATGTTATCATCCTTTCTGAATTAAAAACTTTCCATTTATAATAGTGTAAAATTTAATTTTGTGTAATGTAATTATTACATTTTCCGCATTGCTCACAATTAATATTATCATAATTTGTTTATATTTGCAATGTATTTTTTTAATTTTAATAATATAACTTGTATTTTAATCTTGTATTTTCATGAATAATATCCAAATTTTTACAAAAAAATAGCGTAAAAGCTAGAAAAATTAAGAATTTTGATTATAACCTTGCGAAATATCATAAAATAACGTTATAAATATATGTAATCTATTTTCAATTGTTTTGTAATAAAACTTACAAACTATGTATATAATCACCAGCCTTGTTTGACTGGTGATTTTTAATTTATTTCGCCATTTCTAAATTATTAAGCTCTTTATAGAACGTATAGAACGGTGTCATATCGTCTGGTAGTGAATCTATATTTAAATAATCAGGATTTATAACATACATGTTTTTACGCTGATAAACAGGCATTTCAACTGCCGCATCCATAACCAAGTCAAGCGCATCGCTATAAAGAGCAGTTCTAACATCCACATCATTTGTCGAACGAGCATCTTCAATAATCTTATCAAGCTCTGGGTCATTAATATTGTAGCGCGAAGTTGTACCATCTGTATGATAAATCTGATACATATCAGGGTCAGCAGTTGCAGTCCAAGCAGCTACCCACATATCCCACTCTTCAGCATTTAAAATTTCAAAAAATACTGTGCCGTCTGTGTCAAAAATCTCAAGAACACCACCCATGTTAGCTAGGTCAGTTTTCATTTGAGTAAGTATAGGTGCTGCAGGATGGTCCATAGTACCACTACCAGAAATACCTACCTCAATGCGAAGTTGCACACCATCTTTTACAAGCTTACCATCAATTTGCTCATACCCAGCTAAAGTGAAATATTCCAGCGCTTTAGCTGTGCTATATCCATAATACTCTTGTGCATCTTGTGGATAAGCCCAAGAAACTGTAGACATAGGTCTTTCAATAATATCTGCAAGTTCACCGTAATAAGACTTTACTGCTGGCTCTCTATTCATTAAATGCATAAGTCCTTTACGAACATTAATATCTGTTATACGGTCTGCATTTATACCAATGTAGCCGTAACCTAAATTATCAAGTAACTCATAATGAAGCCCTGCCTCCTCAACTCTAGCTAACATCTCTGGAGATGCTGTTGGGTCGGATATATCAACTTGCTCAGTTATAACTGCTTCAAGTAGGTTAGAAGTATCGGTAACTTGGTATTTTAACTTTTCAAGCTTTGGTACTCCTAAAAAGTAATTTGGATTATAAATAAGACTTACAACGTTATTAGTATAGTTTTCAAATATAAATGGACCCGCGCCCATTGGTTCAGACGTTTTAGCTTTAACACCTGATAAATCGCCCTTTACAAAACCTTCACCATAATAATGCTCTGGTGCAACTACTATAGCAAGCTTATAAACTGCTGCTGGGTCTATGCCATCAATTGTAATTTGCACAGTTTGCTCATCAAGTTTTTGGATACCTTCAATTTCAGTAGCATCCCCATATACGTAATCTTCCAACCCTACAATAGATACAGTTCTTAAAGTTGATGTTCCATCATAAGTAGGGTCTAGCATTACTTTATAACTAAATATAACATCATCCGCTGTCACTGACTCTCCATCACTAAATAAAAGACCATCTAGTAATGTAAATGTGTAAACAGTTTGAAGCTCCCCTTCTGCGTTAGTAGTTTCTTCTATATCTAACTCAGCTAGTCTAGAAGTAAGTTGCCCTTCGCGGTCAGTTACCATCAAGTATTCATGTACTGACTCATGAATAACTCTATCATAATACGTTGTAGCAAAAAACGGAGAGAATATCCCATTTAAATCGCTAATAGCAATTACAGACGTTCCACTTGGCGTATGAGTAGACTCAGTTGAACTGCTATCAGCAGAACTACTGTCAGCAGAACCACTGTCAGTAGAACTACTTGAACTACTACTCGAACTACTGCTTGAACTACTGCTTGAACTACTACTATCAGTTGAACTACATCCAACTAAAGCTGTTAATGCTATTGTGGCAGAGAATAATGCAAAATACTTATTAAATTTTTTCATCGTTATTGCCCTTTCTTAATTGTCTTATTGTTATTATTTAACCATTTCTATATTATAAAGCTCTTTATAAAATGTATAAAACGGTGTCATATCTTCTGGTAATGAATCTATATTTATATAATCTGGGTTTATAACATACATATTTTTACGTTGATAAATTGGCATCTCCACAGCTTGCTCCATTACAATGTCAAGCGCTTCATGATAAAGTTCTATTCTTAAGTCTGTATCATTTGTTGAGCGAGCTGCCACAATAATTTCATCAAGCTCTTCATTATTTATGTTGTAATATGTTGATGAACCGTCTGAGTGATAAAGCTGATACATATCAGGGTCAGCAGATTGAGTCCATGAAGCTGTCCACATATCCCATTCTTCCGCTCTTAACACCTCAAAAAACACAGTACTATCTGTATCAAAAATTTCAAGAACACCACCCATAGATTCTATGTCAGTTTTCATTTGCGTAAGTATAGGCGCAGCTGGATGGTCCATAGTTCCGCTACCAGAAATACCTACTTCGATGTGAAACTGCACACCGTCTTTTACAAGCTTGCCATCGATTTGCTCGTACCCAGCTAAAGTGAAATATTCCAGCGCTTTAGCTGTATCATATCCATAATATTCTTCTGCATCTTGCGGATATGCCCAAGAAAGTGTAGTCATAGGTCTCTCAATAACCTCTCCAAGGTCACCATAATATGAATTAATTGCTGGCTCTCTATTCATTAAGTGCATCAAACCTTTACGCACATTAATGTCTGGTATGCGGTCTGCATTAATACCAATGTAACCATAACCTAGCCACTCTACTAATTCATAGTGAAGCTTTGCATCTTCAACCCTTGCTAACATTTCTGGTGAAGCTGTTGGGTTTGATATATCAACTTGCTCAGTTATAACTGCCTCAAGAAAATTAGAGGTATCAGTTACTTGATATTTTAACTTTTCAGTTTTTGGTGTGCCTAAGAAATAATTTTCATTATATATAAGATTTACAACATTGTTTTCAAAACTAACAAATTTATATGGTCCTGCGCCCATTGGCGTAGAATTTTTTTCCTTAACAGTAGATAAATCACCTTTTACAAAGCCTTCACCATAATAATGCTCCGGTGTAACAGCTATAGCTAATTTATAAATTGCTGCTGGATCAATTCCGTTAATTGTAATTTGCACAGTTCTATCATCAATTTTTTGGATACCTTCAATTTCGGTAGCATCACCATATATATAATCATCTAGCCCGATAATATCAACTGTTCTTAATGTTGATATCCCATCAAACGTAGGGTCCAACACAACCTTATAACTAAATATAATATCATCAGCTGTTACAGCTTCCCCATCGCTAAATAGCAGCCCTTCTAGTAGAGTAAATGTATATACAGATTGAAGTTCCCCAGCTTCATTTGTTATTTCCTCTACATCATACTCGGCCAATCTAGATTCAAGTTGACCATCGCGGTTGTTTATTAATAAGTATTCATGAACCGATGAAACTATAGTGCTATCATAACCTGTTGTATAAAAAAATGGTGAAAATACCCCATTTAAACTACTAATAGCAATAACCGCAGTTCCAGTCGGTGTATACGACGTTTCAGCATTACTAGCTTCTGCGCTACTAATTTCACTAATATCTGTAGTTCCACTAGTAGTTGAATTAGAAGAGCATCCTACTAAACCTGAGAATGCCACCGCAGCAGTAAATAATGCAAAGTGTTTGCTAAATTTTTTCATTTTATCATCCCCTTATAACTAAAATCCCTTAACTTAGATATAAAATTTGCAAGATTGTAACAAGTTTGTTGCAATATTTGTATTACTTAGTCTTTATATTATCATATTTTTTTTAGTCTGACAATTATTATTTGATTTTCAATAAACTAAATTATTACTATATAGCAATAAATACCACAATTTAGACTAAAATTAATCTTAAAATCTTACAAACACTTAGTGTATTAAGACTTTTTATTTATATTAGGGATTAAGTATTTTTACATTATGCTGATATATACATAATTTTTTATTTATATTTTTGTAATACTACGTTTACATGATGCATATTATAATATAAAACGAGGGAGGCCTGTCATTATGATTACAAAAAACTACAGTTATACATATCCTAGCATTAAATGTCTTAAAACTAAAATGAGCGATAATGTTAAAAAACATGTGGATTTTAAAGAAGGTTACTTTTATCCTTTTACGTGTTTATCTTACGATATTAACGAAGAAATCGAATCACACCGCGCGGTGCAAATTATTTCAGAGTCTGGATATAAATTAACGTTTAAAGACGATAGACTAATTGAGTATTTTGATATAGAAAATATTGTAGTTCAGCAGTATTTACCATCTAAGGAATTTTTATAAGGCTAGTTACTTAAACAGCGGACATGCTTATTCTATTTTGAAAATTAATCGCATATATATTCATAACCATAAAGAGTGGCCTTTGCTACTCTTTTTTTTGGTTTTTGGCTTGTAATTTTAGCTTAAATGGGTTAACATACCCGTATATAAAGAAATTGGAGGAATTAAAAATGATAAAAATAGCTGTTTTAGGTTGTGGTACGGTTGGCGGCGGTGTATGTCAATTGTTAATACAAAATGCACATGATATTGCTAAACGTACTGATAAATGCATTGAAATTAAAAAAGTCCTTGAAAGAAACCCACAAAGAGCATATGACCTGGGGCTTAAAGAAGATCAGGTTTGTTCATCACTTGATGATATACTAAATGATGATGAGATTAAAATCGTAGTGGAGCTTATGGGTGGAATAGACTTTGCTTATGAATGCATAATGAAAGCAATTGATGCAGGAAAAAATATTGTTACTGCCAATAAAGACTTAATTTCTGTAAAAGGCGAAGAGATTTTTGCTCTAGCTAAGGAAAAAAACGTAGATGTATGTTATGAGGCTAGTGTTGGCGGAGCTATTCCTATTATCGGGGCTATGCAAAATATTTTGTGTGCAAATACATTTACAGATATTGTTGGGATATTAAACGGTACTACAAATTATATTTTATCTAAAATGTATGAAAAGGGCTGGTCATATTCTAAAGCTTTACAAGAAGCAACTGATTTAGGGTATGCCGAAGCGGACCCAAGTTCTGACGTTGAGGGAACGGATGCGGCACGTAAAATTTCCATATTAGGTAGCATTGCATTTAACTCACGATGTACACTATCTGATGTATACTGTGAAGGTATTACACGCATTGAAGAACGCGATATAGTGTTGGCTAAAAAATTAGGTTATACTATAAAATTGCTAGCTGTTGCTAAAGAGAGAAATAATAAAATTCTTCTATTTGTGCGCCCCGCATTCGTACCACTTGCTCATCCGCTTGCTTCTGTTAATGATGTATTTAATGCAGCTTTTATTAAATGTGATGCGGCAGATGAAATTATGCTTTATGGTAGAGGCGCTGGTTCTATGCCTACTGCAAGTTCTGTTATTGGAGATGTTATGACAATTTGCCAAAACATTGCTAATGGTACAACTGGTAAATTAGGTTTAGAGTGCTACAAAGTGAAAGAAATCTCTCCTGTTACAGATTTACGCTCATCATTTTGTTTAAGACTTAGAGTTGCTGACCAACCTAACGTATTAGCAGGAGTGGCAAGTGTTCTAGGTAAAAAGGATGTAAGCATTGAATCTATAATTCAATCTCCAGTTAAAAACAGTGGCACTGCTAGCCTTACAATTATAACTCACCCAGCGTCAGAGCAAGATTTGCAAACAGCAATTGAAGAATTAAAAGCATGTGAATATGTTAAAAAGGCTAATATTTATATGTGCCTTGATATGGAAACGATGTAATGGAGGGACACTATGTTATATGAAAGTACAAGAGGGGATAAAACTAGAATTCCCGCCGCACAAGCTATAGTAAAAGGACTGGCAACTGATAGAGGTCTTTATACACCTTCATTTATTCCTACACTATCTGATGAAGAAATAGTGACTATTGCAACTTCTGATTATAAAGATGTAGCGAAATTAGTATTTAGTAAATTTTTAACTGATTTTAGTGCTGACGAAATCGATGCATGTATTAAAGGTGCATATGAAAATACTTTTGATACCCCAGAAATTGCGCCTTTACAACAACTTGATGATAATACAAGCATTTTAGAACTTTGGCATGGTCCTACTTGTGCATTTAAAGATGTAGCTCTTCAAGCTCTACCTTATTTGCTTACTACATCTATGAAAATTACAGGTGAAAGTAATAAAATTGCTATTATTGTAGCTACTTCTGGCGATACCGGAAAAGCTGCGTTGGAAGGTTTTAAAGACGTTGAAGGAACTTCAATTGTAGTTATGTATCCTAGCGAAGGCGTTAGTTTAGTTCAAAAACAGCAGATGATTACTCAACAAGGTGAAAATGTTAATGTTATTGCAATTAAAGGGAATTTTGATGATGCCCAAACTGCTGCTAAAAATATATTTACAAATCCAGACTTAGAGCAACAGTTACTAGATAAAGAAATTAAACTGTCTAGTGCTAATAGTATTAACTGGGGTAGGTTACTTCCTCAAATCGTTTATTATATTAAAAGTAGTCTAGATATAGAAACTGATAAGCTTATAGATTATGTAGTTCCTACAGGCAACTTTGGTAATATTTTGGCTGGATACTATGCTAAAAAGATGGGCGCTCCAATTGGTAAGTTAATTTGTGCCTCTAACTCAAATAACGTATTAACGGATTTTATTAAAACTGGCGTATATGATAGAAGGCGCGAATTTGTTAAAACGCTATCACCATCTATGGATATTCTTATTTCTTCTAACTTAGAAAGATTTTTATTTGAATTGTCTGACCATGATAGTGATTTAATTGACTCTTTAATGAATAAGTTAGATTTACAAGGTTATTATGAAATTCCACAGCAATTAAAATTAAAAATGCAAGGCTTGCTTGAAGCGGAATATTGTACTGACCAACAGACGCAGGAAGCTATTAAACAATGTTGGGATAAATATAATTATTTGCTAGATACTCATACTGCTGTAGCTTATAATGTGCATCAAATGAATAAAAGCGATAATCCAACTATTATAGTTTCAACTGCTAGCCCATTTAAATTCCCACAAGGTGTTTATACTGCACTTAATGGAGAAGTGGATTTAACTGAATATCAAATCTTAAAAGAATTATCCAATTTTACTAAATGGGACATTCCAGCTCCTATTAAAGATTTAGAAAACATCCCAGTGCTCCATAACACCGTATGTGATAAAAAGGAAATAGTGGATACAATCATTGGAGTAATTAATTAATTTGGACATACGAAAGAGGCTGATAAAAAAAAATCAGCCTCTTTTTATATATCTCGATACATTATTTTACTAATCACTACATATAATTTATATATATCATTAAAACGGAAGTTGGAGTAACTTAGGCATGATAACAACAGAGTCTTTTTTTCATAACTTCTGCTTTTGAGGGAAAAGCAGGACCATCTCTTGTGATAAACAATAGACTATTATATCATTCTCCCACTTCCGTTATATCCATGAATTATTAAGATAATATCAGTATATGGCACTGCGCTTATTGTGTGACACCTTTTTTAGTTGTTACAAATTTTTAAGACTTGAAGTTAAAGACAAGTCTTTTTTTTGTGCCTTCATAAACAGAATATGAGGGACTAGTTTAATTTGTTACATTTTCTATTCCATAATTAAATCATTAATAGGAGCACCTGGTGCCACCATTGGTAATACTTTTTCATCTTTATGAATTAAACAATTAATTACAGCCGGCTTCCTACTTTGTAAAGCCTCTTCAAAAACCTTATTAAACTCATCTTCAGTCTTAACCTCATATCCAGCAACACCATATGCTTGAGCTAATTTAACAAAATCGGGGCCTCTATCTTCTAGTTTAGTTTGCGAATATCGCTTTTCATAAAATAAAGTTTGCCACTGCCTAACCATCCCTAACACAGTATTATTAAGAAGTACAATAATTATAGGTAAATTATAATGCTCAATGGTAGAAAGCTCATTACAATTCATTCTAAATGAACCATCCCCTGCAATCTGTACAACAGTCTTATCTTTTAAAGCAGTTTGAACCCCAATACTAGCCCCAGTTCCAAATCCCATAGTACCAAGTCCACCAGATGAAATAAAAGTTCTCGGTGTAGTATACCCAAAATATTGAGCTGCCCACATTTGATGCTGACCAACTTCGGTTGTAATAATAGCCTCACCGTTAGTTAACCTATCCACCGCTTGAATAATAGCTTGTGGATGTAATCTATCATCCATATCCACAGTAAGCTCATAATCTCTTTTCCAACTTTCCACCTGCCCTAGCCAAGTGTCATGATTTTGCTGAGGTAACATTCCATTAAGTTGTTGCAGTATAACTTTTGCATCACCAATAATGCTCGCATCGATTTTTACATTTTTGCCTATTTCCGCTGGGTCAATATCAATATGCAGTATTTTTGCATTTGGCGCAAATGTAGCAATACTACTCGTTACCCTATCGCTAAATCTAGCTCCTATTGCAATTAACAAATCACAATGAGTAATCCCTTCATTAGACGCAACATTACCATGCATACCAACTAAACCAGTTGATAAATAGTGTTTACTAGAAAAACCACCCGTACCCATTAAAGAATTGGCCACTGGAGCTTGAATTCGTTCTGCAAATTCAACTAATTCCTTAGTCGCATTACTAGAAATTATACCTCCACCCATATAAATAAAAGGTTTTTCACTTGCCACAATCATATCTTTAGCTTCTATTAAATCTTTATGTCTAATAGTATGAAGTTTAGTAAGTATAGGCTTTAGTGGTTGTGGAATATACTCAAATTCTTTTACAGTTATATCTTTAGGTATATCAACTAATACAGGACCCTTTCTGCCTGACTGAGCAATGTGAAAAGCCTCTCTAATCGTATCAGCTAAGTCCGCTATGTCTTTTACGATATAATTATGTTTAGTAATACTTCTTGATACCCCAGAAATATCAATTTCTTGAAAGCTGTCTTTACCTAATAAAGATACTCCTACATTTCCTGTAATTGCTACCATTGGAATAGAATCCATATAGGCCGTTGCTATACCTGTTACTAGGTTAGTTGCACCTGGTCCTGATGTAGCAAGACATACGCCCACTTTTCCAGTAGCTCTTGCATACCCATCTGCAGCATGAGCTGCGCCTTGCTCATGGGCTGTTAATATATGCGTGATTTTATCGCTATATTTATAAAGCTCATCATATATATGAAGAACCGCTCCACCTGGATAACCAAATATAGTATCCACTCCTTGTTGTAATAAACATTCTATTAATATACTCGCACCATTCATCAAATTAAAATTCCTCCTTAAAAAACATCCTTTTAGCCAATTGTTCCATGTTATTAATAGAGGGGTCTCCCCCTCTATCATTATTATAAATTAAAAACTGCCCCTGTACTTGCCGAAGATACTAATTTTGCATAACGCACAAGATAACCTGAATTAACTTTAGGTTCTGGGTGAGTTAACGTTTCTAATCTTTTATTTATCAGTGTTTCTTCTACATCTAATGTAATTGTACATTTATTCATATCAATGCTAATAATATCACCATTCTCAACAATTGCAATTAATCCACCTTCAGCCGCCTCTGGTGATACATGTCCAATGGAAGCGCCTCTTGTGGCACCCGAAAATCTACCGTCTGTAATTAATGCAACATCTTTATCCAGTCCCATTCCAGCAAGTGTTGCAGTTGGAGATAACATTTCTCTCATTCCTGGCCCACCTTTAGGTCCCTCATATCTAATTACTAGTACGTCACCTTTTTCGATTTTACCTTGGCTAATTGCTTCCGATGCCTCTTCTTCACTATTGTACACTTTAGCTGGTCCAGAATGAACTAGCATCTCTTTAGCAACTGCTGAACGTTTAACTACACAACCATCTGGAGCTAAATTCCCTTTTAAGACTGCAATCCCTCCTGTTGTGCTATAAGGATTATCTATAGGTCGAATAACTTCTGGGTCTGTGTTTTTAGCAGCTTTAAGATTTTCACCTACCATATTGCCCGTAATAGTAATTAAATCATCATTTAAAAGACCCTTACTACTAAGTTCTTTCATAACAGCAGACACTCCGCCAGCATGATATAAATCTTCCATATGATGATGCCCAGCTGGCGCTAGCTTACATAAATTTGGTGTACGATTACTAATTGCATTTGCTTCGTCTAAGTCTATCTTAACACCTGCCTCATGAGCTATTGCTGGTAAATGTAGCATTGTATTTGTACTGCAACCTAATGCCATATCTACAGTTAACGCATTTTCAAATGCCGACTTAGTCAAAATATCTCTTATACGAATATTTCTCTCCACCATATTCATCATAGCAATTCCCGTATATTTTGCTAGCCTTATACGCTCTGTATATACAGCTGGCACAGAGCCATTACCAGGTAATGCTATTCCTAAAACTTCAGTCATACAATTCATGCTATTTGCAGTAAACATTCCTGAACATGAGCCACATGTAGGGCAAGTTTTTTCTTCGTACTCATACAACTCTTCTTCAGTCATATTCCCTGCAGCAACTTGGCCTACTGCTTCAAAGATTAGCGATAGACTCACCTTTTTATCCCCAACTTTACCCGCCAGCATAGGTCCACCGCTTACTAACGTTGTAGGCAAGTTTAATCTAGCTGCACCCATTAGCATCCCTGGTACAACTTTATCACAGTTAGGCACAAGAACTATACCATCTAAACCATGTGCCATAACCATACATTCAATTGAATCAGCAATAAGTTCGCGTGTTACTAATGAATATCTCATTCCTTGGTGACCCATAGAAATACCATCACATACTCCTATCGCTGGTATTTCTATTGGCGTTCCACCCGAAATTCTTATCCCTGTTTTTACAGCCTCTGTAATTTGGTCTAGGTGAGTGTGGCCAGGAACAATTTCACTCTTTGCACTAACTACACCAATCAATGGCTTTTCTATCTCTTCATCTATATAACCCATTGCCTTAAATAGCGACCTGTGTGGTGCTTTTGATAATCCAGTTTTTACTGCGTGACTTCTCATATTTATTATACCTCGAAATATTTATTTTTACTCAAAGACTGCAACTCCATCACAACTTGCAACTTTGTGGAACTCTTCTAGTAATTGCTTAGTAATAGGTCCACATACACCTTCACCAATAATTCGTCTATCCACACTATTAACAGGAATAACTTCTGCTCCCGTACCTGTTAAGAAACACTCATCAGCATTGTACACATTAAATAGAGTAAATTCTTTTTCTACTACTGTATAACCAACTTTTCGTGCTATATCAATTACAGTACTTCTTGTAATACCATCTAAAATTCCTACATGAATAGGAGGTGTATAAATTACCCCTTTTTTAATTATAAAAACGTTATCAGCAGTACATTCAGCTACAATCCCATCATGATTTAACATTAAAGCTTCTGGTACTCCAGCCTGATTTGCTTCAATTTTAGCTAATATGTTATTTAGGTAATTTAACGACTTAATTTGAGGGTCAACAATAGTAGCTTTGTTTCTACGTTGGGAAGCAGTTATAATAGGCATACCCGTTTCATACATTTGTGCTGGATAAAGCGAAATGTCGCTAGCAATACAAAACACAGTTGGAGTTGGGCATTTATCGGGACTTAATCCTAAATCACCTTTACCTCTTGTTACTACAAATCTAATATACCCTTTTTGTAGCGTATTTTTTTTACATGTAGTAACTAATATTTCTTCAACCTCTGTTTTAGTTAATGGAATTTCAATCATAATAGCTTTAGCAGCTTCAAATAATCTATCAATATGTTCTTTACATTTAAAGATTTTTCCATCGTAAACTCTTATACCCTCAAAAACTCCATCTCCATACAATAAACCATGGTCAAATACTGATACTTTAGCATCTTGTTCCTGAACATAGTCTCCATCTAAATAAATATACATATTGTTACCTCCTATTTAATATTTTCACAAACTAAAGTACCCATTTCTTCCGTACCAACTAATTTAGTTCCTTCTTCATATATATCAGCAGTTCTATAACCCTGCTCTAACACTGCTTGTACTGCATTCTCAATTGATTTAGCTTCTGTTTCTAATTTAAAAGAATGTCTAAGCATCATAGCTACTGATAATATAGTTGCTAGCGGATTAGCCTTATCTTCACCAGCAATATCTGGCGCACTTCCATGGATTGGCTCATAAAGACCTAGCGTACCATCACCAATGCTAGCTGATGGTAACATACCTATTGAACCTGTTATCATACTAGCCTCATCAGAAATTATATCTCCAAACATATTAGATGTAATAATTACATCAAACTGTTTAGGGTTTACAATTAATTGCATTGCCGCATTATCCACATACATATGACTGTATTCAATGTCTGGATAATTTTTAGCTACTTCAGTAGTTACCTCACGCCACAATCTAGAAGTTTCAAGCACATTTGCTTTATCAACTATAACAACTTTCTTCTGTCTACCGTTAGCAATTTTAAAACCTACTTCTAATATACGACGGATTTCTTTTTTGCTATAATACATCTCATCTATAGCATAAGTCTCTTCGTCATTCTCACACTCAACACGATTTTTATCTCCAAAGTAAATACCACTCGTAAGCTCGCGTACAATTAATATATCAAGACTATCACCAATAATCTCATCTTTAAGAGGAGATGCGCCTTTTAATTCTTTATATAATAATGCTGGTCTTAAATTAGAATATAAATCTAACTCTTGACGAATTTTCAATAATCCTTTTTCTGGTCTATCACCAGTCGGATGGTCTTTCCACTTATTTTCGCCAACTGGACCACCCACTGCACCTAATAATACAGCATCGCTTTTCTTACACGCATCAATAGTAGCATCAGGCAATGAACAATTTGTAAGCTCTAATGCAATATCACCGATTAATTTTTCATTTATAATAAATTCATGTCCATATTTATCCCCAACTTCATGAAGTACAAGAACTGCTTGCAATATTATTTCTGGGCCAATTCCATCCCCTGGTAGTACTACAATTTTATAAATCATTAGTTACCCCCCTTAGATTTTACATAACCCATAAGTCCATCTGCTTGCATAATTTTTTGCATAAACTCAGGGAACGGTTGTGCATTGTAAGTTTCATTTTTAGTGATATTACGGATTTCGCCTGTAGTTAAATTTATTTCAACTTCATTGCCTTCTTCAATACCATCAGCAGCTTCTACACATTCTAGAATTGGCAATCCAATATTTATTGCATTGCGATAAAAAATTCTAGCAAAACTTTTTGCAATAACACATTTAATACCACTTGCCTTTATAGCTATAGGAGCATGTTCTCTAGAAGAACCACATCCAAAGTTTTTTCCTGCAACCATAATGTCTCCATCTTGAACTTTGCCTACAAAAGTATCATCTATATCAATCATACAAAACTTAGCAAGCTCCCCAGGTTCTGAAGTAGCTAAATATCTGGCTGGAATTATTACATCTGTATCAATATTATCTCCATATTTAAAAACCATAACTGTTCCCCTTTACTTTTGATTTACCACTTCTGGGTTACTAATATATCCTGTAACTGCTGAGGCTGCCGCAACTGCAGGGCTTGCTAAATATACTTCTGAGTCCACATGACCCATTCTGCCCACAAAATTACGATTTGTTGTAGTTACTGCTCTCTCTCCTGCTGCTAAAATACCCATATGACCGCCTAAGCAAGGCCCGCAAGTTGGAGTACTCATAACGCATCCAGCTTCTATTAAATCAGTAACAATGCCTTCTTTTATAGCATCTAGATAAATTTGTTGAGTGCCTGGAAACACTATAGTACGCACACCTTTTGCTACTTTTTTCCCTCTTAAAATATCAGCACTAATACGTAAATCTTCAAGACGGCCATTTGTACATGAACCTATTATAACTTGGTCTATCTTAACTTCACCAACTTCATCAATAGTCCGTGTATTATCAGGGATATGAGGGAATGAGACTGTAGGACGAACTTTGGATAAGTCAATAGTGATTTCTTGTGAGTATATAGCATCACTATCAGCTTCATACACAGTGTATTCACGTTTTGCTCTACCATTTAAATACTCAATAGTTAGCTCATCTACTGGAAAAATTCCGTTTTTAGCACCTGCTTCAATTGCCATATTTGCCATAGTAAATCTTGAATCCATAGATAAGTGAGCTATTCCATCACCAACAAACTCCATAGATTTGTAAAGTGCACCATCTACACCGATTAGACCAATAATATGCAAAATTATATCCTTGCCAGAAACATATTCCGTTGGTTTATTAGTTAATATAAATTTAATAGCTTCTGGAATTTTAAACCAAGCTTTGCCTGTAGCCATCCCAGCTGCCATATCTGTACTTCCAATACCAGTTGAGAAAGCACCTAACGCACCATAAGTACAAGTGTGCGAGTCAGCACCAATTATTACATCACCAGGAACTACTAATCCCTTTTCTGGTAACAGCGCATGCTCAATACCCATTTCGCCAACTTCAAAGTAATTTACAATTTGCTTGTCCATCGCAAACTCTCTTACACATTTACATTGTGTTGCCGCTTGTATGTCTTTAGCAGGCGTAAAATGGTCGGGTACTATAGTAACTTTATCTTTATCAAAAACCTCATCTAACCCTAGTTTATTAAATTCTTTAATAGCTACTGGAGTTGTAATATCGTTGCCTAATACTAAGTCTAAATCTGCTTCAATTAACTGACCTGCCACTACATGTTCAAGATTAGCATGTTTAGCTAAAATCTTTTGTGTCATTGTCATTGCCATTATATATCCTCCTATCCAATTTTACATTTTTTCTTAATTATAGCTAGACCTATTTCTAGGCCTAGCTCCATAATAATTAATTACGTTCGTCGTAAATCATATTATTAATAGCTGAAATATAAGCAAGAATACTAGCCTCAACAATATCAATACTTATGCCATGGCCATTATAAACATTGCCTTGCTTAGTCTTAATTTTCACATACACTTCACCTTGTGCATTCGTTCCGCCAGTTACTGCTGAAATTAAGAAGTCTTCTAATATAAATGATTTGCCCACTAACTTATCAATAGCCTTATACGAAGCATCAATAGAACCTTCATAAGAAGAAGTCACCTCTTCTAGTATTGCCCCAGTTTTGCAAAGTAACCGCACTGATGAAGTTGTAGTAATTGTATTGCCTGAATTGACAACAAACCTGTCAAGACGGTACGCCTCTGGAATTTTAGTGTGTCTTCTAACCATTAAAGCTTGTATATCTTTATCAGTAACCACTTTTTTCTTATCCGCCAGAGCTTTAAATTCTGCAAAAAGTTTATCTATATTAGAGTCATCTAAAGTACAACCTAACTCTTTTAACTTATCTAAAAATGCATGTCTACCTGAATGTTTTCCAAGAACCATTTTATTCTCAGCAAGCCCTATTGAAGCTGGTGTCATAATTTCATACGTTTCTTTATGCTCTAACATTCCATGTTGATGGATACCAGACTCATGCGCAAATGCATTATCTCCCACAATAGCCTTATTAGGTTGAACTTTTACACCTGTAATAGTTGTAAGCAAAGTGCTAGTTAAATAAATTTCTTTCGTATTAACGTTAGTAAAGAATGGATAAATATCTTTTCTTGTATTAATGTTCATTACTATTTCTTCTAGGGCAGCATTACCCGCTCGCTCCCCAATGCCGTTAATCGTACATTCAACTTGTGTTGCACCTGCTGTAATAGCCGCTAAAGTGTTTGCCACAGCCATTCCTAAATCATTATGACAATGTACTGATATATCCACTCTATCTATACCACGTACATTTTCTCTAATACCTAAAATAAGTTTATGATATTCATGGGGAGAAGTGTAGCCAACAGTATCAGGAATATTTACAACAGTTGCACCTGCTTTAATTGCTTCTTCCAACACTCTATATAGAAACTCTGGTCTAGATCTAGAAGCGTCTTCAGCAGAGAATTCTATATCCTCGCAATATTTTTTTGCATACTTAACCATCTCACGTGTTGTTTCTAAAACTTCATCTTCAGTTTTTTTAAGCTTGTACTTCATATGAATATCTGAAGTTGCAATGAATGTATGAATTCTAGGAAATGCTGCCTTTTTTAAAGCCTGAGCAGCAGCATCAATATCTTTTTCTAATGCGCGTGCCAAACTAGCTACACGGACATTTTTAATAATGTTAGCAATCTCAGATACCGATTTAAAATCTCCTGTGGAGGCAATAGCAAAACCTGCCTCAATCGTGTCTACACCTAATTTTTCTAATTGTAATGCCATCTCAAGCTTCTCAGAAAGGTTCATACTATACCCTGGAGCTTGTTCTCCATCTCGTAAAGTTGTGTCAAATATTTTTATTTGTTGCATATATTCCCCCTCAGCTATTAATTCTCTTTATTCCAAGTCATCATATCTCTTAGTTCTTTTCCAACCTTTTCAACTTGGTGCTCTGTTTCAATACGTCTTGTAGCGTTGAAATAAGGACGATTTGCTTGGTTTTCCGCAATCCAATTTCTTGCAAATGTTCCGTCTTGTATTTCTTTTAAAATTTGTTTCATTTCTGCTCTAGTATCATCAGTTATAATACGTTTACCTGTTACATAATCACCATACTCAGCAGTATCAGAAATAGAATATCTCATCATTCCAATTCCGCCTTTAGCAACAAGGTCAATAATTAGTTTCATTTCATGCAAGCATTCAAAATAAGCACTTTCTGGTTGGTATCCTGCTTCAACTAAAGTATCAAAACCAGCTTTCATAAGCTCCACTACACCGCCGCATAATACAGCTTGTTCACCAAATAAGTCAGTTTCAGTTTCTTCTTTAAACGTAGTTTCCAAAATACCCGCTCTTGCACCGCCAATTCCTGCTGCATAAGCTAGCGCAACATCTTTAGCATTACCAGTTGCATCCTGATAAACCGCAATTAGACAAGGTACTCCTCTTCCTTCTTCGTATTGAGATCTTACAGTATGACCTGGTCCTTTTGGTGCGACCATAATAACGTTTACATCAGCTGGTGGAACAATTTGTCCATAGTGGATATTAAACCCATGTGCAAATGCAAGAGTTTTGCCTGCTGTTAATACTGGTTCAATGCTTTCTTTATATAAAGTAGGTTGCTTTTCATCGTTAATCAATATCATGATAACATCGCTAGCTGCCGCTGCGTCTTTTGCTGTCATAACTGTAAGACCAGCTTGTTCGGCTAATGGCCACGATTTACTACCTTCATAAAGTCCTACAATTACATCAATACCTGACTCATGAAGATTTAAAGCATGGGCATGTCCTTGGCTACCATAACCAATAATTGCTACTTTTTTACCTTTTAATAAATCCAAATTACAATCTGCTGCATAAAATAACTTTGCCATAATAATAATTCCTCCTTTACTTATTAGGTGTATTCTAACAATCATCTATAAGAATGTCAATACAAAAATTTTGAAAATTTATCCTATTTTTGCCCATTTATTTATGGTATTATGTATACAAATAATTTTAAGGAGTTACTATGAATATTGTACTACTAGAACCAGAAATTCCTCAAAACACTGCTAATATAGGCCGAAGTTGTGTGGCCACGGGGAGTACACTGCATTTGATTGAGCCACTAGGATTTGATTTAAACGAAAAAAGCGTTAGACGAGCCGGGTTAGATTATTGGAAGGATATTGACTTAATTGTATATAAGAATTTTGAAGAATTTCTATATAAAAATCCAAACGCTTCTTTATATATGGCTACTACTAAGGCCAAACAAACTTATGTAGATGTAGCTTATGATAAAGATGGGTTTATAATGTTTGGAAAGGAAAGTGCGGGCATACCGGAGGAAATTTTATTAAATTACAAAGATACGTCTATTCGTATCCCAATGCTTGAGAGCATTAGGTCGTTAAATCTCTCTAATGCTGTAGCTATAGTGCTATATGAAGCTTTACGCCAACAAGGATTTGCTTCGTTAGAAACCGAGGGGCAATTACATCGGTTTAACTGGTAATTTGGCTCGACTTAATTGCAAGTAAATATAAACATGGAAAAAATTTCTTGTATTTATTTGTATAAAGTTTAAAAAAACTTGCCATAATTATAAATGATAATTTTTCAACAAATACAAAGGAGATAATATGAGACGGGTTTTACTAGGATTTTGTTTGGCTGGTTTATTTACCATCCCAACATATGGACAAGAACAACAAAGAATTTTCTCTGATGCCTTGGGTTTAGCTGGCATTGTTAATTCTAAGTCAGTAAATGTACGCACACACCCTAATTTAAATGCTGGAATAGTAGCTAAGGTGAATAAAGATGATATTAGGGTGCTTGGAAAAAGTGATAGCTGGTATCAAATTAGTTATAAAGATGAAATCGGTTGGATTTATCAAGATTATGTGGAAGTTGCTTATGCAGACCTTATCCCTATTGTTGCAACTAGTCCCCAAGATATAGTGAGCTATGGATTAACATTTCTTGGAACTCCATACGTTTGGGGAGGTACAAGTTTAAGTAATGGTGTGGATTGTTCAGGCTTTACTCAACAGATATATGACACTTTTGACATTGAGCTTAGCCGCGTATCATATAATCAAGCTAATGATGGTCTTACTATCGAAAAAGATGAACTTCAGATGGGCGATTTAGTATTTTTTGATACGGGTAATAACGGTACTATTTCTCATGTTGGTATTTATATTAATGATGATAACTTTATTCATTCCGATATGACTAATGGGGTTACTATTAGTGACCTAAATAGCAGTTATTATAGTGAGAATTATGTTAAGGGCGTAAGAATTTTATATTAAAAATACCAAAAATAATAACAATAAAATAATAATAAAGCAATAAAAGGATACCTAAATAATTATTTAGGCATCCTCATATCTGTATCATATCTCTCATTTTTCTTAATATTCGTTTTTCAATTCTAGATACTTGAACTTGAGATATGTTGAGCATCTGGGCTATCTCAGTTTGAGTCCTATCCTCAAAATAACGATAGGTAATAACAGTCTTTTCTAAATCATCTAGTTCATTAATTAACTGTTTTATCAAAATGTGGTCAAGCAAGTTATTCTGTTCTTTTGGAGACTGGTCAAGCTTGTCCTCTAAAGTAATAGGTTTACCTTCACCATGATGAATAATTACATTTAAAGACTCAACCTCAGCATTAGCTTCAAGCGCTACTGCAACTTCCTCCACAGGAATGTCTAATACTAAAGCAATTTCATTAATAGTGGGTTCTCGGTCAAGCTCCCTAATTAACTCTGCTTTAGCTAAGTGCGCCTTATATGCAATCTCCTTTAATGTTCTACTTACTTTAATCATACCATCATCTCGCAGAAAGCGCTTTATTTCCCCTACAATCATAGGAACAGCATATGTTGAGAACTTCACATTGAAATGCAAATCGAACTTTTCAATACTTTTTAACAGTCCAATACTACCAACTTGAAATAAGTCATCTAAATCATATCCTCTATTAGAAAAACGTTTGACCAGACTCCAAACTAAACCTATATTTTCTTCTACTAATACTTCTTTAGCTCTAGCCCTTTCAGTTTCGGAACCTTGCTGAGCCTTTACAATAAGTTCTCTTGTACGCTCTAACTTCTCATCCACTTCCACAGCATGACCAACTAGCTCTTCATTCGTATCAAGAACCAATTTAATATCTTTTGTATGGTCTAATTTCTCTTCTTCCAATGTCTCACCACCTAATTACAATTTGGTATGTAGCGTAATTGTTGTTCCCACCGATACAGTCGATTCAACATCTACTTTATCTACAACCGACTCCATTACAGTAAAACCAAGCCCTGCTCTTTCCTCACCTGGCATAGTGGTGAAAAGTGCTGTTTTAGCTTGCTCAATATCTGCTATACCCTTACCCGTATCTTTAACCGAAATTACGATTTCCTTCTCATTATTATAACTACATTTAACTTCTACATACTGTTCGCCATTACCTTCATAACCATGAATTATAGCATTTGTAACTGCTTCTGAAAGAGCCATCTTAATATCATATAGCTCCTCTACTGTAGGCTCCACTTGCGTCAAAAATGCACCTAAAGTCGCTCTAGCAAATGAGACATTTTGTGGTAAGCTTCTAAACTTAATACTTATTTCGTTTAAATCCATATCCTACTTCCTTTCTATCTAAAGATGTGCCAAAGCATCTTTTTCATCAGTATAATTTTTAATAAGCTTATATATTCCAGATAATTTCATAACCTTATCAATTTCAGGGCGCACTTTAATCAGAACAACTTGTCCACCACCAATAGCTACGTTTCTATATCTGCCCATAAGCAACCCAATCCCTGAACTATCCATAAAAGTAACGTTTTCAAAATCGAAAATAATATGAGTGAGCCTATTTATCTGAAAAAGGCGGTCTACTTCTTCTCTTATATGTGACGCTGTATAGCTATCAATTTCACCATCTAGCGTTACACATAAAACATTGTTTTTTATTTGTGTAATCATAGGTAACCTCCTATTAAAAGTCTTCTTCATTAGAATAACTTATTTTACAAATTTTGTCAATAATATGTTTCAAAATAAGTTTAGCAATATTGATACCACAACACTGCTGAATACTTATTATATGCGCATTGGAATTGACTTCGCATAAAATTGGCTCTTTATCAAACAATATATCCACTCCAATAAAGTCAGATTTTAATATTTTAGCTACTTGTATAGCTAACTCAATGTATGAATTTTCGGGAGTAAACGGCTCCATTTTACCTCCTAAGCTAATATTTGCTCTAAAATCGTTGGAGGTTCTAAGCATTGATGCTACTACTTTATCACCTATTACATTTATCCGTAAATCCCGACCAAAACTGCTACTTATAAATTGTTGGTATATATGAGGTTTGTAAATTATTTTTTTTCTTAACTGAGTTAGTTGTTCCCTATCAGTTGCAATATATACTTGCTCACCAAAGGAACCAAAACTTTCCTTTACTACAATAGGATAACTTAAGTAATTTTCTAAACTCTCTATCCAGTTATCGATATATTTGGTGTTTTCAAATATAAGAGGCGCTACCACTGTCTTAGGCATCTTAATACCATAGGGTTCTAAAACTTGTTGGGTTAGCGCTTTATTATCACATATCTCTATCACTTGCGCGCAGTTAAATAGCTTTAGCCCATATTCTTCTAAATGTTTGGCTAATAATATATCTTTATCTAGAAATAACCCAAAATCATATTGTCTGACTAACTGCTGAATAAACTGTTTATTATTGTAAATTTTATCCGTTCCTAGGCACTCTAGCTTAAGTCCTAGCCCTATAGCTTCTTGTACGTATAATGAGTGTATCTCTTTAAACTTGGTACTTTCTAGAAATCCATTATAAATTAAAACACCTTTCATAATAATTACCTCCTTTTAATTTAGCCCTATTGTATAAGCAATTACCACATCATGTCAATATATATTTTGATTAATAGGGAACACTAATAGAATAATAATATCGAAAGGAAGATTGAGATGAAAAGTAAAGCTATATTAATAACGATTGTTATGCTACTGCCCATAATCGTATATGCTAGCGGACTTGATAACACAAAGGTAGACTGGTGGATAGTTCGAGAAAAAGACCATAAGACCCCACGTGTTAATGATAAGCTATCATATAAGCTTGAAGATTATGATGCTTACTACGTAGGTGATACGGAAAAACCAGTATTATATTTAACATTTGATGAGGGGTATGAAAATGGTCAAACAGGTGCTATTTTAGATTCACTTAAAGAAAATGATGTACCAGCAATATTTTTTGTAACTTCGCCTTATCTTGCAGACAATGCTGACCTTATCACCAGAATGGTAGATGAAGGTCATTTAGTAGTAAATCATTCTCACCATCATCCTTCTATGCCAAAATACGCAATTAATGCACGTGACTTTGCTCTGGAATTTAAAGACGTTGAAGACAAGTATGAGAAAATAACGGGCAAAAGTATGGTTAAATTATTTAGACCACCTATGGGTCACTATTCTCAAAAATCATTAGCTATGACTAAAGATTTAGGTTACCAAACTATTTTCTGGAGTTTTGCTTATGCCGATTTTGATGTTAATAAACAACCAGATCCTACTAATGCTAGAAAATTGATTTCTGAAAATTTCCATAATGGCGCAATCATTTTATTGCATGCGGTATCTAAAACTAATGCACAAATTTTAGGAGATGTAATAAAAGATGCTAAAGCTCAAGGTTACACGTTTGAATTATGGCCTTATCCAGGGGCAAAAGAAAGTAAAGAGCTTAAGGATTTGGATGATAATGCTGAAAGTGATGACAATACTGAAAGTGAAGATACTGCGGATAGCGCTGATGATAGTACTGAAAGTGCTGAACCTGCTTTATAAACCACAAAAAGTTTGCCCCATAACATCTATGAGGCAAACTTTTTTGTTATGATTACTTACGTTACGTAACGACCTTAGCTTAATAGATTGTAAAAGGTTAAAGTTTGTGCTGTACTCACAGCGTAAGCTAATGCAACGTCACATTATCTAATAAATAATTACATAATATTAAAGAATGATTGAAGACCTCTAAATTCTGCAACATCGCCTAATTCTTCTTCAACTCTTAATAATTGATTATATTTTGCTGTACGGTCAGCACGAGCTGGCGCACCTGTTTTGATTTGTCCTGCATTTGCAGCCACAACTATATCAGCAATTGTAGTATCTTCAGACTCTCCTGAACGGTGAGAAACTACAGCTGTATATTTCGCTCTATTTGCCATTGCAATAGCGTTAAATGTTTCAGTTAAAGTACCAATTTGGTTAACTTTAATTAGGATAGAATTACCAACTCCTTTACGGATACCTTTTGCAAGAATATCTGTATTAGTAACGAATAAGTCATCACCAACAAGTTGTATACGGTCTCCTAGTCTTTCAGTTAATAATTTCCAACCATCCCAGTCTTTTTCGCCCAGACCGTCTTCGATAGAAATAATAGGGAATTTATTAACAAGGTTTTCATAATAATCCACCATTTCAGCAGAAGTACGAACCACTTGCTCGCCTTTCATTTTGCTCTCACCTTTAAAATAGTATTTACCATCAGCGTCATTATAAAGCTCAGATGCAGCAGAGTCTAGTGCGATACGAATTTGCTCGCCTGGTTTGTAGCCAGCTTCAGTAATAGCTTGTACAATAAGTTCAAGAACATCTTCAGCAGTTGCAAGGTCTGGTGCAAAACCACCTTCATCACCTACACCAGTTGCAAGACCTCTTGAATTTAAAACTTTCTTTAATGTGTGATATACTTCAGCACACATTCTTAAAGCTTCTCTAAACGATTCTGCACCAACTGGCATAACCATAAATTCTTGTAAATCTACAGTGTTATCAGCATGTTCTCCACCATTTAAAATGTTCATCATAGGAACTGGTAGAGCTTTCGCGTTAAATCCACCTAGATATTGGTATAGAGGCATGCTTAATGCTTCAGCTGCAGCTTTTGCAACTGCCATAGATACACCTAGAATTGCATTTGCTCCAAGTTTTGATTTATTTGGTGTTCCATCTAAATCAATAAGAGCTTGGTCAACTGCCACTTGGTCTAGTGCGTTCATTCCAACAATTTGTTCTGCGATAATTTCATTTACGTTTTCAACAGCTTTTAATACGCCTTTTCCAAGATAACGTTTGCTATCTCCATCTCTAAGTTCAATAGCCTCAAGCTCTCCAGTTGAAGCCCCAGATGGTACGATTGCTCTAGCTACAAAGTCATTGTCACCTTTGCCTTGAACAACTACTTCTACTTCTATCGTTGGATTGGCTCTTGAGTCAATCACCTCTCTTGCAAATACATCAACAATTTCTAAATAACCTTTCATGTGAAACTCCTTTCGAAATTTAAATAATACTTACATTTATAGCTTTCCCTCATTTTCATAAATTATACCAGAAAAATAGCCATATCTCTAAAAGATATAGCTATTTTTTACATATAATATTTGACAATTAACAAGTTTAGGTAAAATAGCTATATCTAGCCTACCATTTATCTATGATTTTAGTGAATTAATAAAGACTCACCTGACATTTCCTCAGGCACTGCTACATTCATCATATCTAGCAAAGTAGGAGCAAGGTCTGCTAACTTACCGCCTTCTTTTAAGCTACTTCCCTTATGAGTGTTAACTAAAATAACTGGAACTGGGTTGATTGTATGTGCAGTGAAAGGCCCGCCATTACTGTAATCAACCATTTGGTCAGCATTACCATGATCAGCTGTAATTATAGCTTGTGCATCAGTGTCTTCAATAGCTGTTATTACTTGCGCAACAGCTTTATCCACAGCTTCAACTGCCGCTATAGCAGCTTTTAAATCACCCGTATGACCCACCATATCAGGGTTTGCAAAGTTTGAAATAATTACATCGTACTTTCTTGAACGAATTGCCTCTTCTAGCTTATCAGCCACTTCAAATACACTCATTTCTGGCTGCAAATCGTATGTTGCTACTTTTGGAGATGGTACTAATATACGGTCCTCATTTTTATAAGGTTGTTCAACTCCACCATTAAAGAAGAAAGTAACATGAGCGTATTTTTCAGTCTCCGCAATTCTAAGTTGAGTTTTGCCAAGCTCCGCCAAATATTCTCCAAATGTTTGATGTAACGTTTGAGGAGCGAATGCTACTTCTTTATTATGAATAGTTACATCATATTGAGTAAACGCTACAAAATAAGTTTTGAAAAAGTCTCTTTCAAATCCTTTAAAGTCCTCTTCTACAATCGCGCGAGTTATTTCTCTAGCTCTATCTGGTCTAAAATTAAAGAATATTACAGAATCTCCTTCTTTAATTTGACCAATAGCTTTGCCATCTTTAGTAATAACAGTTGGCATTATGAATTCATCTAGAATATCTTTTTTATAAGACTCTGTCATAGCAGCAACCGCATCTGTAGCCTCTTCACCTTCACCTTTACAAAGCGCATTATAAGCAATTTCAACTCTTTCCCATCTATTATCTCGGTCCATAGCATAGTATCTACCTGATAAAGATGCGATTTCGCCTACGCCAATTTCATCCATTTTAGCTTGTAGCTCTTTAACAAATGCTTTACCAGACGATGGAGGAGTATCACGCCCATCCATAAATGCATGCACATAAACTTTTTCTACGCCTGATTTTTTTGCCATCTCAATTAATCCATACAAATGGTTTTTATGGCTATGCACTCCACCGTCAGACAATAGGCCCATTAAGTGTAATGCAGAATTGTTAGCTTTTGCATTTTCCATTGCACCTACTAGTACATCATTTTTTAATATAGCACCTTCATTAATGTCTTTTGTTATACGAGTAAGCTCTTGATAAACTACTCGCCCAGCACCTATATTTAAGTGACCAACTTCAGAATTTCCCATTTGTCCCTCTGGTAGACCAACTGCCATACCACTAGCCGCTGCTTCTACAGTTGGATATTTTTCCATCAATCTATCTATATATGGCTTATTAGCAAGCTTTACTGCGTTAGCTTCCTCTTTTTCACTTATACCAAATCCATCTAAAATTAATAATAATGTTGTAAATTTTTTTTGCATCTCAATTTCCTTTTCTTATTCTTAATAGTTAATAATATCTTTAAATTCTGGTTTTAAACTAGCTCCGCCTACTAAACCACCATCAATGTTACCCATATTAAATAGTTCGTTAGCATTTGCCCCATTTACAGAACCGCCATATTGAATTCTAATTTCATCTGCTACAGCAGCAGAATAAATTTCTCCTATAACGTCTCTAATAGCTTTACAAACTTCTTCAGCTTGAGCAGATGTTGCTGTTTTACCTGTTCCAATAGCCCAAATAGGCTCATATGCAATAACCACTTTTTTAGCGTCTGCTTCATTTACCCCTTGTAAGGCAATTTTAGTTTGAAGTCTTACTAAATCCACAGTAACACCTTGTTCGCGCTCAGTTAAGCTTTCGCCCACGCATACAATAGGAACTAAGTCATGCTCTAAAGCTTTTAAAACTTTTTTATTTACAGTTTCATCAGTTTCTGCGAAGTATTGTCTTCTTTCAGAGTGACCAATAATTACATAGTCAACACCAATAGCTTTAAGCATACCAGGTGCAGTTTCGCCTGTATAAGCACCATTTTCTTCAAAGTGCATATTTTGCGCTCCTACTCCAATGTGTGTACCCTCAGTTGCTTTAACCACTGCATCTAAACATACAGCAGATGGACATAAAACTACTTCTACTTTATCAGTATTAATTAAATCTTTTAATGAGTTTACTAATTCCACCGCTTCTTGAGGTGTTTTATTCATTTTCCAGTTACCAGCGATAATTTTTTTACGCATATTAAAATCCTCCTAATTTATTATTATCCTCTAAAAACCCAACTATACTAAACGGTTTTTCTTAGATATAGTTGGGCACATATTAGACTATTTATTATCAGCAGCAGCTACTCCAGGAAGTTCTTTACCTTCTAAGAACTCAAGACTTGCTCCACCACCTGTTGAAATGTGCGTCATCTTATCAGCAATTCCAAGACGTTTAACAGCACTTACAGAGTCTCCACCACCTACGATAGTAATAGCCCCTGGTAAATCTGCAACCGCTTTACCAACTTCTAATGTTCCTGTTGCAAAGTTGTCGAACTCAAATACACCCATAGGACCGTTCCATACTACTGTTTTAGCCCCAGCTAATGCATCATTAAATAACTTAATTGATTCAGGCCCAATATCAAACCCTGACCATCCTGGTTCAATAGTCTCAACAGTTTTAAATTCAGTGTCATTTGAGAAAGTTTTGCCAATTACGTGGTCCACTGGTAAAAGTAATTTCACACCTTTAGCTTTAGCTTTATCAATCATTTCTTTAGAATATTCAATTTTATCTTCTTCAAGAAGAGAATTACCAACTTCTTCTCCTTGTGCTTTAAGGAAAGTATAAGCCATACCTCCACCTATAATTAAAGTGTCAACTTTTTCAAGTAAGTTATTGATAACACCAATTTTATCAGATACTTTAGCTCCGCCTAAAATCGCAACGAAAGGTCTTTGTGGTTTTTCTACTGACTCACCTAAGAATTTAATTTCTTTTTCCATCAAGTACCCTACAACGTTTTCATCACAACATTTAGCTACGCCTACATTTGAGCAGTGTGCACGGTGTGCAGTTCCAAACGCATCGTTTACAAATACTTGGCAGTCGCAAAGGTTTGCAAGTTCTTTAGCATACTCAGTTGCCGCATCATCTTTACCATATTTAGTTTCTTCAATTCTATATCTAGTGTTTTGAAGCAACATAACTTCGCCATCTGCTAGATTGTTTGCTAATTCTTGTGTAGTAGCACTTGTTACTGTATCATCATCAGCAAACTTAACGTCTACTCCTAAATGTTTAGAAAGACTTTTTGCTACTGGCTCTAAAGAGAACTCTGGTTTAGCTTCGCCTTTTGGTTTACCAAGGTGAGAACATAAAATTACTTTAGCGCCTTGTTCCATAAGTTTTTTAATAGTTGGTAATGCACCGATAATACGGTTTTCGTTTTGGATTACCCCATCTTTTAATGGAACGTTAAAATCGCAACGAACTAATACTTTTTTACCTTTAAGGTCTGATAATTGGTCGATAGTTTTTTTGTTTAACATTTAATATTAACTCCTTCAAAAATAATTAGTTATTAATAAAGAGGGTACAGCCGAAAGACTGAACCCCCTTTTATAGGTGTTGATTACTTGCCTAGTTCAGCAAAATATTTAATAGTTCTTACCATATTACTAGTATAAGAGTTTTCATTGTCATACCAAGAAACTACTTTAACTAGTGATTTGCCACAATCAAGTTCTTGTACTTTAGTTTGAGTAGCATCAAATAAAGAACCATGAGTGCTTCCGATAATGTCAGCTGATACTAATTCTTCTTCAGTGTAACCGAAAGAATCGTTAGCCGCAGCTTTCATTGCAGCATTAATATCTGCAGCTGTAACAGATTTAGTAACTACAGCAACTAGCTCTGTAAGAGAACCTGTTAAAACTGGCACACGTTGAGCCGCTCCGTCTAATTTTCCATTTAAATCTGGAATAACAAGACCGATTGCTTTTGCAGCTCCAGTTGAGTTAGGAACGATATTATTCGCTGCCGCACGTGCTCTTCTTAAATCACCTTTAGCGTGAGGTCCATCAAGAGTCATTTGATCACCTGTGTACGCATGAATAGTAGTCATAAATCCTTTTTCGATACCTGCTAAATTATTTAATGCTTGCGCCATTGGTGCTAAACAGTTTGTAGTACAAGATGCAGCCGAGATAATAGTATCTTGAGGCGTTAAGATGTCTTCATTTACACCAAATACAACTGTAGGAAGGTCATTTCCTGCTGGAGCTGAGATAATAACTTTTTTAGCTCCTGCGTCAATGTGTGCTTGAGATTTAGCTTTAGTTACATAGAATCCAGTACACTCAAGAACTACATCAACACCGATGTCTCCCCAAGGAAGGTTTTTAGCATCTCTTTCAGCATAAATTTTAATTTCTTTACCATCCACGATGATTGTATCCTCTGTAGATGATACTTTATCAGCAAGAGCATATTTTCCTTGTGCTGAGTCATATTTTAATAAATGAGCTAACATTTTTGGGTTAGTTAAGTCGTTGATTGCTACAACCTCATACCCTTCTGCTCCAAACATTTGTCTAAATGCAAGACGTCCAATACGTCCAAAACCATTAATCGCTACTTTTACTGCCATTGAAAAAGTCCTCCTTAAAATAAATGTGTTATATTCAATCACCAAATGGTGAATTGATACCTGTCTTACTTTTTAATTATACTTGTATATAAAAAAATAATCAAGCATATATTTAAGATTTCTTAATATTTTTTTCACGAAGTATAACTCAATACTATTTTATCCCAATTGTTAATACTTTATCCATTTTTTATTCAAATTTATTAAATAAACAAAAATTTTTTTATATTAACTCTATAGTACCCCCACCTATAACTTTATCTGTATCATAAAATACAATAGCCTGTCCAGGTGTCACTGCTCTTTGTGCCGTTGTAAACGTACACTTTATTTTATCTTTATCAATCATTTCTATACTGCAATTTGAAGGCGAATGACTATATCTTATTTTTGCAGAAATATTCATTTTGCTCTCTAATCTATCAAATGGCATAAAGTTTAAATTAGATGCATAAACCACATTTGTAAATAAATCTTGATTATCTCCTAAAGTAATAGTGTTATCTGTAACGTTTATATTAGATACAAAAACAGGCTTACCTAATGCTACACCAAGCCCTTTACGTTGACCAATTGTATAATTTATTATTCCTTTATGCTTGCCTAAAACTTCACCATTTTTATTAATGAAATTTCCAGCTTCACTTTTTGTTCCTGTAGTCTCTTCAATATATTTTGCATAATTATTGTCTGGAACAAAACATATTTCTTGGCTATCAGGTTTGTTTGCTACTAGTAATCCTATTTCAGTTGCAATCTTACGCACTTCTTCTTTATCATATTCGCCAAGTGGCATAAGAGTATGTTTTAATTGATGCTGAGTTAAATTGTAAAGAGCATATGTTTGGTCTTTAGCTAAAGCTTTAGATTGCACAAGTTGATAACGTCCTGTCTCAGGATTTTTTAATATATTTGCATAATGTCCAGTTGCAATAAAGTCAGCCCCAATTTGTAGCGCTTTATTTAGCATAGACTCCCATTTTACGTATCTATTACAAGCAATACAAGGATTAGGAGTTCTGCCTTTTTTATATTCATTAATAAAATAATCTACTACATCACGCTTAAAATCATTTCTAAAGTTCATTACATAGTGAGGTATATCTAGCATTTGACATACACGCCTTGCATCATCAATGGCGCTAAGACCACAACATGAATCTTCTCTATCCTCAGACGTATCCTTATCCCAAATTTGCATAGTCATTCCTATAACTTCATAACCTTGTTGCTGCAACAAATATGCCGCAACGGAGCTATCAACTCCGCCCGACATACCTACTACAACTTTCTGCTTATGCATTTAATAACTCGCTTTCATCCTCATCATCATTAAGATTATGATGGTGATCATCATCAATGTCCTCTTTAGGTTCTTGCAAGCCCTCTATTACTATATTGTTTTTCTTTGCATAATCCCATAACGCCGCTTGTAACGATTCTTCGGCAAGAAGCGAGCAATGTACTTTAACAGGAGGAAGCCCATCTAATGCTTCCATAACTGATTTATTAGTAATCAACAAAGCTTCTTTTATAGTTTTACCAATTACTAATTCAGTTGCCATAGAACTTGTAGCTACTGCTGCACCACAACCAAACGTCTTAAATTTTGCATCTTTAATTATCCCATCTTCAATCTGCAAGTAAACTTTCATTATATCACCGCATTTTGCATTTCCTACAGTTCCTACTCCACTTGCATCTGGGATTTCTCCTACATTTCTAGGATTCATAAAATGATCCATTACTTTTTCACTATACATTAGTTTCACCTCTCTACGTACTTATTGTTTTGCTAAAAATTCTTCATACAATGGAGACATATCCCTCATTCTCTTAACTATAGCTGGTAAAGTTTCTAATACAGTATTAATATCAGCATCACTTATACCTGCGCCTAACGTAAATCTAACCGAACCATGCGCCTTTTCATGAGGTAGTCCAATTGCTAGTAGAACATGGGATGGGTCAAGAGAACCAGAAGTACACGCGGAGCCACTAGAAGCGCATATACCTTGCATATCCAGTAAAAGCAGTAACGATTCACCTTCCACAAACTCAAAGCCTATATTAACATTGTTAGGTAATCTATTAGTTAAATGCCCATTAAGTCTTGAATAAGGAATAGTTTCTAATATTCCGTTAATTAACATATCTCTTAGTTGCGTATACTGCCTAATTTTATTATCGAAATCTTTATATGCTAGTTCAATCGCAACACCCATTCCGACTATACTAGCAACATTTTCAGTACCGCCTCTACGGCCTCTTTCTTGCGCCCCTCCATGCATAAATTGTGACACTTTAACCCCACGCCTTATATATAATGCTCCAACACCCTTAGGACCATTAAACTTATGCGCAGTTATCGAAAGTGCATCTATATTTTCATCATTAACATCGATTTTCACTTGGCCAATCGCCTGTACTGCATCAGTATGAAATGGAATATTGTGAGCTTTTGCCACTTCACCGATTTCTTTAATTGGCATAATTGTCCCTATTTCATTATTTGCATACATAATAGTTATTAAGATAGTAGTATCTTTAATTGCCTTTTTTAAATCATCAATTCTAATACTTCCATACTCATCTACATCCAGATAAGTGACTTCATAGCCATTTTTCTCCAAATATTCACAAGTGTGAAGCACTGCATGGTGTTCCACTTTTGAAGTAATTATATGATTACCTTTACTCTTTCTAGCCTCAACAATTCCTTTAATAGCCCAATTGTCCGCTTCAGTCCCACCACTTGTAAAAAATATCTCTTGAGCTTTCGCTCCTATTGCTGCAGCAACTTGTTCACGCGCTTCATCAACAGCCTTTTTATTCACCTGTGCCATTTGGTACACACTTGACGGATTACCAAAATTTTCTGTTAAATAAGGTAACATTGCATCAACTACTGCTTTTTTGATAGGAGTAGTTGCTGCATGGTCTAAATATATCTTTTTCATAATTCTCTCCTTTTAAACCTACTAGCAAAACGCTCTTACAGTGTTAAAATTACTGTTGTAGTTATTACAATTCTTTTTATTATTCCCTTCTAAAACTCAATCTATACAAGTAGCGTATAAGTAAAAAGAGAATATCACTTGCAAGTAAGTTTGTCAACGCTTACTTATGATATGAGTTGCACACACATAGGCCATAGAAAATGCAATCTGAATATTGTAACCACCTGTATCGCCATCAACATCTACCACTTCTCCAATAAAATATAAATTTTTTTGCTTTCTACTTTCAAATGTCGTAGGATTAATTTCCTTTGTATTAACTCCTCCAGCTGTCACCATTGCAGTCGCTAAAGGGCCTACACTTTCTACTGTTAAAGTTAGGCTAGTTAAATACTTAACTAATTTCTTACGTTGATGTTTATTAATATTTGCGCAGTTCATATGCACGTCTAATCCTATATGCTCTAACATGATATTACAAAAGCTTTTAGGAAGTTCGAGTTTTTTAAAATAAGATAAAAGTTGTATTTTATTTTGGAAATCTTTTTCAAATTTCGCATCTAATTCTTCATACGACATATTAACTAAGTTAAATACAAGCCTATCTTTATCTTGTATCCATCTTGTAGAATTTAATATTACAGGCCCTGAAACCCCTTTATGTGTAAATAGTAAATCTCCTTTTTTATCTTTAATCTTTTTATCCCCACGCAAAATTGTTAGGCTAACATTCTCAAACGAAACACCACTTAATTCTTGGTATATCGTTTCTTGTGTAAGAACATTAGTTAATGCCGCTTTAGGTTCCACAATGCTATGACCAAATTGCTTAGCAATTTTATGCCCTGAAGAATTAGCTCCTAATTGAGGATATGAACATCCTCCAGTTGCTATAATTAAATTGTTACAACAATAACTATTCCCTTTATCATCCATAAGATTATACATATTATCGTATTCAATAATACTTTTTATATTTGTATTAGATTTTATAACTGTTCCATTTAATTTATTGATATTTACTAGTGCACCTAATATACTGGAGCTTTTTCTACTTTTAGGAAAAATTTTTCCTCCTTCGGTAATCTCATAATCAACTCCTAAGCGTTTAAAAAAATTAGTAGTACCTTTATTATCAAAAGATTTTAAAGCATGTTTAACAGTCTTTTGTTTATCTCCATATTTATCAAAAAAATCTTCTATATTTCCCGCATGAGTAAAATTACATTGTCCACTTCCTGACACTAACAATTTTTTCCCCACTTCATTATTCTTTTCAATAAGTAACACTTGAAGCCCCGCACTTGCTATTTTTTGTGCAGCAAATAAACCCGCAGGGCCTGCTCCCATAACTATTACATCCAAAAAACCACCTCTTTCTAATTTACTATAGCAAGTTTTAGAATAAATATCAACGTAGTGGCATATAATAATTACATTTTTTTCCATTTTTTAAGTTGATTTAGTACAAGCGATTGCAATATAATATATTAATACCATTGTATGGAGGTATTTTATGTTCTCTCATATTTCTTACCTTAACTTAACAACTGTACCTATTGCAATATATAGTGATGAAAAGAGAATTACTAAGGAGCTTTACCCAACTGACTTTGTACCGTATAGAAAAATTGCTCAAGGATACCATATGATTAACATAATAGATGCAACACCTCCACCAGAGCCAGAAGTTGACCCAAAAGAAGAGCCTAAGCAAAAAAAATACTTCTTTAAACGAAAAGAAGAAGAGAATGAAGAACCGGAGCCAGAGCCAATAATTTTATGTACAAAAAAAATAAACATTAGACCTCATGGCAGCTATATTCTTGTTATTTGTCCAAGTACTAAGGAATGCGAAAAGTATAAGTGTACTTTAGTTGAAGATAAAGCTATTGAATTTGAGCCTAATACATGCGCTGTAAGATTTGGAAACTTTTCAAATACAATTCAATCTGTTACTTTAAAGTCTCAAGCTCCTAGTAAACCTAAAAAAATTAAAGAAAAACCTGCTGAATCCACTGAAGAATCAGCTGAAAAATCAGCCGAAGAATCTGATGCTCCTAAAGAAAAGAGTAAACCAGAAAAACCTAAAAAATCTAAACCAGAAAATTTACCTGATATTACGTTAAAATTACCGTATACAACTATAAGCGCTTATGATATTTTGGATATAGCAAATAAGTATACTCTTCATATTGTAGATAACAACAATAGACATTACAAAGTACCACTTCCAAAAATTAAAAGATGTCGTATTTATTCTATGCTTATAATATATGAAAAACAGAAGTATAAACTGATACTTAACATAGATAGAACATCATATATGGAAGTAGATGTAACTGAAGCAGTGTTATAAAAATTTGAAGTAGCTGACTATAGCTAAACAAAAAAAATAGCCAAACTATTGTAAGCTTAGCTATTAGTCAGTTAATGGATAATTTATAACGACTTCTGATATAATAGGTAAATCAGCTGGTCTTGATATTGAAATAAAATCATCTGTTGCATAGATATAGTCATACATACTTATATAATCATTCTCGTTTTGACTAAATAATTGAATTTGTCCGTCGCTTTCAAAGTAAGTTACTAGTAATTTATTATTATCAATAAATAGTTTTAAATCTTCTACAACCCCTTTATCAGCCGCATCTAACTCCCAAATTATAGCAGTAACTGGCATTTGGACTTGCCTAGCCCCCATCATATCAATAGACATAGGCTCTGGAACCGAGTCTATCTCATCTGCAGCTAAAGTAAAAGAAACAACTACAATTAGCATACTTGCAGCAAGTCCAACATAATATTTATACCACGATTTTTTAGGCTTAATATTATTCATTAAGTCTTCATGAAAATGTTCAGGTAATTCATATTCTTTCAATTGTTCTAATTCATTTTTTAATTGCATTAAAATCTCTAAATCGTTTTTACAATCTTCGCATTCCTTCAGATGCTCTTCCAATTCATCTATGCCAGCTTCGTCTAACTCATCATCAACATATAAAGATAACTTGTCATAATCACACCTCATAGAATCCCCTCCTTACTATTTTGACTCCAAAAACTGTTAAAAGGTTCCTTATCTTGTAACAAAATATTCCTTAAATTTTGCCTACCACGTGATAATCTCGACTTCACTGTACCAAGTGATATAGAAAGTTTTTGGCTAATTTCTTCATAACTATAATCCTCTACGTCTCTTAAAAGTATAACCTGCCTATGTTCCTCTTTAAGTTCACTTAACGCAAGTTTAAGTGCATCTACCATTTCATTATTTTCTATATGTTTTAAAATATCTTGCGTAGTATCTTCAACATCTAAACTCCAATCCCCCTCATCATTATTTCCCATCTCAATAGATACTACTTTTTGCGACTTATGTTTTCTTAAAATATCTAAACATTGATTAGTGGTAACCCTATACACCCATGTACTAAACTTAGAATTTCCCTCAAATCTATCAATTTGTTTCCACACCTTAATACACACCTCTTGAGCAGCATCATAAGCCTCATGTTCATTTTTTAATATTTTCATGCAAGTATTATATATAATAGGCTCATACTGCTGTATAAGTTCCTCAAAAGCTTTAACATCACCTTTTTTTACCCTCTTTATAAGCTTAGCTTCATTCATTGTACTCCCTCCTCACTTATATTTGACGAAGTTTACCGTTAAATAGTTCCGTCTATTTAATTAACTCATAAAAAAAGAGCTATTTCTAGCCCTATTTTTTCGGTTTAGTATTGTCTATGACTTTTGTATATGGCATCAATATATATTCATTCATTTTTACTTTAAGTTCTTTTTGTACTACATCAAACCGCATCATAAATCCTAACGCTTTCATTCCTATCATCATAGCTTTTTTATTATGAGGGAAATCATATGCCCCTGACTTTTTATAAAATTTATGATCAGCTTGCATCAGCCCTTGCATCAGATATACTAAATCTCTAAAAATTTTAGCGCCACCTACCCCATAGAAATTTTGTGGCCGACTCATTGGATGCTCCATACAGTAAGTAAGAGAATTAACGAAGTTTTTAAGGTTACGTTCAGTATCCCCCTCATCCGTAGCTATACCACATAGATACATTCCAGATACTTCAGTACGCCCCTCAACTATTGTTTGTACGTTATGTTCATTTTTGTAATTACCACTAATTATATATCCTGTTACCTTTCCATGAGTTACAACTCTATGCCCATTACAAAATTGACGGTCCTCATAACACTTAAAACTTGAGTGGGTGTAATGATTTTCTATTGTAAATGCATACAGTATTGCATCTGCACTTTGAATATCAGTCCTTAAGTATTCATCAAATCCATCTTTATAAATACACTTCTCAGTAATAGTACAACTAAAGCAGCCCAAACAACCTCCTTTAAATGGGTATTCTCTTATATTAATTTCATTTATTGTAAACGGAGAAATATTCTTAACTTCATCAATCATATTTCTTAAGTTAGAATCATTTTCTGCTATATTAGTCACAAGAACAATATTTGCATTTTGTTTCTTTAAGTGTGGGTATAAATGTGCCTTATAATTAGCACCTATTTTTTTCGGTACTATTTTTAATGGCTCATAGATTTTATTATGAATATCAAACATAACTTTTTCAAAAAAACAATCCGCTTCCTCTTGACCCTTAGTCGTCTGTAAATCATCCATATCAGCCGATAGCCCTCTAATGAAATTTAAACCTAAATCATTGCAGTTTTCTTCAACAAACCTATGGGCAGTCATATCATAAAAATGCTTAGAAGTAGTTATTTGTGTAGCAACTTTACCCTTAAATGAAATATCACTTTCTTTAATAAGCTCAATAAATCTATGAAGCTGATATGGTACTAGACAAGTGTACACAGGGTATGTAAATATAATTAACTGTGCAGCTAGTAAACTATTAAACGCTTCAGTAAAATCTTTTTCGTACTTCTTAATTTGTCTAGCTACGTCTAACACGTGATAAGTATGCTCAGGGAACCTTTTTTCTAAATAACGTGCTGTTTGTAACGTTACACTGTTTTTTCCTTTAGGACTACCATTTAGTATTAATATATTCATATTTAAAATTCCTCCTCAATTATTTAACCATCTTTTATATTATCTCAGATAATATAAAAATTTTCAACTAAAAAGCCAGCTACTAATGAGCTGGCTCTATTGGAACAATTTTAAATCTAGTTAAACCATGATATTCTAATTCTTCATCATAAATTTCTTCAAACTGCAGTTGTGTTTCATCAAGTTTAGTTTGTGTCATTTCCGGATCTTCATCACCTAATTTATTTAAAGCATCTCTTCTAGCCAATCTTACAACTAGCTCTTCAAAAAATACTCTATCATCATAAGCATCTATCCATTCACCAACTTTTGATGCCTCATATTGTGCAGTCGGCATATATTCGTTAAATTCTTTATCATACTTGGCTACTTCTGAGTTCGCAAGCGAAAATATTTTTTGCTCTAATGCAAATGGAGACTTTATTTTGTCCTGGCTATCACGCATACCATTTATCACAAAGTTTCCCACATATACTAAGTCAATTAATGTTTTAAATTCTTCGTCTGTTAGCGCTAAGTTCATAATTTAATTACCACTCATTACTTCATGAATCACCTGAGACATTTTCATTCCATAAGCAATAGAATCATCTGCTTTAAATGTTAACTCAGGTGTATTTCTAAGATTAAGTCGTTTTGCAACCTCTTTACGAATAAATTTGCTAGCCGCTTGCAACGCTTCAATAACTTCCGATTGTTTATCCTCTTGTAACACACTAATAAATATTTTAGCTGATTTTAAATCCGAAGTAGTTTCAACAGCAGTTACACTAACCATCGTACCATTAACTCGTGGGTCTTTGATTTCTTCTCTAACTAACTCTGCGATTTCACGTTTTATTTCTTCATTTACTCTCATTATTCGCTGATTTGCCATATTATGCACTCCCTTATCTATATCAATTAATGCCCCAAAAATGCGTTTATCCTGCATTAGATAATTATTACCGTATAATGCATATGGTATACATATCACCGCTATTACTTACCTTTTAATTTCTTCCATAATGAAAGCTTCCACAATATCGCCTTCTTTAATATCGTTGTATTTTTCCATCATAACACCACATTCGTACCCTGCTGCTACTTCCTTTACATCATCCTTAAATCTTTTTAAAGAAGCCAGTTTGCCCTCAAATACAACTATACCATCCCTTACAATACGCACACCTGCATTACGAGTCACTTTACCATCTTTAACATATGCTCCACCAATAGTACCTACACCTGACACTTTAAATATTTGCCTTATTTCAATATGCCCAGTTACTTTTTCTATATATTCAGGGTCTAACATACCTTTCATAGCAGCTTCAATATCTTCGATTGCCTTATATATTATGCGATATAATCTAATATCGACCTGCTCATTTGAAGCAATTGCAACTGTACTAGCATCTGGTCTAACGTTAAATCCGATTATAATCGCTCCTGAAGCTGAGGCTAAAATTACGTCAGATTCAGTAATAGCACCCACTCCACCATGAAGTGTACGAATTCTAACTTCTTCTGTTGATAATTTTTCTAAACTAGATTTTACTGCCTCAACTGAACCTTGTACGTCGGCTTTTATAATAATATTTAATTCTTTAACTTGGCCTTCTTGTATTTGGCTATATAAATCATCTAAAGAAACTTTTTGTGGTGTATTAACCATCATACGCTCGCGACCTTGCGCTTTAACTTTTTCTGCAACTTGTCTTGCTTGCCTATCGTTGTTTGCAATATAAAACATATCTCCACCAATAGGTACATCTGAAAGACCTAGCACTTCCACTGGAGTTGAAGGTAGAGCCTTTTTTAATTGCTTCCCTTTATGGTCAATCATTGCACGAATACGCCCAAAAGATGAACCTACTACAATAGGGTCGCCTATCTTTAATGTACCACTTTGTACAAGTACAGTAGCTACTGGGCCACGTCCCTTATCTAACTGAGCCTCAATAACTGTCCCACGTGCTTTGCCATTTGGATTAGCTTTAAAATCTTGTATCTCCGCAACTAATAAAATCATTTCTAGTAAATTGTCAATACCTTCATTTTTCAGTGCTGATACATGAACACAAATAGTATCACCACCCCAATCTTCAACAAGCAAACCATACTCAGCTAACTCTTGTTTAACTCGGTCTGGATTTGCCCCAGCCTTATCAATTTTGTTTACTGCCACAATAATTTGTACATTTGCAGCTTTAGCATGGTTAATTGCCTCGACTGTTTGAGGCATAACCCCATCATCCGCTGCTACAACTAAAATAGCAATATCTGTTACCTGTGCACCTCTCATACGCATAGCAGTGAAAGCTTCATGGCCTGGTGTATCTAAAAACGTTATTTTCTTACCATTAAGAGTTACTGCAGATGCCCCAATGTGCTGCGTAATACCACCCGCTTCTTCTGTAGTTACATTAGTTGAACGGATTGCATCTAAAAGAGATGTTTTACCATGGTCAACGTGACCCATTACAACTACAACCGGTGGCCTTTCTACCATTTTAGACTCATCTTCTTCATGTCCAAAGATTTCTTCTAATAAATCTCGCTCATCTTCTAACTCTACTATTGCTTCAAATTCCTCACCAATTTTACTAGCAGTCTCAAAGTCAATTTCCTGATTCATAGTCATTAACTTGCCCTGCTTCATCATCAGCTTAATAATATCTGTAGCTGAAATATCCAGTTTATCCGCTAACACTTTAATTGTAACAGTAGATGGAATTTCTATAAATTTAATATCATTATTTTCTACCATATATCCAACCCTTTCTTAATAAGTCCTAAATCATTTGCATTATCTTGTTTGCTAATTTTTCATTTGTAATTCCTACAACTACACGATGTTCCTTCCCTAAACTTCGCCCTATATCTTCACTACTTCCCCATTTAATACATGGAATGTTTCTGTAACGACACTTATCATTAAATAATTTTTGAGTATTACTTGAAGCCTCATTTGCAACAATCACTAAAAATACTTCTTTATTAAGTACTGCCTGTTTTACAGCAAATTCTCCTGATACTAAATTATACCCTTTTTGACACAAACTTAGTATCTGATATACTTTTTTTTCACTCATTTTATTTATCAGTTCTTTCTTTAAATATTGTTGGCTTAATTTCTTATTTTTAAACACTACCTTGCCTTAATAACTCTTCATAAATACATTTGGGGACAGCAGTTTTAAACGAACGCTCTAATCCCCTAGTTTTTATTGCTCTTTGTAAACAGTCTAAGTTATTGCATATATATGCGCCTCTTCCAGGACTTTTCCCAGTAAAATCAATACTCACAGTACCCATATTACTACGAACTACTCTTATTAACTCTTGCTTATCTTTCATCTGGCCACAACCTGTGCATCTACGTAACACGTATTACAAATCCTCATCATATAGCTCATGGTAGATGTCAAAATCATCAACCTCTAGGCTATCTATATCCGCCATAGCTTCATCAGCTAATCTTTCTAGCTCATACATATCTATATCTTCTATTTTATCTAAATCAAAGTCGTCTACTTCCATATCATATAAGTCTAAGTCATCATCTTCAAAGTCATCATCATCTAGTTTATCGTCTTCTAGCTCATCATCTTCTAGTAAATCATCTTCAAAGTCATCATCATCTAGTAAATCATCTTCTAGTAAATCATCTTCAAAGTCATCATCATCTAGTAAATCATCTTCAAGCTCATCATCTTCAAAGTCATCATCATCTAGTAAATCGTCTTCAAAGTCATCATCTTCTACTAAATCATCTTCTAGTAAATCATCTTCTACTAAATCGTCTTCAAGCTCATCATCTTTACTAAGTTTTTCACTTAAATTTGTTGACAACGCCTCATTACCTAATGAAGATAATGTTCTAAAGTTTCCAATACTTTCTTCAAGTACTTCTTTTCCCACAATTTCTGGTTTCCCAATTTCTTCTTTTTCAATTTCTGGTTTGTCAAGTTCTTCTTTTTTAACTTCCTCTACAATCTCAGGTATAACATACCCTGCAGCAGTTTGGCTTTTTATATCAATTTTCCAACCCGTTAACTTTGCAGCAAGTCTTACATTTTGGCCGCCTTTACCAATAGCTAAAGTAAGAATATTATCAGGAACAATAACCTTTGCGTTTCTTTCCATTCCTTTATCAGTTGTATTCTCATCAAGCTCCACATGTAAAACTTTAGCCGGGCTTAATGCCTCTTCAATAAAAGTTTTTGGATCTTCGCTCCACTTTACTACATCAATCTTTTCCCCATTTAATTCATTAACTACAATATTTATTCTATTACCACGTTCACCAACACAAGCTCCTACAGCATCAACAGCAGGATTAATTGAATGAACTGCAATTTTTGTACGTGAACCAGCTTCTCGAGATATGCTTTTAATTTCCACCGTACCATCACGAATTTCTACTACTTCTTGTTCAAACAACTTTTTCACTAAATCAGGATGAGTTCTAGACACAATTACTTGAGCTTCCCACTTAGATTTATTATCTCGCTGTTCATTTTTATTAAAGTCTTTTACATTAACTAAATAAAAAGATTTGAGTTCTTCGTTTTGTTCACTTTGGTCAAATTCTTCATTAGGGATAGCTTCGGACGAAGGTAGAGAGGCTTCTGCAAAATCAAGTTTAACAATATATCCATTTTTATCGCGGCGTAAAACTTTCCCTTTAACAACATCATTAAGTTTAACGATATACTGGTCGTACACCATTTGACGTTCGGCTTCTTTAATTTTTTGAATAACTACATTTTTAGCATTTTTAGCAGCAATTCGCCCAAAGTTTTTTGGTGTAATCTCCACATCTACCATATCCCCTACACTCACTAGAGGACTAATCAATTTAGCATCTGTTAAAGTTATTTCTACTATATCATTATCTAGCTCTAAATCATCAACTACAGTTTTAGTAGAATATACTTTTACTATACCAGTTTTTTCATTAATATCAACCTTAATAATTTGTTTACTTGCTCCTACAGACCCAAAATGCTTTTTACATGCGGCTTCAATTGACTGCTGAATTGCTTCAAACAGTTTTTCTTTATTAATGCCTTTAGTCTCCACAATTTGGTCTATAGCTGTTATAAAATCTTGATTCATTATATACTCCTTTCTTAGTTAAAATAAAACAGCCAAACGTATGCTAACGATATTGGTTTGTTCTATCTTAATTATATTTTCACTCTCATCCTTCAAAACTACTACGCCATCAACTTTTTCCACTAATTCTGCCTGAATTTTCTTCTGCTTATTAATTGCTTGATACAATTTAACATCCACAATATGTCCAGCATATTTAATAAAATCTTTATCTTTTTTTAATACACGGTCAATTCCTGGTGAACTAACCTCAAGAATATATGGTGGACCAATAGGATCCTTCTCATCAAGTACAGGTTCAATCACTCGGTTAGCAGCTGTACAATCATCAATTGTAATGCCACCTTCCTTATCTATATAAATCCTTAAGAAGTAATCCGCCCCTTCTTTTACAAATTCTACATCTACCAATTCAATCTGTTCATCTAATAGTGGTTCAATATAAGTCGTTACATCTTGAATTATTTTATTTTTATCCATTTTTATCCCTCTCTATATATTATATTTATTTTAACAAGTAGCCTCTTATTTTGATTGTAGCATATAGAAAGAGTGGGCATATACCCACTCTCTTTACATGTTTGATAAAGGTTTAAGTTCTTCGATGAAAGTCTCAAAGAGCTTATCTTCCGCTACTTTTCTAACAATCTCACCTTTTTTAAAAATGACACCTTGCCCATTACCGCAGGCAATTCCAATGTCGGCTTCTCTTGCTTCGCCTGGACCATTTACTGCACAGCCCATTACTGCTATCTTAAGGTCTTTCTTAATATCTTTTACATAATTTTCAACTGTAGTTGCCAGTTTAATTAAATCTACATTTGTTCGCCCACATGTTGGACATGAAATTACTTCCGCTCCAAATTTTCTAAGGCCTAAAGATTGTAGTACATATTTTGCACATTCAATCTCTTTTATAGGCTCATCTGATAGAGACACTCTTATTGTATCACCAATATTACGGGAGAGTATAGCCCCAAGGCCTACAGAAGATTTTATTGTTCCTTTATAAAAAGTCCCTGCTTCTGTAATACCTACATGTAGGGGATAGTCATATGTTGCTGAAAATAAACTATATGCCTCTATTGCAAGTGGTACGTTTGAAGCTTTTAGCGAAACTATTATATCAAAAAAGTCTAAATTCTCTAATATATCTATGTGAGATTTTGCGCTCTCTACCATTGCTATTGCAGTCACACCTTTATACTTTTTTAATAAGTCTTTTTCAATCGACCCTGAATTAACTCCTATTCTTATTGGCACTTTGTATTGTTTAGCCTTCTTTACTACTTCAACAACCTTATCTGGTGTACCAATATTACCTGGATTAATCCTAAGCTTATTAATACCATTTTCAATAGATTGTAAAGCTAATTTATAGTCAAAATGTATATCAGCAACTATAGGGATATTAATTTTAGGAATTATAGTATTCAATGCTTCCGCGGCAGCTTTATCAGGTATTGCCACACGTACTATTTCACATCCTGCTTCTTCAAGTTCTAATATTTGTGCGACAGTTGCTTCTACATTATGGGTTTTAGTATTACACATAGATTGTATCCAAATAGGGTTTTCCCCTCCAATAGATATATCTTTAACTTTTACTACTCTAGTATTCCTAGTTCCCATCATATATTAAGCCACCAACCTTACTATATCATTATAAAATACAACAACCATAAGTACCATTAATAATACAAATCCAACAAAATGAACTGCTGCCTCTTTGTTGGCATCTAAAGGCTTACCACGCACTAATTCTATAAGAGTAAAAAATATACGTCCACCATCTAAAGCCGGGAATGGGATAAGGTTTAATACAGCTAAGTTTGCTGATAATAATGCTGTTATATATACCATGCTCATTAATCCGTTTAATAACCCCTCTTGTACAGAACTATCCCAGATTTCAGTAGTTATTTGTGCAACACCAACAATACCCGCAAGCTCTTTAACTTCAACTTGCCCTGTAACAATGCTTACAAATCCTTTACATACTTCCTTTACTAAAATCCAACTATTAGTCAAGCCTTTCCAAATACTCTCAAATATACCTAAACTTTTAGTTTCAGCATAGAAACCAAACTGCATTCCACCTTCCCTTATAACAGGTGCAACCGAAATTAATCTTATTTGTCCATCAACACCTTCAATAGTTAAGGTGTATACCTCTTTATCATCAGTTAACTGAGCTACAAATTCAGCTAAGGTGTATACATTAACACCATCAACAGCTAAAATAGTCTCTCCAGCTACAACTCCTGCCGCGGCTATTGGCGAGTCTTCAATAACCCCTTTTACAACATTAGAGCTATATCCATTATAACCTGTATATATACTTAATAAAACCCATACTAATACCAAATTCATAAAAGCACCTGCAGCAAAAATAATTATACGTTGCATAGGCGTTTTTGAGGATAAAGAGCCTTCAGTTGGAACGGTTTTTTCATCTGGTTGTTCATTTTCACCTTCCATGGCACAAAATCCTCCAATAGGTAATAATCTAATAGTATATAACGTTTCATCTTTTTGTTTACTCCATAATTTAGGGCCCATTCCTATTGCAAACTCATTGACTTGGACTCCCATTTTTTTTGCCGCAATAAAATGCCCCCATTCATGTACTACTACAATGACTGCAAATACTACCACAAAAATTATAACATATGTCATTTTATCACCTTCTCCATACAATATTCTCTTGCCCATAAGTCAGCTTCTAAAATCTGCTCTAAGCTTGGTCTAAATATACATATGTGTTTTTCCAACACTTTATGTATAACTTCTGGGATTTGAGTAAACCCTATAGTTCCATCTAAAAATCTTGCTACTGCAACTTCATTAGCTGCATTGAGTACAGCTAGTGTTGTACCACCTTGTTCTAATGCCTCATATGCTAACTTTAAACATGGAAATAATTCTAATTTAGGGGGTTCAAAGTTTAAAGCCATTTTTTTGGTCCAGTCCAACTTAGCAATGTATTCACAATTTTTTCTCTTAGGATAATTAAGCGCATATTCAATAGGATGACGCATGTCAGGTGTTCCTAGTTGGGCTATTGTGGAGCCATCTATAAACTCTACCATTGAATGTATAATACTTTCTTTATGCACTACAACATCTATATTAGCTATATTAAATAAATATTTAGCTTCAATTACTTCTAGACCTTTATTCATTAATGTTGCTGAGTCTATAGTAATCTTACTACCCATGGTCCAATTAGGATGTTTTAAAGCTTGCTCTACAGTTACTTTTGATAATTGTTCTTTAGTAAAATCTCTAAATGCTCCCCCTGATGCTGTTATTATTAGTCTACTAACCTCTGATTTATTCCCAGCATGTAAACATTGAAAAATAGCTGAATGCTCACTGTCAACTGGTAAAATTTTAGAATTAGATTCTTTAGCGCATTTAATTACTAAATCACCCGCGGTTACTAACGTTTCCTTATTAGCTAGTGCTATATTTATACCTTTTTTTAATGCTTCTATTGTAGGTAATAAACCCACCATGCCAACAACTGCTGTGATAACCAGGTCTGCTTTAGTTTGCGAACTGGCATAAATAAGTCCTTCCATTCCAGGAATTACTTCTGTATTAATGCCTTTAGATTGCAGTCTATGTTTTAACTCAATTGCTTTAGTTTCATCCATAACTGCAACCATTTCAGGCTTATACTTTAGTATTTGTTGCTCCAATAAATCAATTTGTATATTAGTAGTTAGCGCCACTACTTTTACATCTGCCTCGTTGTCTATTACATCTAATGCTTGTGTACCAATAGAACCGGTTGACCCTAAAATTGAAATTCTTTTCAAAACCCTTTTTGCATCATTGTTCATAATATTATAGTCCCCCTACATTTTCGCTAAAAATTTATAAACTATTAACATAGTGCCACCAAAAATCCATACCATAATTATAAAAATGTGAAACTAAATATATAAGCGGTGTAACTAATATTACGCTATCAAATCTATCTAGCACGCCACCATGTCCTGGAAATAAACTACCAAAATCCTTAACATCCATACTTCTTTTAATAGACGAAGCCGCCAAGTCACCAATTTGTGATAACATAGCTCCTATGCATCCTACTAAAGTTATAATTATTAACCAATTAATAGAAAAGTCCATTGACCAATAGTACATTACACCTTGTGCGAATAAAAATGATAGTATTCCGGCACCAACTATTCCACCAACTGCTCCTACCACAGTTTTTTTAGGGCTTAACTCAGGAGCAAGCTTACGCTTACCAAAAAATTTACCAGCAAAATAGGCACAAGTATCACTACCCCACGCACATATAAATACTAGCACTACCCAAAATAATCCGTTATCTAGTTCTCTTATTGGAATGATAAGTCCTAATAATAGTCCCACATACAATATGCCAAATAACGTTATGGCTATATCTGAAATTTTATACACCGGATAATAAAACACGTTAATGCTCAGCATAACAACAATTATTATAGCTAAATATAACTGAAAATTAGCCGCACAAGTTTGATAGCCTAATATAAATACTCCTACGGAAAGCATTCCCACTTCTTTCATTGGTTTATAAGTTCTCTCTACTGCTTTAAAATACTCATACATTGCTATTAATGCAAGTACTACTCCAAAACCTTGCATAACCATACCACCACTAGCTAAAATCCATAACGCAATTGGTATGCCTATTATACCAGTTATTATTCTTGTAAGCATTTAAACACCCCTTTAACTTTTTCCAAACCTTCGGTTTCTTAAACTATACATTCTTAATGCCTCATCAAAATCTTCTCTAGTAAATTCCGGCCACATTTTTTCTAAGAAATAAAATTCTGTATATGCTAATTGCCAAGGTAAAAAATTACTAGTACGCATTTCCCCACTTGTACGTATTAGTAAATCAGGGTCTGGCATACCACTCGTATCTAAGTACTGCGAAATAAGCTCTTGTGATATTTGTGTGTTTACAATAACTCCTTCTTTCATATCTTTTAAAATATTTGAACATGCTCTAACAATTTCATCTCTGCCACCATAATTGATTGCAAAAGTTACGCAAGTTCCAGTTTTATCTTTAGTAGATTCCTCTAACTTATCGATTTTATCTATAATTCCAGCAGATAATCCTTCTTTTTTACCTATGACCCTAACTTTAACATTCTCAGAACGAGCCTTTTTTATAGCTCTTGCGAGATAATTTTCTAATAATTTCATAAGACCACTAACTTCTTCGGTAGATCTACTCCAATTTTCAGTAGAAAAAGCATAGGCTGTAATATAGTCTATGTTTAATTCTTTTGCATATTCAATTATATCTTGTAATACCTCACTTCCTATTTTATGACCTTCATTACGTGATAGATTATTTTTAGATGCCCATCTACCATTTCCATCCATTATTATAGCTATATGCATATTTTTCCCTCCATACAATAAAAACTCCTCAAAAGAGGAGCTTAATTAAACCGATAAAATTTCTTTACTTTTTGTGTCAATTTGTTTATCAATATCCTCTACAAATCTATCTGTCAACTTTTGAACATCAACTTCAGCATTACTTAATTCATCTTCAGTGATTTCATTCCCTTTTTCCATCTTTTTAAATGCATCAATAGCTTCACGCCTAATATTTCTTATAGCAACTTTTGCATTTTCACCTTTTTTCTTAATTTCCTTAGTTAACTCTTTCCTACGTTCCTCTGTAAGGTCAGGAAATATTAAACGGATTACTTTTCCGTCATTAGATGGATTTATACCAATATCAGATTCATTAATGCTTTTTTCAATTCCTTTAATGAGTGAACTGTCCCAAGGTTGAATTTGTAACATTCTAGCCTCTGGCACTGTAATGTTACCCACCTGCGCAATTGGAGTTTGTGTACCATAGTAATCAACTGTTAATTTATCAAGAACATGAGGGTTAGCCCTACCTGCTCTAATTGTATTAAAATCTTCTTTTAAAGTTACAATGGTCTTATCCATTTTAGCTTCATACTTATTTAATTCTTCTTTCATCGTCTTGGTCCTCCTAAATTATAAATTGTTGTTCCAAGTGCCTCACCATTTGCCACTCGAACTATGCCATTCTCAATACCTAAATCGAATACTATAATTGATAAATCATTATCCATACATAATGTTGCACAAGATGAATCTATAGCTTTTAGGTTACCTACTAAAAATTCTTTAGCTGAGATACGCTCATATTTGACAGCAGAAGGATTAAGTTTTGGGTCACTATCATATACGCCATCTATATTTTTAGCGAATAGTAGAATATCAACTTCAACTTCACAGCCTCTAAGAGCCGCTCCTGTATCAGTTGAAAAAAATGGGTGTCCTGTACCACCTGCAAAAAACAGTATTTTATTATCATTAAGATGTTTTAATGCTGTTGTCTTTGAAAACAACTCTGTCATAGTTCCTACACTAAATGGAGTTTGAACAACTGCCTCAGCACCTAGTCTTTTGCAAGTATCCGAAACATAAATTGCGTTCATAACAGTTGCTAACATTCCTATATGGTCAGCACTTGTACGGTCCATATCTCCAGAAGTTCTACCTCTCCAAAAATTACCTCCACCAATTACAACACATACTTGAATTCCACTTTTAGTAAGTTCAATTAGCTGTTTAGCAATATTATTCACTACATCATTATTGAAGCTACTACAAGTTTTACCTGCTAATGCTTCCCCGCTTAATTTAACTAATACTCGCTTATATTTTTGCATTTTTCCACCCTTCCTGCTAATGACTACTTTAACATATAAAATTTATTTTTTCTAGACTCTTTTAAAAAAAGAGGACACCGCCTATGTGTGTCCTCTCTTCTCTAGTCAAAGTAAATTAGCCTTGTAGCTGTTTAGCTACTTCTTCAGCAAAATTCTCTTCTTTCTTTTCAATACCTTCTCCTGTTTCAAAACGAATGAACGACTTAATGGCTTTATCTGAACCAAGTTCAGCCTTAACATATTTAGCTACAGTTAAGTCTGGATCTTTTACATACTCTTGTTCAAGCAAACAGATTTCTTTAAGTTGTTTATTTAATCTACCAATAATCATTTTTTCAATAATGTTATCTGGTTTATCAGGATTTTCATTTTTAGCTTGAGTCATAAGAATTTCACGCTCTTTAGCTTTAGATTCTTCTGAAACTTGATCCATTGAAAGATACTCTGGATTTGCCGCTGCTATTTGCATAGCAATGTTTTTGCCTACTTCTTTAGCTTTGTCGCCTTGTGCATCGACTTCTACTAAAGATACAATTTTTCCACCACCATGAGTATAAGCTGCCATAGTACCATCTGTAGTTACATTAGCTATACGACGGATTGTTAAATTTTCTCCAATAACAGCTATTTTTTCCGTTAAAACATCTGATACTGTTTTAGATTTATCATCTACCCATGGAAGAGCTTTTAATGCTTCAACATCTTCAACTTTATTATCAAGAACAATTTGAGCTACTTGTTCAACAAAAGTAATAAAAGTATCATTTTTAGCAACAAAGTCAGTTTCAGAATTTACTTCTACTATTGCAGCTGATTTTCCATCAGCTGATACAGCTTCTTTAACTAGTCCTTCTGCAGCTACACGACCAGCTTTTTTCGCTGCCTTAGCTAGCCCTTTTTCACGCAATACTTCAATTGCTCTTTCAATATCACCATCAACTTCGTTAAGAATATTTTTGCAGTCTAACATACCTGCGCCTGTTCTTTCGCGTAATTCTTTCACCATTCCTGCTGTAATTGCCATTTTGTTTATCCTTTCTTATACAGTAATAACTTCTTCTTGTGTTGTTACAACTTCTTCTATATCTTGTGTCTCGTAGATTTCACCTTGATTTGCTTCGATTATTGCATCTGCCATTTTACCAGCAATAAGCTTTACTGCACGAATAGCATCATCGTTTCCTGGAATAACAAAATCTACTTCATCTGGATCACAGTTAGTATCTACAATAGAGAATACTGGAATGCCTAAAATATGAGCCTCTTGGATTGCAATTCTTTCTTTTCTTGGATCTACAATAAAGATTGCATCTGGCACATTTTTCATTTCCTTAATTCCACCTAAGTTGTTCTCAAGCTTAACCATTTCTTTTTTTAGCTCAATAACTTCTTTTTTAGGTAGAAGATCAAAAGTACCATCTTGTTCCATAAGCTCTAATTTTTTTAGTCTATCTACACGGCTCTTAATTGTTTGGAAGTTTGTAAGCATTCCACCTAGCCATCTGTGATTAATATAGTACATTCCACAACGCTCTGCTTCAGATTTAACTGAATCTTGTGCTTGTTTCTTAGTTCCTACGAATAACACTTTACCGCCATCTTCAGCAATCTCACGCATCGCTGCATAAGCTTCGTCAATTTTTCTTGCAGTCTTTTGCAAGTCTATGATATAAATGCCATTTCTTTCTGTGAAGATATACTCCTTCATTTTAGGGTTCCATCTTCTAGTTTGGTGTCCAAAATGTACACCTGCTTCTAATAATTGTTTCATTGAAATAACGCCCATGTTTTGTATCCTCCTTGGTTATACCCTCCGTTATACATTAAATTACAATCAACTTATTTAAGCACCATATTGTAACATCTGCATACGTGTGTTTTATTTTTCGGTTTTTAATATACCACATTTTTTAAAATAATACAAGGTATTTTTAATTTTTTTTACGCTATATGCACACATCGTACAATTAAAGTTTCCACGCATTTTGTTGCATCCATCTTACCTGTCTTAATATCTTTATCTGCTTCACGACACAAATTAATTATTTCTAGTAGTTGATTAAATTTAAAGTTTTTACCCAAATTTATTACTTCTCTAACTACAAACGTAGGCAACCCTACTTCTTTTGATATCTGATTTATATTTGTATCGCTTTTTGCTAGATACTTAACTTGTAACATTATTCTATATTCACGCCCAATTAAAACTAATATGCCCATTGGAGCTTCCTTTAGTTCTATAAGGTTATTATACATATTTAAAGCAGATTCTAAGTCTTTAAGAGTTATAGCCCGAGTTAGGTCAAATACTCTTTTTTCAACACTTATACTGCAAATTGCATCTATATCTTGTATTGTAATAGGATTATCTTTGCAATAGGATATTAATTTTTCAAATTCATTCAGAATATAGTTAATATCTTGAGGCATTCTCTGATAAAAATACTCAAAAGTTTGCGTCTCAATATTAATTGCTGGATATGTTTGATTAATTATGTTACGTACTTCTATGTCACTTGGATATTCACAACTCTCAACATTACCTAGCTTATTAACTTTCTTATATAATTTATTTCTTTTATCTACATTAGTTTCACTAAATATAAGAATAAGGTATTCTGGAAAATTATCTAACCATGCACTAAGCTTTTCTGTATGTTCCTTACGGCCTGCTGAAAATAGGCCGCTATCTTTTACAATTATACATTTATACTCACTGAAAAAAGGTAAGGTTTCACCTGTATCAATAATTGATGACACATCACAATTTTTCCCTTCAAATGTACTTACGTTTATTTGTCCTGTGGCCTTTGCCTTTAACTGCTCTACTCTTTGGTTTTTTATCCATGCTTCATTACCATATAATAAATGCATTTTTTCGCCTCCTAAATAGTGTACTAATTAATATGTGTAGTTATCACAATGTCCCCATTATTTAAAGTAATTTTTATTGCACCCCCCAAATCTGTTCTTACAACTTTTACTCCAGCATTATCAAGCGCTTCTAACGTCTCACCCTTAGGATGAGCATACACATTATTAACACCACAACTTATAATAGCATATTGAGGCGTAATAGTTTGTAAGAAATAATCGTCGGTTGAAGTGCCAGAGCCATGGTGAGCTACTTTTAGTACGTCTACATCTGTTAAGTGTTTATTTAACTTTGCCTCTGTGCTCTTTCCTATATCACCGGTATATAACATTTTAAAATCTTTGTATACCAATTCAAATACTAATGAATTTTCATTTTTATCGCTATTAGTGGGGTTTATCTCTGGGGCAATAATATTCATTGCCACATTGTCAAGTTCAAAACTATCACTTTGTTTTGCCTCTATTACCTCTACCTCATTAACTTTGCATAGCGCCAATAATTCGATTAGTTGAGTATCTTCTATATCCACATTCGGTATAACTACAGTTTTTATTGGGTGATTTCTCCTAAGCAGTTCTAAAATTCCACCTATATGGTCTGAATCCGCATGCGAAACTATAGCCAAATCAATAGTATTAATTCCCATATGCCACAAATGATTTTGTATACGTGTTGCGCTACTAGATACTCCGCCATCTATAAGTATAATCTTATTATTTGGAGTTCTAACAACTGAGCAATCGCCTTGCCCTACATATAGTTGGGTTATTTCAAATTTACTTGGGACTAAATTTAATATTGCAAAGCCTAGTACTACTAAGGCACTGTATGAAAATAGAGGTTTTCTATATTTACTATAAATTATTCCCAAAATAACCCCTATCCAAACAGTATAAAATAAAAAAATTACAACTAGAGGTAACCGTCCAATGTACAGCGTCCCTATGGATAGCTCTGATAATGTAGTTACTATGGCATTACATGTGTTTACTATTACAATTATGGGATAAGCTAATAATTTTGCTATACTTATATTTACGATTCCAATCAATAATACAGAACCAATTAAAAATATTAATATACTAAATACTGGCATTAAGAGTACGTTGACAAATACTCCTATATAGGATACTTTATAAAAGTGATAGCTTAGAATAGGTGCAATCCCTACTGTAATTGCTAGACTGATGAAGAAACTACTAAATGCATTTTCTAGCACTGTACTTAGTTTATAAATAATTTTATTTGTTGACATGGTATTGTTTTTCAATTGGGCCGTCAATCTAAACTGTTTTAAAAACATCGGATAATTTGTTTCTAAATATTTTGTAATCCCATTATAAGTTCCAATAATCAACATTGCCCCGAATGATAATTGAAATGATACTGAATATAAGGCAAATGGATTTGGTATCAATACAATTAGTGCGGCTAAGGATAGGCTGGTAAAAAAATCTTGTTCTTCTTTAATAAGATTTGCGATTAGGGTTATAGTAATAAGAGTACATGCTCTTGTTAAAGAAATGGTTAAACCTATTATATAACAGTAGGTCCATATAAATATTAGTGAACAGATTCTTCTAGGTACATATAAAAGTCTTAAAAATTGGCATCTTTTTTCATTTGGGATATTTAGTTCATCACAAATACATTCATAATAAAATCCTAGCCAAGGAAATATCCATTTACTTGTAATTACATAAATAAATCCTAGGTGAAACCCTGAAATTACTAATATATGACTAAGTCCAGTTGACACATAGCTATTGTAGATATCGCTGTCTATATTATCTTTATTTCCTAATACTAATGCAGATATAATTCCGCTATTATCGTGTTCAAATATTGTATCTACTAAATAGTTTAATTTATTTCTTATGTCTTCTATTAAAGGTTGTTTAGTTTCATAAGAAATCACTTGACTTGAGGATAAGGAAGCAACTATATTTATACTTCTTAGATAAGCTGCATAGTCCATATCTGCTGGATTAAATTGTACAGATGGTGCATTCACTTTAGCTTTACAACGTATGATATCATACTCGGAATAAATGTCTTCTTCCCATTCTTTAATAGCAGGCAACGTTAATTGCACTTTATAAGGCAGTTTCTCTAAATTATCATTAGTAATTATAGCTACATTATCAAGCGTAACTCGGGTGCTATAAGTGTAATAGTCAATATCTATAATTCGGCCTTCTAATTCTACATTCTCATAACTTTGCCAATTCTTTTCCTGCTGTATTATAGGGTGATAATGCGTAAAAAATATACCTCCTATAATTATAGCTGCATATCCTATAAATCTTATTTTTTTAGTTAATAAATATAATACAAACCCACAAACAAGAGGAATATACGGTTCGCTTATTATAATCCCTATTATTATACAAATTAGAATTTGCACTATTATTCTTTCGTTTATACGCAATACTATCTTACCTTTCTAACGTTTACAACAAAAAAGAGGGGCTGTAACCCCTCTTAAATTATTTTGATGTGATTACATTCTCATTTCTTTCAAATAACACATTTAAGTCCATACTGCCTGCAACATAATCTTGTTTTTCTCCATTAATTAAAAATCCTACTTTTTGTATAGTCCAAATTTCAGTTAAGGAATTTACAATTGAGTATACGAATAACTCTTCACCATATTCAGCAAGTATTTCTTTTGCCTGTCTATTATAGGATAAATCTACCTGACAAACATTTTCTTTAGTTTCAATATAATTGATTGTAGTAGTTTGTGGTAAAGTGGCCTCTAAACCACTTTGCATAGGACCCCTTACTAATTCTTCAAGAATATATTGTTCAAGTGGAACATCTTTATTAACTTGAATTTCTCTATTTTCTGCTACTAGTGCGTTAGTACCTTCTTTTCTAAAATATAAAGTAATATTCTGATAGTTAGTGGTTGGATTTGGGTTAATGCCTGCAAATATAATATCCTCTTTATCCATAACCCCTACTGTTACTCCATAATTATTAGTTAAAGGTTGAGCATCTATAAAAAACTCTACTCCTTCTATAAAGTCTAAATCGGTTAAAGTGTATATGAGAGATGCTCTTAGTAGTATTTGTTCTGTAGCAGTAAGTTCTAAGTAATTGTCCCCAAAGGCTACTGAGGCTACGTTATTTCTTAAATGAAGATTAATAGGCACTACTGATATATTTGAAATAATTCTATTATATAGCTGTTCTACAATAGAATATAGTATAACTTCGCCAATTGCATCTTCTGCAAAGCCTAATGCAATGGATTCTACTGTCATACTGTTATCCGTTTGATTAAAGTAGTATATATTATACATATCTGTATTTTCATTAATGGATAGCCGTGAACATGCAGCTGTTATTAGTGTTAAAGCAACCACAGCTATAAATTTGTTAGATATTCTTATCTTTTCTTCACTCATTATACGTACTATTAATAGTAAGATAGCTAATGATATACATGTAAAAATATTTATACCAATCACCACATATGCAACTATTAATATCAATAGAACGCAAACCCAACTAAACTTGTTTGATAGGTATTTGTATAACAAAAGTAGAACCCACCCCTTCCGTACTATTTACTTGAATTGACCCATTATGCATAATTACTGTTCTATAGGTTATAGCAAGACCTAAACCCGTACCTCCAGTTTCCCGATTTCTAGTTTTATCAGTTCTATAAAATCGTTCAAATATACGCGGCTGTTCTTCCTTTGCAATACCCACTCCGGTGTCTACAACAGTTATAAAAGCATCTTGTAAATCGCTTTGTATTGTTACCTTTACGTTTCCACCATCTTTAGTATATTTTATCCCATTTTCTATTAAATTGGATATAGCAAGTGTTAATTTAACTTCATCTGCGTCTATTAGTATATCTTGATGACTTTCATATATAAGGGTTATATTTTTTTTCCTAGCGATAGGTTCAAGCCGTTTTAATATAGCTTCTGTAAGAGCGTTTAGATATGTCTCGGTAATGTTTAAATGCACTTTGTTGCTATCTAATTTTACTAGTGATAATAAATCTGTAATAATATTGTTTAGCCTATCTACTTCAGAGTTTATATCATAGAAAAATTCTTGGTACATTTCAATTGGCACATTGTCCTGGAACATAAGGGATTCAGTTAATACTTTGACGGAAGCAAGTGGAGTTTTTAGTTCATGGGATACGTTTGCTACAAATTCCTGCCTCGATTCATCTACACGTTGTAACTGCTCAGTCATATGGTTAAATGCCTCTGCAAGCTCCGCCATTTCGCCTTTGCCACTAACTATGATTTTTTCTTCTAATTGTCCACTAGTTACTTTTTGAACTGAGCGCATTAGAGCTTGAACCGGGCGTGTAATAAGTGAAGATGTAAAAAAGCTTAGTAATCCCATCAATAAACTGGTTAATAAGGATAGTAAATAAATTTGAGTAGCTAATTCCTCTAACCAAATATATACATCATCAATGTTTGCAGATAGCACTACAACACCAAGTACGTTATCTGGATTTTCTTCATCTCTAATGGCAACAGCAGTACTCATTATGTTTTGGCCATATTGGAATACTTTCTCGGCACTGTTTCTCTTATTGAGCGCATTTAATACTTGGGTTGTAAGGAGCATGTTATTTACATCGATTTTACTAGAATCTGCTACTATAAATCCTTGAGAATCAACAACTACAACCCTTGCACTAATGCTAAGTTCGCTACCAATAGCAGAGATTTGGCTAGTAAATTCGTTATAATTTCTGCCATCTTTTAAATATGAACTATTCTCTGTAATTCTTGTTGCCACTAAATTAGCCTGACGCGTCCATTCAGTCTTGCTGTTGCCTATAAAATAAGACTCTATCCTGCTATAAGATAATATTGAAAATAAAATTAAAGGAATTGCACTAACACACACAAAAACAAAGAATAATTGCCATCTTAAACTATGAAACCATCTTGTTTTCCTAGTCTTTAAAATAGTAACCTACCCCCCATTTGGTATGGATATATTGTGGTTGTCCGGGATTTGGTTCAATCTTTTCTCTAAGTCTTCTAACATGAACGTCAACAGTTCTTACGTCTCCTGGATAACCTTCGCCCCAAATTGTGTTTAGTAACTGTTCTCTGTTGTATACTTTGCCTTGGTGTGTTGCAAAAAGTTCTAGCATATCAAATTCTTTAGCTGTAAGGTTAACTTCCTGATTATCTAAAAATACTCTTTTGCCATTAACCTCTAATCTCAAACCGCCTACTTCAATTGATTTTTTATTATAATCTTTATCAGTATTGGTTGCACGTCTTAAAATAGCTTTGATACGAGCTTTTAATTCAAGTATATTAAACGGTTTTGTAACATAATCATCCGCTCCATATTCAAGGCCCATAATCTTATCCATATCCTCACCTTTTGCTGTTAACATTACAATTGGCACTTGCGAGAATTCTCTTACGATTTGGCATACTTCTAGTCCATTATGTTTAGGAATCATAAGGTCTAGTACCACTACATCATAATTCTCATTTTTAATGCGATTAACTGCTTCCTCTCCATCATAAGCTGCCTCAACTTCCCAACCTTCTTGCGCTAAACTAAACATAATTCCTTTTACAATCAATTTTTCATCATCTACAACTAATACTTTAATATTCATAACGTCCTCCTAATTTAATTCCAAATATTTTATCCCCACTATTTATCGCCTCTTTATAAGCCTTACATTTTAAAAATATTCTTAAATGTGTAATTTAATTCACTTTAATATTATTTTGTATAGCTTCAAAAGTTTTATCCCCAATACCTGTAACATTTTTTATATCTTCAATACTCGTAAAATTACCATTAGCTGTCCTATAGTCAATAATAGCTAGCGCTTTAACGTCGCCTATACCACTAAGGGTCCTAAGTTCTGCTTCTGTAGCAGTGTTTATATTTACTTTTCCATCGTCACTTACATTGCCTGCTTGTTGTGCTGGTTGTACATTATCCCCTATTTTAGGGATAACTATCATTGTATTCGCCTCTAGTGGCTGAGCTAAATTAATAGCTGTAGTATCAGCATCTTCAGTCATTCCTTGTGCTTCTAAGACTAAATCAATTACTAAGTCCCCTTCATTCATTAAATATACACCGGGGCTTAGTACTTCACCACAAATGTATATAGGCATTGGACCTAGTTGCAAATCTTGAATGTCTTCCTCTACATCTTCTTCAATATCTGTTTCAACAACTGCGGAACTTTCGATATAACTAGATTCCACGTTGGCATTGTTGGACATAGAAAATATTGTGACAATAACTGCTAGCAAGATAAATGATGTTACTGCTTTATATTTTAGCACTAGATTCATAACATAATCACCTCTTGTACAAAGTTTTAACATTTTTTTCATAAATTAGTCACGATAAGCGATAAAATTTTAAAATTTTTTTATCTCACTTCCATTTATACCCAATTTTATGGTATACTCATTAATATGACCCAAGAGAATTATGTTGGCAACTGTTTTATTTTTAAAAATTTGGTAAATACTACTTACTAATAGAAAGGAGCTTTTTGAATTATATGAAAAGAATATTATTAATAATTGTATGTTTATTACTACAAACTATGAATGTATATGCTAATGCACCTACAATTAACGCTAATATCGCAATTTTAATGGACGCTAAAACTGGAACTATATTATACGAAAAAAATGCTTATACACAGACTTATCCTGCAAGTATTACAAAAATTATGACGGCTTTACTGGTAATTGAAAACTTATCTCCCACAGATATTATTAAATTTTCACGGGAAGCAATTTTTAGTATAGAATATGGAAGTAGTCATATTGCTATGGATGTAGGGGAGGAGCTTACAGTTAATCAAGCGTTGCATGCGCTGTTATTAAATTCAGCCAATGAGGTAGCAAATGGACTGGCAGAAGCAGTTGGAGGGTCCATTGAAAATTTTGGTGCATTAATGACTGCTAGAGCACATTCATTAGGTGCTACTTCAACTCAATTTAAAAACCCTCATGGACTTCATGACTCTGAACATTATACTACTGCTTATGATATGGCCCTTATTACTCAAGCTATTTATGATAACAGCTATTTTCTTGAGATAATGGACACGCCTACTTATCAAATTCAGTCAACTAATATGACTAATGAGACTATTTATTTATCCCAGCAACATAGTTTGATGAACCCAATTAGAGACTCTCAACGGTTTAGAAGTGATGTTATAGGAGGTAAGACTGGTTATACTAGTCAAGCGGGCAATACTTTGGTTACAGTAGCTAGACAAGGTGAGGTTGATCTTATAGTTGTTATTTTACAGGGGGATATTTCCACATATTATGCTGATACAATTAAGTTATTAGATTATGGATTTAGTTCGTTCCAATCTCTTAATCTTAGTTTAGCTGACAAAACATTGACTGTTGCACCACTATATTCTATACAAAGTGGTAAGTTATTTGAAGTAGCAACATGTACAATAAGTACAAAAGAAGATGTTACAGCAGTTGTAAGTGCAGATGTTTTTGAGAAAGATTTGGATATTGAGTTAAACCTTGAAAAAAATCTTACTTTAGGCGCTAGTATAGGTGATGTTGTTGGAGATATTTCTTATAGTTATAATGGCAAGAAGATTGCATCTACTGAGCTTATTATATCATCTATTGATTTTCTGCCAGCACCACAAGCGTATAGTTTTCCAGCTAATGAAAGTGATTCTACAATATTAACTTCAATTATAATAGCAACAATGGGAGTTATAGCTTTAGCTACGTTAGGATATGTTTATGGAAAGTTTCGTAAAAAACAAAAATTTTATCGTTCATTAAAATATAAGTATAAATGAGCTAAATACAAGTAGCCCCTAAATTGAGGGGCTTATTTGTATTCCATCTTGCCATAACCTATGAATCCCATAGAAATCGGCATCTTCTTTATATAATATATGAACTATTACCCCTAAATAATCGAGTAATATCCAAGTTGATGTGCTATAACCTTCTTTTTGATAAACCATATTCCCTTGCTGCTCTAACTGATATTCTAGCTCTTCAGCAGTAGCTTTTGTTTGCCTAGTATTGGAACATACTGCTATTACAAAATAATCAGTAAGTGCAGTTAATTCTCTTACATCAATGACTTCAATGCTATCTAATTTTTTCTTATCTAAAATCTGGGATATTTTTGCAGCCAAACTATATGAACCTTTTTCCATGCATATCTCCTCTCCGATACTGCTCTATAACTTTATCTACAATAGGATGGATTTCCATTTTTTTAACATTCACTACAAAGTCTTTGGTGATAGTAAGAGCTAAATACATAGCTTCATCCAAATTTTTATAACAAACTTCTCTCAGGTGCTCTAGTTCATCACTAAATCCTCTGCTATACTCTACCATATCTGCTAAATATACAACCTGTTCTAGCTTAGACATATCAAGTCTTCCCACAGTATGAAATCTGATGCTATTTAAAATGTCTTCGTCTGTTATATTCCATTCTTTTTGAATTAATGCAGCGCCTAGTTTTCCATGTTGAGTATGGGGATATTTTAATTCAAATTCATCAAATTCCACTTCATACCCTGCTCCTTCCTCTGCTGTCATGTGCTTTGCAACATCATGAAAAAGTGCTCCTATATATGTTTTATTCATATCTACTCCATGAATTTGGGCAAGCTTTAATCCCATTTTTACAACGCCTATAGTATGTGAATAACGCTTGTTAGTAAGTTTATTTTTTATATAATCCATAGATGAGTCAACAAACTCTTGTGAGAGTGTAAGTTTATTATGGTATATCTTATGTCTATTAATATAATTTTGGACTACATCGGGTACTAGATATTTTATAGATTGAGAGTTATACACTTTTTCTCGTATTTGAGTTGATGAAATTCCTATATCAAGAAATTCTAAATGTAAAATCTCGGCTTTATGATTGTTTGTTAGAAATTGTATTTGCTTAATAACCTCTTCATTATCGTAAGATGGCCTACTAACCACAACAAATTTACATAACTTCAATAATTCTGTTGCCTTATACCATTGTAATAAACTTAATAAGCTATCATCACCTATAATAAAGTATAAATTAGCATTGTATACCTGTCTTAGGTGCGTTATTGTATCAAAAGTATAAGTGATGCCTTCTTTTTTGATTTCGTAATCCGTAATTTCAAAATCATCATTATCGCAAATAGCAAGCTTAGTCATCGTATATCTATGCATACTATCAGTAACCTCAACATGACGTTTATGTGATGGGCTACCAGTAGGTATAAATAAAATTTTGTCCAATTGGAATTGCTGCTTAACTTGTTGTGCCATTATCAGATGACCCATATGAATCGGGTCAAATGTTCCACCCATAATACCAATATCCATATAAACTCCTTTTAGGCTCTAGCCATTTTTTTGATTGACTTTTGTTCTACTTAGGCAATAAAATTTTCCCATTTTGTTTTGCTGGTTTATAAAGCACTATTCTTTTGCCTATCACTTGAACAGTAGTAGAGTTAGTTCTACCGCTTATCATTTCTGCAATATCACCCGGCTTCATCATGCAATTATTTAATACACCTATTTTTAAAAGTTCCCTAGCATCTAAGGCTTCTTCTATAGCACTTGTAAGTTCTGGGGTAACACCGTTTTTTCCTATTTGGAAAGTTGTATCTAAAGTTTGTGCTAGTGACTTTAAATAAGCTCTTTGTTTACTAGTCATAAAATTTTCCTCCTATTTATAATATTCAAATTCTATGTCATAAATTCTTACAATTTGACCTTCTTCTATACCTGCTTCTTCTAATGCATTTATAATACCTTTGTCTCGCAAATATTTTTGGAAAAATGCAAATCCTTTTTCGGTATCGAGTGACGTATATCCTACCATTTTTTCCACTCCAACACCTTCTACAACAAAGTATCCTTCTTCAATTTCTCTTATAGTAAAGCTATCTTTAGCTTCATATATCTCTTCAAAATCTGCTTCAAATATAATATCTTCTTTTGGTACTGTTTCAAGCAATTTTGCAATATCCTCTAACAGCTCTTGCAAATTATTATTTGTAGCTGCCGAAATCGGTATAACTTTCATCTCACTAAAAGTTTGTTCTAGTTTTTCAAAATTTTCTTGTGCCCCTTCAATATCCATTTTATTGGCTGCAATAATTTGAGGTTTAGTTTCTAATATTTCTGGGTTATACTGGTTTATTTCATTTTGTATAGTTAAAATATCTGCTACAGGGTCGCGACCTTCAGAGCCTGATACGTCAACTACATGAACTATCACTTTAGTCCTCTCAACATGTCTAAGAAAATCATGGCCTAAGCCAACTCCTTCAGATGCCCCCTCAATTAATCCTGGAATATCTGCCATTATAAATGCTTTGCCATATTTATTAGTTACAACTCCTAGATTAGGCGCTAAAGTGGTAAAATGATAATTCGCAATTTTAGGCTGTGCATTACTTACCATAGATAGTAGCGTGGATTTTCCTACATTTGGAAACCCAACTAGTCCTACATCAGCAATCATTTTTAGTTCTAATGTAACCCAATACTCTTTTGAATCTCGTCCTTTTTCGGCATATTTAGGAGCTTGTCTAGTCGCAGTAGCAAAATGTTGATTACCTTTGCCTCCTTTGCCCCCTTTAAAAATAATTTTACGGTCATCATTTTGGTGCATATCAGCAATAATTTTACCACTTTCAACTTCACGTATAATAGTTCCCTTTGGTACTTTTATAATTAAATCCTCACCATCTTTACCATGGCAACGTTTTTTGCCTCCAGGTTCGCCAGGCTTAGCTTTATAATGTCTACGATGCTTAAAATCCATAAGTGTACTAGACCCTGGGTCAACCTCAAAAATTATATGGCCACCTCGGCCTCCATCACCTCCATCAGGCCCTCCATTTGGCACATATTTCTCTCTCCTAAAAGAAACATGCCCATCGCCACCGCGTCCTGATTGTAAAAATATTTTTGCATAATCAACGAACATATATCGCACTCCTTTATCTATAAAAAAAGGTTCCAACAGTGACGTTGGAACCTTTTAGTATTACGCTTCTTTAGCTATTTCATAAACTGAAACTTGCTTTTTACTTCTACCTTTACGTTCAAATCTAACTGTTCCATCAACCAATGCAAATAACGTATCATCTCCGCCACGTCCTACATTTGTTCCAGGATGAATTTTAGTTCCTCTTTGACGATAAAGAATATTTCCAGCTCTAACAAATTGTCCATCAGCTCTTTTAGCACCAAGACGTTTTGATTCAGAGTCACGACCGTTCTTTGTAGAACCAACTCCTTTTTTACTTGCAAAAAACTGCAGGTCAAAACGTACCATAAATCCACCTCCTAAATTTTAATTTTAATATAATCTCCGTACACTTGCTCTAAGTTTTGCAAACCAAACACCATACTCTGAAGTAATATCGTAGTTTGTTCATTATACTTACCTTTTTTTATATCTGGAAAAAAGCAGTCTATAACACCACTAGATTTATTCATGTTTTTCATAACTATATTTTCATCTATAAAATGTTCAATAGAATTAATTGTATTTATAACAAGTGCACTTACACCTGCACAAACAATATCAGACCCATGCTCGGCAAACTCAGCATGTCCATTAACTGTAAACCGATATAGATGATCATCTACAAAGTATAACTTTACATTAATCATCCAATATTAGTTATTTTTACTTTTGTATAAAGCTGACGATGGCCTTGTTTTTTCTTGTAAGATTTTTTAGGTTTGTATTTAAATACAATAATCTTTTGCCCTTTACCTTGCTCTAAAACTTCAGCTTTAACTGTTGTTCCACTTACTAGTGGAGTTCCACAAGTTAATTTATCATCTTTAGACACAGCTAAGACTTTATCAAATGTAACTTCTTCACCAGGTGCTACATCTAATTTTTCTACTCTAATAACAGCGCCTTCTTCAACTTTATACTGCTTGCCTCCAGTTTCAATAATTGCGTACATGAGTACACCTCCTCATACGAAAACTCACCGAATGTGGTACTAAAAAGTTTTAGTCTTGTCCTTATTTATTAAAGGAGCTGACACCTCTTCGAGTGGCTAAAACACTATTTAATATATCATATGACAATTTTATTGTCAAGACGATAGCTTAAAATAAAGTGTTGTTAAATCATTAGAGTATTCCACATTAATATTTATTTTATACGTTTCTTCCAACTTATTTACTATATTATTTTTTGTAACAAATCCATAGAATTGTTGAGCAAATGTTATTTTTATTGATGGCTGGCTAATTTGACGCAATTTTTCTTCTATCTGAAAAATTATATGTGCCATTTGATATTTTGTTTGTTTAAGTCCTAATTGATATACACTCTCTAGTAAACATTCATGCAATGGTCTATTTACTCGGGTTCTAGTTAATTGAAGTAATCCAATATCAGTGATTTTATACACTTTCATTCTTTTTGGGTCATGTTGTTCAATTAGTTCTTTTGCATATTCATATAGCACAACTTTATCATTAGAGTTTTCAGTTTCCACTAAATCTATTATGATTATTCCACATATATTGCGTTTTATACATTGAAGCAGAGCCTCTTCAATTGCAAATTTATTTAGAGGAAAAACGTCTTTTTTTACTACAGCTTTAGCACTATTTACATCAATTATAGTCATAGCTTCAGTGTGTTCTATTACGATATTGCCCCCATTCTTAAGCCATACTTTAGGCTTAAGACATTCTTTAAAAATTTTTTCGATTCCAACTGTTATAAATAATGCTTCGTTTACTGGATATAGTTTATTAGTAGTTTTTATATGTGACATAAATGTTTGAATAAAATTACATATATTATTTAATTCTACTTCGTCGTTACATAAAATATCTAATTCGTTACTTTCAAGTTTTTGTTGCAATAACCATTTCCCATATGTGATTTGCTCAGTTTTAAATATAGAACCTTTAGCTAATACTTGCTTTGTATTTTCTAACTCCGTTGCTTTTTGGATTAAATAATTTAGTTCTTTTATTAATACCTCTTCTGATACATATTGTGCATTAGTTCTAATTATAAATCCAAATTTATTTTGGCTAATTGTCTGCACTAATTCTTTAAAATAATCTCTATTGTCATTAATTTTCTTGGATACTGCAATTCCAGTTTCATTAACTAAACATACAGCGTAAGACCCAGTTATGTTTATAAACGCGCTTAACCTATCACCTTTATCACCCATTTGCTCCTTAGTAACTTGAACTGCTATGCGAGTACCTATTTTTAAGTTATTACGTTCATTTTCAGGTATATGTTTAAAATGCAACATAGCTTTTTTATCAGTACCAATATCAACAAATGCAGCTTGCAAACTTTTAACTATATCAATAACTTGACCAATATATATTTTGTCTTGTCGCGATTGTTCAAAGTGGTTATCTACAAATAAGGTTTTTAACTTATTATCACTAATTTTAGCCACTCTAGTTAACGCTACACTTTTATCAATTACTAGAAGCTCTCTCATATTTTATCACTCAAACTTAAAGAAATAAATTTATTATCCATATTAGTGTATAAGTCAATTCGTTCTATATTACATATAATTTCATCTTCACCAAAAATCGCTTTTAGCAATAAGTCTACATTTAAATTTTGCTTACTCCCTGCGTATAACTTAACTTTTAGTTGTGCATCACTTATTTCATAATTAATTATAAGCGGTTTAATATCAACATCAACCCATTTTTTCTTTTTATTACGCTTACTAATAGGAATTTCTTCTTTACATAAAGTTTGTTCGATTTTATCAGAGTAATCTTGTTCAAATTTAATTATATAATCAGCAACATCAACTTGGCTCATTAGTGTAGGAGCAGTTGGCTGTACTTCAAAACATGTTTTTAACTTAACTCCGCGTGGCAAAACAGCGTTAAGTTTATTTTGAACAACTTCAGGCTCTATATCTTCTTTTGTTCTAATTTCAATATATTCCCCCACACTTGATACCCCTACGGATAAAGGCATTGCAAAATAAATTTTAGAATGGGGGTTAAATCCTTCTGAATATGCCACAGGAATTTTAGCCATTTTTATTGCACGCTGAAACATCCTCATTGTATCTAAATGCCCCACAAATTTAACGTTTCCTTCTTTTGTAAATTGTCCTCTAATTCTCATAATCCACCTCGTCTAAACTATTTAGTCTTCATAACATACGCCGTTTTTAAACTTATTAGCTCCACATGCGGAACATTTTTCTCTACAATGAGGAGTTGTAGCTTCTTTTTCAGCTTTTTTACTCTCTGTAATTAGAAAGTCTTTTGTTACACCAATATTAATAAAATCCCATGGAAAAACTTCATCGTAACTTCTTTGTCTGTTTGCATAGAAGTAATAATCCACACCAGTTAGCTTAGCTGCTTCCAACCATTTGTCTTCATCAAAAAATTCTGACCAGCTATCATATGTGCACCCTAGTTTATATGCTTGATAAATTAAATCTGCAACACGTCTATCTCCCCTTGCAATTACAGCTTCCAACACTCCCGTTTTAGCATCATGGTGATTATATTTAATCCCTTTACGTTTAATAGCATTTTTAAGCTGCATATGTTTTGCCATAAATGTCTCAACAGTGTCTTGCCCATGCCATTGAAATGGCGTAAATGGTTTAGGAACAAAACAAGATGTACTAACTACTAGTTGCAACGCTCCAGAACGTTCTGATTTATCAATGCCATGAAATAGCCTAGCAATGTCTTCAGCTAAATTTGCTATCCCATAAATATCTTCTTCTGTTTCGGTAGGTAGCCCTAGCATAAAGTATAACTTTACTCTACTCCAACCACCTCTAAATGCAAGCTCACAGCCATTTAAAATTTCCTCTTCTGTAATATTTTTATTAATAACATCTCGCATACGTTGCGTTCCTGCTTCAGGTGCAAATGTTAAACTGCTTTTACGCACCTCTTGCACACGTTGCATAAGTTCTACAGAAAATTTATCAATTCTTAAAGACGGCAATGAAATATTAACCATTCTCTCATTACATACATCGATAAGCTCTTTGGAAAAATTATCTAAGTCATTAAAATCACTTGTGCTAAGTGAAGCAAGTGATATTTCTTCATATCCAGTAGAATCTAATAACTTTTTCGCCTGATTAATTAAAGTGTCTTTAGTCTTTTCGCGAACCGGACGATAAATCATACCTGCCTGACAAAATCTACAGCCACGTAAACACCCTCTAAACATCTCTAAAGTAACTCTATCATGAACTGCTTGTATCCAAGGAATAACTTGTTTGTCTGGATAAAAGACCGCATCCATATCTTCTACTACAACTTTACTAATAGGTAATCTAGCATCAGGGTGTAAAGAAATTTTTTGTTTTATAGTTCCATCATTATTGTACGTATCTTCATAAAATTTAGGTATATATATGCCATCAAACCTTAGCATAGCTTCAATAATCTCTTCCCTACTACGGCCTTGTCGCTTAAAAGCTTTGTATAAATCTAAAATTTCATCGTATAATACTTCACCTTCACCAAGATAAAAGAAATCGATAAATGGTGCAAGCGGCTCTGGATTATATGCGCATGGTCCTCCTGCAATGACTATTGGGTCATCCTCAGTACGCTCACTACTAAAAATAGGTATATTAGATAAATCTAACATATTTAAAATATTTGTATAACTCATTTCATATTGTAATGTTATTCCAATAAAATCAAATTTTTTAATTGGTGTACCAGATTCTAGACCAAATAGTTCAAGCTTATTCTCTCTCATAAGCTTTTCCATATCTACCCACGGCGAAAATACCCTTTCACAAAATGTATCCTCACGTCTATTTAAAAAATGATATAATATATGCATTCCTAAATGACTCATAGCTACCTCATACACATCTGGAAATGCAAATGCAAAGTGTATATCAATCTTATCAATATCTTTATTATAACTATTTAATTCGCCACCTATATATCTAGCTGGCTTATCAACCTTATTAAGAATATAATCAGGTATCATATGTTCCCTCCCAAAATTTAACAATTTATTCTATATTAACGCTAATTCCTTAATTAATCAAGGGTTTGGGATATTTATTTGAGAAAAAACAATAGCAGACACATTTTTTGTGCCTGCTATTGTTTACTTTTCTATTTGTGTAATACGAGTGTAACGCCGTAATGGATAATCTCCATCTAAAGCATCAAATGAGAATGCAGCTGACATTTCGCTCGGACTTTTTATACATCCCACTGAAGCGCTTAGTAATAAATTAGTTAATTCAGTTATATCATTTTTATGACATACAAGTCCTACAGTTTGGATAGAGCCTTTATAGGTCTGTAAAGTACTCACAATTTTTTCTCTAGGAAGACGTTTTACTAAACAGTTGCCAAACATAAATGATGTTTCTAAATTATAATCATTTTTAGCTAGCACACTACAACCATAGCCTTTAAATATTTTATTATTATCTAGTAACAAATTAGAATTATATAATTGAATGGTACTTTGGGCTACTGCCCCAATATGATTTATAGGATAGATTTTATGGACTTTTTCTAAATAAGGAAGAAATTTTTCACAAAAGCTATATATAATATCCAAGTCATCTGTATCGATATAAATTACTTGACAACAACTGCATAGAAGTTGTTTTGTAATTGTAATATGCATAGCTAAATCATAAAGCATATTATCATTTACAGCAGTTATATCAATGTAACAACAGCTAACTTTGTGTCCCCATTCAATAAATTTAATTGATGTAGGTAATAATTTTTTTATATCAGATAATATTACATCATTGCCCCAAGTAACTACTGCATTTGAGGCTAATGCCATTTTCTTAATTGCTTTAATATCTTGTAATGGCGTGTCAAATACATAGATATAAGGTATAAGCAAAGGTTCAATCTTTATAAGCTCTAATAAGAGTTGAAAGGTTATTTCTTTATCTTCTCTAGAAAGTTTAAGTATATTGATATTCCCTCCTAATAACCCTTCTACTAAAGTACAAGCGGATAGGCCATTTACATTTCCTGCTGCCACATGAAATAGTGCGCCTAGCGGATTTATACATTTAGTAATAGTTCTAGATGCAAATGGTAAAGTATCCGTATAAGGTTCATATAACTGCATATTATTAAGTTCAAGCTGCATCTTAGCTAGTAGACTTTCTTTTTTTAAAAATTTAATTGCGCTAGCCAAATGTTGTTTAATAACATTAGGTTCCAAATCTAAAGTATATAATAAATGATTATATTGACCCGCTATAATGTTAGATGATAGTTTATCACAAGCATTTATTACTACCATTGGGTCTAATCTAGAGTTGGTAAGAGTTTTGTTAATATCTAATGGTAATTTTTTTAATAATCTGTTTTGTTGCTCTGCTTTATAAATTTTTCCGTAATATAAAATCATAATTTAACCACCTTTAGGTAAATATATAGTTTTACAAATATGCTTATTTTTACAATGGTAGAAATCGATAACAGAATGTTATGTAATATTCTTGATAACCACAAATTAAGCCCCCTGTTAAGGGGCTATTAGTTATTCTACTAGTACCCACTTATCATTTAAGTAGGTAAATAGTATAGATATTATCTCTGTTTCGTTATCAAATGCTACAACTAAATCAACCCAAGCCATATCCCCTTGGTTAGTTACGCTTGAAACAAACAAATCCAATCTAGCAAAATCAGGATAAGCTTTATTTACTAATGATATAATTTCATTGTCTGATAAATCAAATAAAATAGTATCATGTACGGTAGGTTTCTGTCCTAAAAATAACCACATATCGTTATCATAAACAAAAACAATGGTCATAGTTTCAATTGGAGCATCTAGCTCATACTCATCTGGAAATATCAGTAGCTCAATTTCCGTTAAAGTTCCATCAGTGATAACGCTTGAAAAGCATATATCTAAATCACAAAACTCAGGATAAGCCTTTCTAATCGTAGCCATTACATCTTCATCAGGTAAATCAAATTCCAAATTGGCCCCTTGGAAAGATTTTTTTCCTAAGCAAATCCATTCTTTTTGGTTATGAATAAAAACGATATTAATAGGCTCTATATTTTCACTAGTAACTAACTCTACCTCTGCTAATGATTTATTTTGGCTAATATTAGATACTATAAGCTCTAAATCTGACAGACTTGGATAAGCTGTTTTAATAGTATCAATAACATCAGCAGTAGACAAATCGAATTCTATAGTTATATCTTCATTATTTATTTTAATTATTTCAAATTCCCAATGGTCATCATGAATATGGATAAATCTCACAGTAATAGTAGCTATTTCAAGTTCGTATAACTCAGAACCAGTCATAGCTAAAAGTTCAACTTTAGTAATAGGACCTTGACTTTGAATGCTTGATACTATTAAATCTATATCCTCAAACTCTGGATAAGTTGCCTTAACTAGTGCGATTATAGTATCATCCCCATAATTGTATTCAATAGTCTCAGCGGATTCTTTAACTATTACATCATGCTGAGCTTGTGCGCAAACTGCATTAGCGCCTAGTAACGATACTCCACCTATTAACGCTACTAAAAATTTTTTTGTATTCATAATACTTTTTTCCCCCTATTTTCTATATATGGTATCTAGGCGATATTATACTATATTTGGTATATAATTTCAATAGAGGAAACGTGGCTTTTCTGGTAAATATTTCTAAATTTTTTATGAACGCTGACAGGTTGGCATTAATTTTTTATAACAGAATTACGGTTTTATCAAAAATTTATTATATTTGGATTTAATTATTTTAGATATGCCAATTACTTACGATTTATAGTCTTGAAAGTGATGTGGTTTTAGAGCTAAAAAGGGGAGTACCCCTTTTTTATTGCCAACTACGTTCTATTTGGTAGTAATGATACTATATCCTCTTGCATTTTCGATGGTTTCGTTGTAGGAGCATATCTTTTAACTACGTTACCATCTATGTCAACTAAAAATTTTGTAAAGTTCCATTTGATTTTATCACCTAAAACTCCCGATTCTTGCTTTTGCAGGTATCTATATAAAGGTATTGCATCATCTCCATTGACATCAACCTTAGCAAACATTTTAAACGTCACACCATAATTTAGCCGACAAAACTCCTGTATTTCATTATTATCCCCAGGCTCTTGGTGTTTGAACTGATTGCATGGAAATCCTAATATTTCCAATCCTTGTGGTTGATTGAACAGGTTACGCAAACTCGTGACTTCAGTCGTGAGTAAGTAACCTCATGAATTTTAGAAAAAATACCTTGTCAAAAGGTGTTTTTTCGTGTAAACTACTTCTAACAACTGAATATAAGAGGTTGGTAGAAG